>NZ_JARAVL010000017.1:0-198527 GCF_033792725.1 Streptomyces sp. PA03-5A | reverse complement strand
AAGTCATCAGGGACAAGATCATCGGACACTCCGCAGACCCTGCCGATGAAGATCATTGACTGCCAGCCGACACGCCGATCTCATTCTGAAACGATCAGTTAACCCCTGTCGAAGGCGATTCGACGCTTGCGCCGTCCACTACTCCGCCCGCGTGCTTCATGGTTAGGGGCCCTGGAACGCCGCAGCGCGGGATCTCTTCTGAGCGCCAGCTCGGTCGAGGATGACATCAACGCCGGGGGACAGCGACGTAACGTGGCAACCGAAGGCAGGGCGGGGGCTGCCTGTCGCGGTGTCTCCCGGCAGGCCGACTCGAGTCTGGCCCGAACTTATAAGTGCAGGTGTCGGGGGCTGGTGTCCGGCTGCACCGTTGGTTCGCCACGTGGGTTCGCGCGCGCAGCAGGGCTGGGGTTCTAGGGCCTGTCGTCAAATTCCCGCCTGCCCCGCGCCGCCTGGCACGGCACCTCGCTGCGTTGTCGAATCGTCCGAGTAGCCCACTACGAGGACGACTCTCCGCCTTGCGATGCACCGCACCAGACACCGCGGGGCCCGCCCTCCGGGCGGCCGACGTCAATTTGACGACAGGCCCTAGGAGCCGGCCCAGCCCGCGGTGTTGGAGTAGGACTCATAGGAGTAGCGCGTCCGGCGTCCCCACTCCTCGCCGGTGATGTGCTCATACGCCTGATCTGGAACGTACAGCAGGTCTTCGGCCCAGACGCCACCAGTGGCGAACGGCACGAACGCCGCCGGATCCCGAAGGACCCGGTCGTACGTCTCTCGGCCAGCGGCAACCACAGCGGCCCGGGTGTACAGAAAGGCATCGCCCGACAGGCTGTTCCCGTACTCTCTGCGATCCAGCCGGTACAGCGCCCACGACAGCTGTTCTGCGAACTGTTTGACCGTACTCAAAGGGCCCGCGACCAGGCGCGACGTCAGAGCGGTCACGAGTTGCTACGCATCCGGGTCAGGCGTCACTGGCTTGCAGTCCTCGATCAACTGCCAGAAGGCGTTCTCATCCACGATCCAGAGCATGACGGATGGGTCCGACAGGAGGGCGGCGTGCCACAGCCGTGCCACATCAGGCGGTCAGCCGCGGACAACGGTGGTTCGTCGCGGTCGAGATCGCTGACTGAGCTGGGGGCTCTTCAACGCCGCTCTGACCTGCGCACCCTCGATGACCCCGACCACCAGGCTTACAAGGCAGCTGTCGGCGGTTCGAAACCGTCCACGCCCACCAGCCGTAAGACTCCGGGTGCCTGGGCCTTGATCTTTTGCCTTCAGTGAGGGCCGCCAGACAAGGAGCCAGCCCGATTCGCGGCCAGCCTACGGGCCCCGCATCTCGCCTCATGGCAGCTCCCACCCAGAGCCGCTACGCCAACCTCACGCGGCCTCGTAGTCCAGAGTGCCTGCTGGAACGGGACCGAGCCAGCCCAGGACAAGGGTCGTGGGAACGTACCCGAGTCTGTTTCAACCTGGCAGTCAGATCGCAGTGGGGATGTAGGTCGATGCTGCGACCTGTGCCATCGTCCGAAGTTTCGTGAAGTAGCAGGCGCAGTACTCCTCGTTGATCAGGGGCACGATCTTGTCCAGGTCGGCGATGCAGCCCCAGAGGGAGGCAATGCCCCTGTCGTCAAGTCCGCCGTTCAGTTCTCTATGCACGAGGCCGGCGACGTCGGCGTCCAGGAGGACCAGGTCCACACCGTCGAAGTCCACGCCGCGGAAGCCGTCGGGGAACAGTGCGCGCAGGTGGTCCTTCCACAGCCGCGCGAGTCCGCCAACGGGCTGTGCTCCGCCCACCGGGGCGGCCGTCGCCTCTGCTGCGGACGGTGGGCGAAGGAGCGGGGCGACGGCATAGAAGACGGCACGCACCATTGCGACCGCTTGGGCCTGTCCGATGGCGGCACTTGACACGGCGCCCTGCGTGAGCCGGTCGCGCAGTAGTCGGCTGCGCTCGAGTTCGGCGGCGAGTCCGGCCGTGATGAGCCCCGCGTTGGTGGCCCGCTGGATCAGGGCGTGGAGCGGGTCGTTCGAGCCTAGACGCTCGGCGAGGACGTGCTCCAGGGCGAACAGGGAATGCGTGACGGCCACGGTGGCGAACTCGTACCGGTAGTAGGAGTGCCGGAGAAGCTCACGGGAGGTTTCCATCGCGCTCATGACATACATCGACGCCCCGCGAGGCAGAACCAGGTCCGCGACCAGGGCGCGCATGCCACCGTAGTCCAGAACGATGCCGCGGCCACGTGGGTCCGGCATGGGCGTAGAGAACTGGCGGGGCACCGGCGGCAGGGTGTTCACCAGGGCAGTCTTGTCGCCGGAACGCTGTCGGTGCCATCGGATTTACTCGGAACGGTTACCGACCCGTCCACCGATCACGGCTCTGTGGAATGCGTGCCGAAGTGGGTCTCGGCGGGATCAGCGCAGCTACTTCCGGAGCAGGTCAGAAACTTCGTGCGGATCAATAGCCAGTCCCAACGGCGGACCCGGTCACGGCTGCTCCGTGGATCCATGGGGCGGGCCGGTAACGGTGGCCATCGGGGCGGTGTCGACGCGGACGAGACCTCTGGCCCGCCCCCGGCGCCGATGCGGCGACTCGGAGGTCCTCCATTCGGTGGTCCGAGCGCGGGTAGCTCCAGCCGCGGTCGGGCGGGCCGTCCGCAAGGTATCGGAAGGCTGTGAGACGCGGGCGGCTGATCCGGGGCGTGAGGGCGTTCTGGTTCAATGGTGACGATATGACTGATCTGATCTTGAGCGGGGCGCCGCTGGACTTCGAGCTGGTGCGGGCCGCTCAGTCGGGCGATGCGGGGTCCCTGGGGCTGCTGCTCGCCAGGCATCGGGCGACCATGCACGGAGTCGCCCTCGCCATGCTGGGCCACAGCCCGGACGTAGAGGACGCGGTGCAGGAGGCGGCGCTCATCGCGTTGCGGCGCATCGGGGACCTGCGGGATCCGGACGCCGTCGGACCGTGGCTGCGCATGGTGGTCCGCAACGTCTGCCGCGCCCAGCTGCGCAAGAAGTCGGCGGTGCCCGTGGCCGAGCTCGAGGGGGTCGTCGCCATGGACCGCTCGGGCGGCCCGCCCGACCCGGCGGACGTGCTGGACGAGCACGTGCTGCAGGACTGGATCTGGAGTGCGCTGGAGACGTTGTCACCGGCGCTGCGGTTGGTGACCATGCTGCGCTACTTCACCGACGTCACCTCCTACGAGGAGATCGCGCTGCTGTGCGGCACCCCCGTCGGCACCGTGCGCAGCAGGCTCAGCCAGGCGCGTACGAAGCTGGCCGGTGCACTGGTGAGCATGGGCGACCAGGTCCACGACGACGCCGTCTCCCGCACCGCGCGCCACCGCCGCCTGGCCGAGGAGACCATGCTGGCGGGCCATCGCGGCGAGCTCGCCTCGGCGTGGGCGGAGTGGCGGTCGTCTCGGCTGGAGGTGACCTGGCCGACCGGCAAGCGCTCGGACCTCGACTACCTGGAGTTCTCCTTCCGCCGTGACGTCTCCGACGGCGTCCGCCAGAAGCTGACGAACGTGGTGGCCAGTCGCGAGGTGGTCATCTGGGAGGCGGCCATCATCAGCCCGCCGGAGGATCCGTTCCACTGCCCGCCCAGTGTGGTCTGGGTGCATCACCTGGACCGGAACCGTGAGGACAGGCTGCGCCTGTACCACCCGCGCCGCCGCCGGGCCGGCCTCGCAAACAATCTTGAAGGCTGATCGAACCTTTCCGGGGCCCACCGCATCGTGTGGGTATGAAAGCTATCCATCACGAGGCGGAGCACGGCGAGCGTGCTGCCGAGGTGCGCACCGTCATGGTCGACGGCGTGCGCCAGGTCTACCGGGTCGCGGGGGACGGGCCGGTGTGCCTCGTGCACTCCGGAGGCCCCGGTGTGCACCCTGAGTACCTGCGCGTACCCACACTGGAGCCGCATCTGACCATGGTCCACCTCGACCCCGTCGGGTCGGGCGACAGTGGCCTGCTGCCGGACGGGGACTACTCCGCGTCCCGCTACGCGCGCTTCGCCGCAGCCGTGCTCGATGATCTCGGGGCGCAGTCCGCCTACGTCCTCGGCCACTCGCACGGCGGTTTCGTCGCGCTGCAGTTCGGCCTCGACCACCCTGACCGCCTCGACGGGCTGATCCTCTACGACACCGCGCCCGTGTACGGGCCGGAACTGATGGAGGCGGCCTCCAAGGAGATGGCCGTGTTCGTCCAGCGCTGGCCTGACCGGCCCGAGGCGACCGAGGCGGGGTGGGTGTGGGAGGCCCGGATGTCGGGGGCGCTGGAGGTCGTCGACGACGCGTCGAAGGAGCGCTACCTCGGCGCCCTCCTGCCCGCCTACTTCGCCGACTACCGCGCAACGGTCGCGCAGTTCGGCACGCCCACGCTGCGGGCCACCCATGACCCGAATCGGCTCCCGGCCGACTGGGACGTACGGGACCGGCTCGGCACGATCGCGGCGCCGGCGCTGGTGATCGTCGGCACCTACGACTTCATCTGCCCTCCCCGCTTCGCCTACGAGATCCACGCCGGCATGCCGGACGCACGGCTGTGCGAGCTGACCGGGAGCGGCCACTTCGGGCACATCGAGGAGACCGGGAGGTTCGTCGCCGCCGTGCTCGACTTCGTCACCACCACCGACAAGGGGAACCAAGCGTGAGCACCACCGTGCCGACCGGCCTGGCCGAAGAGACCGAGATCAAGGCGTACACAGACTTCGTGACCGGCGCGCCTGCGGAGGTGCTCAGCACCCTGGGCGTCGGCGCGCAGCAGTTCGGCCCGGCGCGGGCGCTGGCCGTTCGCGAGGACCCGAGCCGCTTCTTCAACCGGGCCGGGGGATTCGGGCCCGCCGGGCCGATCACGGCGGACGTCGTGGAGCAGGTGTGCGACTTCTACCGCGCTCAGGGCGTGCCGCAGGGCTCGTTCATGATCGCGCCGTCCCTGCTGCCGTCGGACTGGGCCTCGACCGCGCAGAAGTGGAACCTCACCGAGGGCACCCGTTTCGCCAAGCTCGGCTGCGACGTCCCGACCGTACTGGCCGGGGCCGACGGGGTCGCCGCGCTCGACCCGGACCTGCGGGTCGGCCTCGTCGAGCGTGACCAGGCACGCGAGTGGGCGACCGTGATGATGACGACCTTCGGCTTCAGCACGCCGGCCATGATCGACATGGCCGCGGCATGCGTGGGCAGGCCGGACTGGCGGCAGTACGCCGTCTGGGAGGGCGAACGGATCGTCGCGGTCGGCAGCATCTTCGTGAACGGTGACTGTGCCGACATGTTCGGCGGGGCGACCCTGCCGGAGTGGCGCGGCCGCGGCGCCCAGTCGGCGCTGCTCACGGCCCGGGCCCGGGCGGCCCACGACGCAGGCTGCCGATGGCTCGTCGCCGAGACCGGGGCGGAAGGCCCCGGCGACCACAACACGTCCCTGCACAACATGATGCGCGCCGGGTTCGGGCTGCTCTACGAGCGCGTCACCTGGGTGTGGGGCGGGTAGCCGGACCGGAAAGGCCGAAGGCGCCCGCGGTCAGGCCCCGGGCCTGACCGCGGGCGCCTTCGGCCGGCGGGGTGCGGCCGGCGGCTGCACGCCTACGACAGCGGCCGGGGAGCCCTACGGCGGGGCCGGAGCTTGGCCGCCACCATGGCCGCGAACACCACGGCCCAGAACGCCGCGGCGATCCAGACCTCCCAGCGGCCCATGCTGGCCATCCACGAGGTTCCGGTCGCGCGTCCCAGCTCGTGCGTGGTGACCGCGTACATGCCGACCGGGAAGACGAGGTTCCACCAGCCGAGGTCGTAGTGCAGCGGAATGCGGCGCAGCGCGTGCCGCCACACGCCCAGGGCCAGCAGAAGGGGGATGAGCCAGCTGGAGAACGACCACAGGACGACGGACGATCCGACGAGGAGCGGGCGCGACAGCATGGTGCTGCCCGCGGGGAGTGCCATCAGCCGCACTGCGGCAAGGACTGCGATCGCCGCCGCCCCCATGAAGATCCAGACGGACGTCATGAGGCCTTCCGGCCGGACCGGCCGGGCCAGCAGTCGGGCCAGGACGATGGCGGCGGTCAGCAGGTACTGCACCAGGCCGACGGCCCAGCACACCACCGCCAGCACCGGCAGGACGTTGCCCGGGGTCACCCGGGCCAGCGCGGCCGCCGCGAGCGCCACCGACTCCGATCCCACCGCCCACAGGAACCAGGTGCCGTTCACCTGGTCGAACGAGGGGCCCCGTTTCAGGGTGGTGATGAGCGCGAGCGGGATGCCGTAGTCCAGCACCACCCACCCCAGTGCCCCGAAGGCCAGGAACGCCCCTGCGACCGCGGTGTGGCCTTCCGGCGCGAGGCGTGCGGCCAGCACGTTGGCGGAGATGGCGACGGTGAGGAACGCGAAGGCGCGCGGCCCCATGAAATCCGCGACGAACCGCTCGCGCTGCCGCAGCAGCCGCCAGCCGTAGGCGGGCAGCAGTACCGCGAACCCGGCCAGTGCCACCCACAGCAGTACGGCGGAGGCGGTGCCGGCGCCGTTGACGTACAGGGCCGTGGAAACGATGCCGGTGCCCATGACGAACGCGAGCGCGCCCGCGTTGAGGTCGGCCACCGCGGCGGATACGGCCGCGCGGCGTCCGGAAGGCGCCTGTTCATCGATTCTGCGACAGCTGATCTTGGCCATGACGCATCCTCCGACCGCTGACGCGGTAGCAGCATATTACTGGTATGTGCATTTCATCGTCTTTCGGGCACCTAGGCGGTCCGGGGGCCGCCGGGCACGGCGGGGACGGCGACGCCCACCAGGGCCTCCATGACGCTCTCCGCGACGGCCTGAGCGGTCAGGCCCGCTTCCGCGAGGATCTCGGCACGGGTGGCCTGCCGGGGAAACCCGTCGGCCACGCCCAGGGCACGCACCGGGGTGCGGATGCCGGCCTCCTGCAGGGCCTGGCCCACCGCGGTGCCCACTCCCCCGGTACGCAGGCCGTCCTCGACCGTGACGACCAGGGCGCGGTCGGCGGCGAGGACGGGCAGTTCTCCGGGCAGCGGCTTGACCCACAGCGGGTCCACCACGGTGACCTCCACGCCGTGCTCGGCGCAGAGCTCCGCCGCTTCGAGGGCGACCGGGGCCATCGTCCCGACGGCGATCAGCAGGACGCCGCCGGTGCCGGGGCCCTCACGCAGGACGTCGACCGCACCGGCGCGACCGGCCGCCGGGATCGCCGGGCCGACCGCGCCCCGCGGGTACCGCAGGACCGTCGGCGCGTCGGTGATCACGACAGCCTGCCGCAACTGCTGCCGCAGCGTGTGCGCGTCACGGGGAGCCGCGATCCGCAGGCCGGGGACGGCCTGAAGCATCGCCAGGTCCCACAGCCCGTTGTGGCTGGGTCCGTCGTCCCCGGTGACCCCGGACCGGTCGAGTACGAGGGTCGCACCGAGACGGTGCAGCGCGAGGTCCATCAGCACCTGGTCGAGTGCGCGGTTCAGGAAGGTGCCGTACAGGGCGATCACCGGGTGCAGTCCCGCCATGGCCATCCCGGCGGCCGAGGCGACCGCGTGCTGCTCGGCGATCCCGACGTCGAAGAACCGTGCCGGATGGCGTGCGGCGAAGTCGTTCAGACCGACCGAGCCGGGCATGGCCGCGGTGATCGCCACGACGTCCGGGTGCGCGTCCGCCAGCTCCACCAGTTCCCGGCCGAACACCGCCGACCAGGTCGCAACGGCGGGCCGCAGAGGACGCCCCGTCCGCGGGTCGATGGCGCCGATGCCGTGCAGATGGTCCTCCTCGTCCTCCTCGGCGGGCGCGTATCCGAGCCCTTTGCGCGTGATGCAGTGGACGACGACGGGCGCGCCATGGGCCTTGGCCCGCTCCAGGGCTGCTTCCAGGGCGGGGATGTCGTGGCCGTCGACCGGCCCGAGGTAGTACAGTCCCAGCGCGCCGAAGAGCGAGTGCGGCGTCACGGCGTCGGCGGAGCCCTCCACCAGGCCCGCCCTCAGCCCCTCCTTGATGCCCTCCTTGGCGGCATGCAAGGTGCGGTGCAGCGCCCGCCCCGGCGTTCCGGCACCGCCGAGGGCCTGTTTGCCCCAGCCCGCCAGACGCTCGTAGCCGGCGTGGGTGCGCAGGGCCGTCAGGTGCCGCGCGAGTCCGCCGACGGTCGGTGCGTACGAACGGCCGTTGTCGTTGACGACGATCACCACGGGCCGGTCGGGAGCCTCCGCGATGTTGTTCAGGGCCTCCCAGGCCAGCCCCCCGGTGAGCGCCCCGTCGCCGACGACGGTGACGATGTGCCGGTCCGCCTCCCCCGCGAGCTGTCCGGCCTTGGCCATGCCGTCGGCGTACGACAGCGCCGCCGAAGCGTGGGAGTGCTCGATGTGGTCGTGCGCGGACTCCTCCCGGCTGGGGTACCCCGACAGGCCGCCGCGCTGCCGCAGGCCGGTGAACTCACCGGCCCGTCCCGTCACGATCTTGTGGACGTACGCCTGGTGCCCGACGTCCCACAGCAGCCGGTCACGCGGCGATTCGAAGACCCGGTGCAGTGCCAGCGTCAGCTCCACCACGCCGAGGTTGGGCCCCAGATGGCCGCCCGTGGCCGCGACGTGCCGGATCAGGAACTCGCGGATCTCCCCGGCGAGCCCTACCAGTTCCGGATGGCTCAGGCCCCTCAGGTCCGCGGGCCGGTTGATCCCTGCCAGCAGGCTCATGCCGCTGCTCCCATCGATGCCGCTGTGCCGTCGGCGGACGCACCCGCCGCCCGGACCGACCTGTGCGGCCCCACCGCCTTGACGACGGTAGATCCGGGAGGGCACGGGAACGGACGGTCCCGCGTGCCACGGGGGCCTCACATCAGGACATCGGACGGGCGGCCGGCCGCGGGCCGCCCGTCGCCGCGTCACGGAGCGCGCACAGACGACGCGGTGTCCTGATCCGAGGGCTTCTTGTCCCCCGTTCCGCCATCAGCTGCGTGGGGAAGCCCGGTTATGCCCGTAGGGCCGCGAGCTCGCGGCCGGTGAACCCACCCCGGGGATGAAGCATGACCGACCGCCATCCGGCCACCGCCACACGGCAGCCTCCACCCATCCTGTGGAGCCTGGGTCTCCTGCACGGCGAACTGCGGGCGACGCACGGCCTGTCGCTCCACGACTACCTCATCCTCGGTGCCCTCGCGGAAGCCGAGGGCCGGCCCGTACCCCTGACCCGGCTGACGGCGCTCCTGCGCGAGACGCGGACCCGGATCGCCTCCCTCCTCACGGGCCTGGAGGCGGAAGGGCTCGTCGAACGCAGTCGTGGCCCCAGAGATCGCAGAACGATCGAAGTGACCCTGACCGAGGCCGGACGTGCCAGGTTCACCGACGCCGAGCGGGCCGCGCACGAGCGGCTGCGCCGGCATTTCGTCCTGTGACCGGTGCACACGCCACGGTCGTCGGCCGGGCACCACGAGGCCTGTCGACGGGCGTCGGAGAAATCTCGGGCGGTGATGTCGAGAACCCGTGGCCGGCTCCGTCCCCGGGGTGAAGGCGGCCACAATGGGTCGCACCGGCACCAGGGAGAACCACGATGGCCAAGTACCTGCTCCTCAAGCACTACCGCGGCGCACCGGCCGCAGTGAACGACGTGTGCATGGACCAGTGGACGCCCCAGGAGATCTCCGACCACGTCCAGTACATGCAGGACTTCGCCGCCCGCCTGGAGAAGACCGGCGAGTTCGTCGACGGCCAGGCCCTCGCCCCCGAAGGCACCTGGGTCCGCTACGACGGCGAAGGCCGCCCGCCCGTCACCGACGGCCCCTTCGCCGAGACCAAGGACCTCATCGCCGGCTGGATGATCATCGACGTCGACACCTACGACCGCGCCCTCGAACTCGCCGGAGAACTCTCCGCCGCACCCGGCGCCGGCGGCAGGCCCATCCACGAATGGCTCGAACTCCGCCCCTTCCTCGCCGCCCCGCCCACCATCACCGAATGACCACCCCCATCGACGAGGCCCGGCTCCGCAGCCTCACGCCGGGCGTCCTCGCCGTCCTCGTCCGCCGCGGAGCCGACTTCGCGGCGGCCGAGGACGCCGTCCAGGACGCGCTGGTCGAGGCCGTCCGCGTCTGGCCGGCCGACCCGCCCAGGGACCCCAAGGGCTGGCTGGTCACCGTGGCCTGGCGCCGGTTCCTGGACGCGACGCGGGCGGACACCGCCCGCCGCCGCCGTGAGGACCTCGTCGACCGGGAACCGGACCCCGGGCCCACGCCCGCGGCCGACGACACGCTCCAGCTGTACTTCCTGTGCGCCCACCCGTCACTGACGCCCTCGTCCGCGGTCGCGCTCACGCTGCGCGCCGTGGGCGGGCTGACGACCCGGCAGATCGCCCAGGCGTACCTGGTGCCCGAGGCGACCATGGCGCAGCGCATCAGCCGGGCCAAACGCACCGTCTCCAGCGTGCGGTTCGACCAGCCCGGCGACGTCGCCACCGTGCTGCGCGTCCTCTACCTGGTCTTCAACGAGGGCTACTCCGGCGACGTCGACCTCGCCGCCGAGGCCATCCGCCTCACCCGGCAGCTCGCGGCAGCGATCGACCACCCCGAGGTGGCGGGGCTGCTCGCGCTCATGCTGCTCCACCACGCCCGGCGGGCCGCCAGGACCGCGCCCGACGGCAGCCTGGTCCCGCTCGCCGCACAGGACCGCGGCCGGTGGGACACCGGGGCCATCGCCGAGGGCGTCGGGATCCTGCAGGCGGCACTCGCCCGCGACCGGCTCGGCGAGTTCCAGGCGCAGGCCGCCATCGCGGCACTGCACGCCGACGCACCCGCCGCCGAGGAGACCGACTGGGTGCAGATCGTCGAGTGGTACGACGAGCTGACGCTCCTGACCGACAGCCCGGTCGTCCGGCTCAACCGCGCGGTCGCCGTCGGCGAGGCCGACGGACCGCGCGCCGGGCTGGCGGCGCTCGCGGCGCTGGACGACTCACTCCCCCGCTACACCGCGGTGGCGGCCTACCTCCACGAGCGCGACGGCGACCTGACGACGGCGGCACGGCTGTACGCCGAGGCGGCCCGCAAGGCACCCAACCTCGCCGAGCGCGACCATCTCACGCGCCAGGCCGCCCGCCTCAACTCCCGCCGTGGTGCCTGACGGTGTGCGCAAGCGGGAGCCGGTGCTCCGGCCCGGAGACCGGTGCCGGGATGAATCTCGGCCGACATGGGCGCACCCTGGAAGTAGGCCCCGTTTCCGCACGTGCCGAATGGGCCCTCGGGACGGGGCTGTGGCTGCAGGCCGCTGCCCTGGATGGGCCGGTGGCCGATCCATCCACGGGAGCTCGGAGGCCCTCGTAGGCCGGGGGCCGGCGTGCCGGCTCGTTCCGGGCGGTATTGATGGTCTCTTCAGTACCTCAGCGTTGCTCTCGCGCCGGGCGACCGCGGCACCTACCGACATGCACGGAAGGACACGCCATCATGAGGCGCAAGACACTGATCGCCACCGTGGCTGCCGCCGCCGCACTGGCCGGAGCGGCAGGCTCGACGTCGGCCGCCGTCGCGGCCGACCACCCTCAGAGCACGGTCTCCGTGGTCGCCGACGACGGCGGCGGCGATGACGGCGGGGGCGACGGCGGGGGCGACTACGGTGACGACGGCGGCGACTACGGTGACTGACGGTGGCTCCCGCAGCTGACAGCGCGGACGCCACCCCACACGCAATGCGTCTTCCCCAGGCCGGGGGTGCCACCCGCTGACCTGTCGAGGTCTCATCGCCATCCGCGGGTCCCCGCCGCTCCATCGCGGCGAGGACCCGTTCGTCACTTCCGGCCCCCGGTCGTGGGGCGGCCGTGGTGGAGTAGGGTCTCCCCACGTCGCGCCGGACACACCACATCGGGGATCAGCCTGTGACGCCGTACTCCCTGGCGTTCTACATGGACGTCATCACCACCGGCACCGTGCTCGGCGTGGGACCCGCGGATTCCCCCGACCGCGTGACCGAGGTCCTCGGCCCGGACTTCGCCGAGAACGCCTTCCGCTCCCTCAGCATCTGCCGTGACTACGGTCTCGTCGAGTTCTACTGGAACCGCGGTGCGGCCGACCACCCCTGGTCGGGGCACCACTTCAGCCTGCAGGTGCACCGGCTGGCGTTCCGCGATCGCACGCTCGTCAACGCCGAAATGCGCGCCAGATACGGCAGGTTCACTCCCAGGCTCCGCTTCGACAAGCTCCGACGCCTGCTGGACCGACGTGGCGTGCCCTTGCTGGAGATTCCCGAAATCCCTCCGACCGCCCCGTACTTCCGTACTTTCTGGCAACCCGGTTCCCATGTGGCCGTCTCGGTCATCGGTACCTACGGCACGTACAGCACGCCCGACAATCTGCGGGTCGGCGACGTGTACAAGATCCAGGCGCCGGTCTCCGTCGAGGAAGTGGAGTGGCGGAGGACCCTGAAGAGCTGAGGGATCCCAGCCCGCACGACAACCGGGCGGCCGGCGAGGCCGCCTGGAGTGAGTACCGGGCTCTCACGGTCTGATCTGCGCCCACCCACTGCGGTTCATGGCCGCCCACGGGCCGCGCCGCCCCACGGCGGCCGAGGGTCCGACGGCGTCCTCGAGGTGCCGAGGGCCGCCGCCGACCTCGGCCTGCACCGGGGGGCCTTGCACATCGCCACCGGCGACGGCTGGAGTGCGCCGGTGAGCTGACGATCGCCGACCGGCTACTTGGTGGCGTAGACGGCCGTGTAACCGCCGATGAGAGGACGGGCCTCCGTCGTGGAGAAGCCTGCCGCCGCCAGCCAGCGGGTCGCATCGGCGACGGTGTACTCGGAGCCGCCTTCCGTGTCGATGAGCATGTTCAGCGACACCATGAAGCCGTAGGTATTGTGCCGTCGGTCGTCGTCGATCATGGCGTCGTAGACGATGAGCGTGCCGCCGACGGGCAGGGCGTCATGGGCCTTGCGGAGCAGGAACTGCCGCTGCTCGGCATTCCAGTCGTGGAGGATCTGCCCCATGACGTAGACGTCGGCCGGGGGAAGGGGGTCGGAGAAGAAGTCGCCGCTGTGGAAGGACAGGCGGTCGGTCAGGCCGTGAGCGGCGGCGAATTCGTCGAATACCGGGCGTACCGGGGGAAGTTCGAAGACCGTTCCGGTCATCTCGGGGTGGGATCGCAGCACTGCCGCGGGTACGGCCCCCAGAGCGCCGCCGAGGTCGACCACGTGCCGGTGGCCGGTCCAGTCGAAGTCGGCGGCGAGTGCCCCCGCGAGGGGTGTGCTGACACCGTTCATGCCGTTGAGGAAGTTGCGCCACGCGACAGGGTCCTGGCTCAGCGTGGCGAAGAAGGGGGCTCCGGTGTGCGTGACTTCGTTCTGCTGGGTGCCGGTTCGCAGGGCATCGGTGAGGTTGTCCCAGAAGCCGAAGAGGCGGGTGTTGGCCATCTCCAGGATGCCGCCGACGTAGGAGGGCTTGGCCTGGTCCAGGAAGACCTCGGACGCGGCGCTGTTGCGGTAGACGCCGTCGTCGTCACGGTCCAGCAGGCCCAGCGACACGAGGGCGTCGAGGAAGTCCGCGGAGGACCTGGAGTGGAGGCCCACTTCGGCGGCGAGGGACGCGCGATCGCGACCGCCCCGGGCCAGGACGGTGAAAATCTCCAGCTCCACCGCGCTCAGCAGTGTCTTCGAGGCCATGAATCCCAGACCCAGCTGCAGGATCGGCTCGGGGGTGATCGATTCGTCGACGGTCACATGTATCTCCACTCACTCGACAACGGATTCTCAGGTTGGTCGCTGGGCGCGGTCTCGCACCGCCGCCCGGGGCAGGACGGGCCGCGCCCCGCGTTCAGAGCGTCTTGATCTGGCCGCCGTCGATGAGCACCTCGGCCCCGTTGATGTTGCCCGCCACCGGCGAGGCCAGGAAGACGGTGAGGTCGGCGACCTCCTGCGGCTCGGTGATCCGGCCCGAGGTGATGCCCATGCTCTGGGGCACCACGACGTCCAGGGCCTCCTGCGCCGTGGTGCCGGCGGCCGCGGCGGTGGCGTCGGCGAAAGCGCCCGGGGCCGTCCAGAACGGCGTGCGCACCGGGCCGGGGGAGATCGCGTTGACGCGGACGCCCTTCGGCGCGAACTCCTCGGACAGCGACTTGCTCAGGTTGGTCAGCGCGGCCTTGGCGGCCGAGTAGTCCACGACCATCGGGAAGGGCGTGCGGGCGTTGATGGAGCTGATGTTGACGATCGCCGCACCGTCGGCCTCGGCCAGGTGCGGGAGCGCGGCACGGCTGGCGCGGACGGCGCTGAAGAAGGTCAGGTCGAAGATCCGCTGCCATTCGGCGTCGGTGACCTCGAGGAACCCGCTGCGCGGTTCGGCGGCGCCGACGTTGTTGACCAGGATGTCGATCCGCTGGTGGCGCTCCACCGCGCGGCGGACCAGGGTCTGCGCCCCCTCCGGTGCCGCCAGGTCGACGGGCACGATCGTGACGTCGTAGGTGGTCGCCAGCGCGTCGAGTTCGGGCGTCGAGTTGCGGCTGCCGGCGACGACGCGGACGCCTTCGCGGGCCATCGCCTCGACGACGGCCAGGCCGATGCCCTTGCTGGCTCCGGTGACGACGGCAACCTTGTTCTTGAGGTGCAGTTCCATGAGGAATCCTTTGTGGATTGATCAATACAGAATTATGGCAAGCGGAAGCCGGGCCCACACGGTGTGCGTCGGAGCCCGACCGCGGTCAGCCCAGGGCGCGCATCGCCACCGCGAGGGCGTCCTCGACGAAGGACCGCCCGAGACGCGCCCGGCCGACGACCCGCAGGCCCTGGACGAAGGTGGTCAGGAAGCGGGCCAGCTCGACCGGGTTCTTGTCCGGCGCCAGCTCACCCCGCGACCTGGCCCGCTCCAGGGCTCCCGCCAAGGACGACTCGACCTGCCGCATCGCCGCGACGACACGTTCGGCAGCCGGGGGCCTGCCGCCGCACTCGGTGGCGGTGTTGACGACGAGGCACCCCCGCGACGGATCGGTCAGATCCGCCTCGATCATGGCGACGAGGACCTGTCGCACCGCCGACCGGATCTCGGTCGCGTGCTCGAGGATCTTCACGAGGTCGTCCGCCTGGAGGGCGGAGTAACGCTCGAGGGCGCGGAGGTAGAGCTGCTCCTTCGAGCCGAAAGCCGCGTAGAAGCTGCCGCTTCCGATCGACAGCTCGTCGAGGAGGTCCTGCAGGGCGGTCTCGGCGTAGCCGCGACGCCAGAACAGGTCCATCGCGCGGTCGACCGCTTGGTCGACGTCGAACTCCCTGATCCGTCCCATGCCGGAAAGCCTAGCATGATTCTGGATTGCTCAATAAAGTAAGCGTTCCGGGGGAGGCCGCGCGCGCCGCGGTCCTGACCGGGCTCAGAGGGATGCCAGCCAGGCCGCGGTCTCGTCGGGGTGGCCGAAGCGGAGGACGTCCAGCGGCGCGAAGCGGGGATCGCCGGCGCGGCGCTCGATCTCGAGGCGACGGCCCGCGTGCTGGGACCAGGACCACCAGGCAGGATGCTCCCGGCTCAGCCAGCCGGTCAGGGTTTCCCTGTTGCCCCCGAAGATCGCCTCGCGCGTGACGGTGCGCCGCACGGAGCGGCGCAGGACGCGCGGCATGATGACGCGCCTGGGGTAGTCCAGCCACACCACGGTGTCGGCCCGCCCCCACAGCAGGTCACGAACGTCCGGATAGCCGAGGGAGTCGACCACCCAGCGGGGCCCGGCGGCGAACCCCGCCACGTCCTCGGCGAACGCGCCGTTCACCGCCCAGTCGGGACCGTTGAAGTACAGCGCGTCCATCTCGTGGTACGTCAGGCCCAGTCGACCGCCCACCGCACGGGCGAGCGTGGACTTGCCCGCGCCCGTGGCGCCCACCACCAAGATCCGTTCCACGACCGTGCACCCTACCCCGGGCCGCCGCGGTGCGGGCGGTCGCAGATGCTCGTGACGGGTCAGCCGGCCCTGTTCGGATCGAAGCCGTACCGGCGATCGCGGACGGCCGCCACGACCTTGGCGACCCGGGCGTCGAAGGCGTCGAGCTCTTCCGTCTCGGCCGCGTCGGCGACGAACGCACGTCGGTCACACAGGACGCCTGCCCGCCAGATCCGTTCGATGGCCCGGGTCGCGGTGACGTCGGTCAACGGGTCGCCGGACACGAGCACGAGGTCCGCGCGCCGACCGGGTGCGACCTGCCCGCGGTCGGCGAGGCTGAACACTCGTGCCGGAGCGGCGGTCGCGGCGTCCAGCGCCTGAGCGGGCGTCATGCCGCAGCGGCCGAGCAGCTCCAGTTCCCGGTGCAGACTTGCCCCGAACACGGTTCCCGGGTTCGGGGCGTCGGTGCCGGCCAGGACCGTGACGCCCGCGTCGACCAGGCGGCCGACGTTCTCCTCGGCACGGGAATAGGGCGGCATCGCCCGCCCGTGCCGCCCAGACGCGCCAGAGGTCAGCCGCCGCGCCTGCGCGTCCCCGAGTGCCGCGGCAAGTCGGGGGTCGCCGGCCACAGCGGCCCCGCCTGGTTCGCCCAGGACGTTCTCGATGGTTGCCAGCGTCGGGCCGACCGCGATTCCGGCCTCGGCGATCCGCTCGGCCAGCGCTCTGTCCAGTTCGCCGTCCACGGGCACGTGCGCGATGACGTCGATGCCCGCGGACATGACCTCGCCCATCCCGGCCACGGAGTGGATGTGCGCGACGACCACGAGTCCGCGACGATGCGCTGCCTCGGTCACCGCGGTGATCGTGGCCAGGTCCAAAGACGGCATCGTCCGCGGACCCGCGGTGCCCGAGGGGCCGAAGACCTTCACGTGGTCCGAGCCTTCGGCGACGCGGTCCGCGACGAACTGCTCGGCCTGCTCCGGGCCGGTCAAGGTCGGGAACGGGGCGTACATCGCGGAGGGATGCCCGCCGGGAGCAGTGGCACCGATCCCCGCGGAACGCACGTCGGCCACGTCCGGCCGAGCGGCGGCCTGTTGCTTGGCCACGGCCATCACGTCGGCCTGGCTGAACATGTCCAGTGCGGTGGTCACACCGAAGGTGAGCCCCTGCGCCAGCGCGCCGGGCACCAGGTGGATGTGCGAGTCGATCAGCCCCGGCAGGAGGGTGCCGCCCTCCGCGTCGATCACCTCGTCGCCGTCCTGGGCGGTGGGACCGGTGGCGCAGTCGGTGATGATGCCGTCGGCGAACCGGACCGACGTCCAGTCCCGCAGCCGGGTGCCGTCGAAGACCCTCGCGTTGACGATCGCCGTTGCTCCGGTCACGGGGCCCCTCCCGAACGGATGTATGTGGTGGTCAGGGGCGGGGCAGCCGCCCTCCCCGATGGCGCCAAGCATCGCACCCGCGCCGGCGGCCCTCGCCATCCGGCTCCGGACATGATCGGCCGGTCAGGTCCTACCCGGTCCGCTCGTCGTATGTCTGCTGGTGGCGGCGGATCTCCGCGTGCCGCTCGGCCGACCAGGCCGCCAGCTCCAGCACGGTGGACAGCAGGGAGGTGCCGAGCCCGGTCAGGGAGTACTCGACGCGCGGCGGCACCTCGGCGTACGCGGTCCGGTCGACCAGGCCGCTGCGCTGGAGCTGCTTGAGAGTGAGGGTGAGCATCCGCTGGGAGATGCCGGGGATGGCGTGCGCGAGGTCGGAGTAGCGCACGGGTCCGTCGGAGAGGGTGCCGATGATCAGCACGCTCCACTTGTCGCCGACCAGGTCGAGGATCTCGCGGATGAGGTCCGCGTCCCCGTCGCCCCAGTGCGCGCACGGGCCGGGGACGCGCCGCACGCTCGCCCGCACGTTGGTGCGTCCCTGCCGCATCTCGCCGCCGGTGCCCACGTCCGCCACCTCTCCCACGACCACGCACATCAATGTGCCTTTTGTATCGCTTCTCACACTAATGCAGAGTGAGGCTACGAACAGAAAGTGAGTTTCGAGAGGGGCCCACCATGCAGATCGACTTCTGGTCCGACATCGTCTGCCCGTACTGCGGACTGGCGGACAACCGGCTGCGGCTGGCGCTGGAGCGTTTCGAGCACGCCGGAGAGGTACGGATCGTCCACCGCTCGTTCCAGCTCCACCCCGACCTGCCCCGTGAGGGCATCACGCAACGGCGGCTCCTGGAGAAGCACGGGATCTCCGTGTCCAGGGGCGAGCAGATCTTCGCGCCGATCGAGCGCGCCGCCCGGGACGAGGGGCTGGACCCCTACCACGCGCTGGAGCGGACGCTGGGGCCGACCGACTACGCGCACGAACTCCTCGCCCTCGCCACCGACCAGGGGCGCGGCGGCGAGGTGTGGACGGCGATGTTCCGAGCCCACTTCGGGCAGGCGCGCGAGCTGTGGACCCGCGAGCAGGTCCTCGACTTCGCCACCGAGGCCGGCCTCGACCGCGCGGAGGCCGCGGAGGCGCTGCGCGACCGGCGCTACCGGGCCCGGGTGGACGCCGACCAACGCGAGGCCGAGCGCCTGGGGGCACGCGGGACGCCGTTCATGATCCTCGACGGCACGTACGCGATCCCCGGCGCCGTCGGCGTCGACGAACTCCTGGCCGCGATGACCAGGGCCTGGGAGGCGGCGCACCCCGAGCCCCGGCCGCTGCGGATCCTCGGCGCAGCGGGCGCGGCCGCCTGCGGCCCCGACGGCTGTGCGGTCCCCCGGCCCCCCGCTCCCTGACGACACTGCCTCAGACGACACGACCTCACCGGGGCCCGCCCACACCCGCGCGCCGGAACCCGGCCGACGGACCACCACCACACCCGCACACCCGCACCACAGCGAGAGAGTCACCACCATGTCCTACCTGCTGCGCATCGACGCCTCGGCCTCCGGCGACGCCTCCGTCTCCCGCCGGGTCGCCGATTCCTTCACCGCCGCCTGGGCCGGCGACGTCGTCCACCGCGACCTCGCGCTCGACCCCGTCGGCCACCTGGACGCGGCCGGCATCCTGGCCCGTACGACCCCCGCCGACGAGCACACCCCCGAGCAGAAGGCCGCCGCCCTGCTCCAGGACGAACTGGTCGAGGAGTTCCTGGGCGCCGACGCCTACCTCTTCGCCGTACCGCTCTACAACTACGCGATGCCGTCGGTCTTCAAGGCGTGGCTGGACCACATCATGATCGTCGGCAGGACGATCGGGCTGCCCGGTCCCGCTCCCACCGCCGGCCGCCCCGCCGTCGTCGTCTCCGCCCGGGGCGGCGGCTACGGTCCCGGTGCGCCCCAGCACGGGAAGGACTTCCTGATCCCCGCGCTGGAGACCATCCTCGGCGATCCGCGGCTGATGGCCCTGGACGTCCGCCCCATCACGCCCGAACTGACGTATGCGCCCACGGTGCCGTCGCTCGCGCACCTGCTCCCGGAGCACCGCGCCTCACTGAAGGATGCGCACGCGCGGGCGCGCCGTCAGGCGATGGAGGTCGCCGCGCTCACCGCCACCCGGTCGGCCACCTGACCGGCACGAACTCCTTGAGCGCCCCCAGGCCCCTTGGGCCTGCCTCGGGCCGGTCGGCGAGGTCGACGGGGTGGTCCTGCTTCCGGGGCGAGGCGGCCCGGTCAGAGATGCGGCGCGGCGTTCCAACTGGCCAGGAGGGGCAGGACGCGGGCGGTGGAGGAGTCGGGTTCTGCGGTGTAGACGACGAGGCGCTGGTCGGGCTCGTGGGGCGCGCGGACGATCTCGATGTCGAAGGACATCGGGCCCGCCGTGGGGTGCTGGACGCGCTTGGTCACCGACGCGTAGTCGCGGACGGCGTGGTCGTCCCACCAGCGGGCGACGTCGGCGTCGGTGGTGCGCAACTCGTCGACCAGCGCGGTGAGGCGGTTGTCGTGCGGGCGGCGGGCGGTCTCCCGGCGCATCGTGGCGACGGTGGCCGAGGCGAAGTCCTGCCAGTTCACGATCCGTTCGCGGGCGACCGGGTCCTGGAACATGTAGCGGACGAACGACGTCCCCGGCTCCAGCGGACGGCCCAGCACCTCCACGAGCAGGGCGTTGCGGGCCAGTACCTCGCCGCGGTGGCCGAGCAGCAGGACCGGGACGTGGTCGAGCGTGCGCATCAGCCGCAGCAGCCCGGGATCGGGGCGCTGCACCGACTGCGGGGTCGCGGCCCGCCGCCGCACGGTGGGTGCGGCGAGGTCGCGCAGATGCGCGTGCTCGACCTCGTCCAGGCGCAGCGCCCGGGCCAGCGCGTCGAGCACCTCGTCGGAGATGTTGGCCTGGCGTCCCTGTTCGAGCCGGCTGTAGTAGTCCGGGCTGAGGCCGGCGAGCACGGCCAGCTCCTCGCGCCGCAGCCCCGGCACCCGCCGGGCCCCGGGGAACGCTTCGATGCCCGCCTGGGAAGGGGTGATGCGGTCCCGGCGGGAGCGGAGGAACGCCCCGAGCGCGGCGCGGTCGCGTGGCATGGCTCCAGGGTAGGCGGCACGCCGTCGCCCTGGGTGGTGCTGCCATGCCCAGGTACGTCCTGACCTGGCCCGATGCCGGCGGGCCGCCGTAGACAGGGACCCATGACCACTTCTCTTCACATCACAGACAGCACACCCGCCACCCCCGGCTCCCGCCTCGCCGGCCGCACCGCCGTGATCACCGGCTCGACCAGCGGCATCGGTGCGGCGATCGCCCGCACGCTCGCCGGCGAGGGCGCCCACGTCGTCGTCAGCGGCCGGCAGGGATCCCGCGGCGAGGGCGTCGTCGAGGACATCCGGCAGGCCGGCGGCCGGGCCGGCTTCGTCGCGGCGGACCTGGCGGGCAGCTACGAGCAGCTGCGGGCCTTCGCGGCGGAGGCCACCGAGGTGCTCGGCGGACGCGTCGACATCCTGGTCAACAGCGCGGGCATCTACCCGGCGACGGCGACCGAGGACCTGCCGGACGCCGACCTGGACGCCATGCTCGCGGTCAACGTCCGCGCTCCCCACGTCCTGGTCGCCGCGATGGCGCCGGCCATGGCCGAGCGGGGCAACGGCGTCATCGTCACCATCGGCTCCTGGATGGCCCGCGTCGGCAGCCCCTACGCGGCGATGTACACCGCGACCAAGGCAGCGGACGAGCAGCTCACCCGGAGCTGGGCCGCGGAGTACGGCCCGCGCGGCGTGCGGGTGAACGCCGTCGCGCCCGGGGCGACCCTCACGCCGGGCAACGAGGCGGCCCGTGCGGAGCTCGAGGCGATGACCGCCGCCACCCCGGCAGGCGTGGTGATCAGGCCCGACGACATCGCCAAGGGCGTCCTGTACGTCGCCAGCGACGATGCGGCCATGGTCCACGGCATCACGCTCTACGTGGACGGCGGAATCTCCGCCACCCGCCCGAACTGACCCCTCCGGCGGCCCCGCCGCCTTCCCGGCGGCGGGGGCGCGGGAACCAAAGCCTTCTTACCATCCAGCGATGTTAATTAAGAACTTGCCTAATCACTTTAGGCAAACTAGCCTGCTGCCCATGAAGCCGTTGACCGAGCAAGAGATCCGTAGCGCGTTCGTGAACTGCACCAAGGGCGAGGCCAAGCGCCTCTTCGTCCCCCGTGACCTGGCCGAGCAGCCCTGGGACGACCTGGACTTCCTCGGCTGGCGGGACCCGCAGGCCCCCGACCGCTCCTACCTCGCCACCGAGCTGGACGGCCGCACGGTGGCCCTCGCCCTGCGCACCTCGGGTCCGGCCTCCTGGCAGGCGCGGCTCGGCATGTGCTCGATGTGCCTGACCACCCACTCCGGGGGCGTCTCACTCATGGTCGCAGCGAAAGCCGGCAAGGCCGGGCAGCAGGGCAACACCGTGGGCGCCTACATGTGCCGTGACCTCGCCTGCCCGCTGTACGTGCGGGGCATGAAGGACGCGGGCGTCGGCGCGCGGCTCCACGAGACGCTCACCCTGGAGGAGAAGATCCAGCGGACCGTCGCGAACCTCGCCGCGTTCATCGCCAAGGTCACCACGTGAACGAGGTAGCGGCACCGGCCGACTGTCGCTGACCTGCGACGACCGGTTACGCTCCCGCAAGATCACGCAGCTCGGGGTGGGGGCACCATGGACAAGAAGCACGCACTGGTCCTGGCAGCGGCGGCAGCACTCGTCGCCGCCGTGCCGGCCACACTGGTGGTGCACCGCCACGTCGAAGCGGCGGAGCGGGCGTCGCTTGAGCGAGCGGCCCAAAAGGTCTTCCAGCACGACGCCGACCTCCCCACCGCGTATTGGCGGAGGGACGAACCGCAAGCGGACGTGATGTGGGACGGAGCCGTCTCCACCGCCCACATCCAGCAGGTCGAGATGGACGGCGACCGGGCCAAGGTGTGGGTCGACGAGTCCACGAGGCCGTACGCCACCGACCGGTTCGGCAAGACCCACAGGGCCGATGTCCCCTGGGTGAGCTCCCACCTCTTCGTGTTCGAGCCCGCAGGGGACGGCTGGCGCCTCGCCGAGGACCTCACCACGACCGAACGGGACAACGGCTGACATCGCCGGTGGCACCGCCTCCCGGGGGCCTGCAAAGTCGCCCACCCGGGACGCCGCATGCGTCAGGGACCGATGTCGCCGGGTGGGCCGTCGACGACCAACGCCATGGCCATCGCCGCGTCCGCCACCTGTGCCGCGACACGACGCCGGCCCGGTGAGGGCGTCGACCCGGCCGTCGGCCCGTGGTCCACACCGTCCTCCCGGTCTGAAGGGCACTGCGCAAGGACCCCGCCCGCACCACCTTCGCGAGAACGCGTGCCGCCGCGCCGGGAAGCTGCTCGGACGGCGATGAGTGCGCCAGGCCACCGCGCCGCCACCGTCGGCCACGGCACACCCCACCCGCTCCTCAACCGCCCCTGCGCCGATACCTCTTCGCGCACCCTAGGACCCCTAGGCTACAATGAGGGATCCTAGGAATCAGTGGGAGGGTCCATGGTGCGAGCCGGACTGACGGCGGAACGGGTGACGGTCGCGGGCGCCGAGCTGGCGGACGAGGTCGGCCTCGACCAGGTGACCATGTCCCAGGTCGCCCGGCGGCTCGGCGTCAGGGACGCCAGCCTCTACACGCACGTCCGCAACCTTGAGGACCTGCGCGGACGGATCGCGCTCCTGGCCGCCGACGAGAAGACCATCCGCATCGCCGAGGCCACCGCGGGCCGGGCCGGCAAGGACGCGCTCATCGCGTTCGCCAACGCCTGGCGCGAGTACGCCCACCAGCACCCCGGCCGCTACACCGCGACGCAGACCCCCCTGCAGATCGACCCCGAACTGGCCGCCAAAGCCCCCGGACCACGGCGCGCCGTCGAGCTGACCTATGGCATGCTCCGCGCCTACGGACTCGCCGAGCCCGACCTCACCGACGCGGTACGCCTGCTGCGCAGCACCTTCCACGGGTTCGTCGCCCTGGAGGCCGCCGGCGGATTCGCCCACCGGCGCTCACCGCAGCAGTCCTGGCTACGCGCCCTCGACGCCCTGCACCACCTCCTGGAGCACTGGCCCGCATCCCGAGAAGGAGAAGCAGCCCCATGACGAGCGCCCCCTCCACCGGCAGCCTGCGCGTGAACGGCGCGACCCTGCACTACGAAGTACGCGGCCGGGGCCCCCTCCTGCTCCTGATCCCGGGCGGAACCGGCGGGGCCGCGACCTTCGACGACATCGCCGACGACCTGGCCACCGCGTACACGGTCGCGACCTACGACCCGCGTGGCATGTCCCGCAGCACCCTCGACGACCCCGACGCAGAACAGCACGTCGCCGAACACGCCGACGACGCGCTCCACCTCCTCGACCTGCTCTCGCCCCACGAACCCGCCCGCGTCTTCGGCGCCAGCTCGGGCGCGATCACCGCCCTCCACCTGCTCACCACCCACCCCGGACGCGTCGCACGCCTCGTGGCGCACGAACCGCCGGTCGTGGACGTCCTCCCCGACGCCCCCGAGCACCGCGCACTCGTCGACCGCGTGCAGGACACCTTCCGCGCCCAAGGCCTCAAGCCGGCGATGGCCGCGTTCGCCGAGGGCATGAAGAAGGACGACAACACCACCGACCCGGAGCCCGCGATCGAGCTTCCGCCACGAGCGGCGGCGCGGGTCGAGCGGACCATGGGCAACCTGCCCCTCTTCGTCGGCCGCATCGTGCCCGCCTTCATGTCCTACGCCCCCGACACCGGCCGCCTCAAGGCGCTGTCGGACCGGATCGTGCTCGCCGCCGGCCAGGACTCGCGAGGCGAGCTCCCCCACCGCGCGGCGGCCTCCCTGGCCGAGCACCTCGGCACGGAACTCCGGTACTTCCCCGGCAGCCACATCGGCCTGACGACCCACCCCACCGCGTTCGGCGAGCACCTCCGCGAGGCCCTCGGCACCCGGTAGACCCGCGTCCCCGACCCGATTGGGCGCGGTGCGGCTGCGGGGCGGCCGGGGCGGTTGTTCGATGGGCGGCAACGGTCCCCGGCGCGCCCCGTGCGGGGCCGACGGCCGGGCAGGTGGTGCACCGTGGCAGGCAAGGACGCTCCCGCCGACCTCGACTCGGTCGCCGACGAGCTGTACCGGCTGCCGCCCGCGCAGTTCACCGCCGCCCGCAACACGCACGCCCAGGCCGCCAAGAAGGCCGGCGACCGGCCCCTCGCCGACCGGATCGCGGCCCTGCGCAAGCCGACCACCTCGGCCTGGGCCGCCAATCTGCTGGCCCGCGAACGCCGGGACGAGATCGGGCCGCTCCTCCGGCTCGGCGAAGCACTGCGGCAGGCCCACCGCAGCCTGGACGGAGGACGGCTCCGCCGGCTCAACCGGCAACAGCGGGAGCTCGTGCAGGCACTGTCCCGGCAAGCCGCACAACTGGCCGCGGAATCCGGACAGCCCATCACGGGCCAAGCCGTGCAGGAAGTGGAGGAGACCCTGCACGCCGCACTCGCCGACCCCGACGCCGGCGCGGCGTTCGCGGAGGGCCGCCTGACCAAGCCACTGTCGGCGACCGTGGACATCACCGGCCAGGCCACCACCGCCCAGGCCACCACCGCCCAGGGCACGCACCGCACACCGAAGCCGCCACGGACCGCCGAGGACACCGCGCGGGCCCGCCGCGAGGCCGAGCGACAGCGCCGACGCGAGGATGCCGAGCAGGCCGGACAGCACGCCCGCCGGGCGGAGCAGGAAGCCGCGGCCCGGGAAAGCGAGGCAGTTGCCGCCCGGCAAGGCCTACACGCCGCGGACCGGCACCGCGACGAGGCTCAGGCCCGCCTCGACGAACTGCTCGGGCGGGTCAAGGACGCCGAGCAGACCGTACGGGCAGCCCGCGACGGCCAGGGCCAGGCCCGGCGACTGCTGCGGGAGGCCGACAAGGCCGCCCGCGACGCCCGTCGCCGGGCCCACGAAGCGGCCGCCCACGCCGATCGGCTGACCGCACGCCTCGACGATCCGGACCCCTGACCGGAACACTGGAGGGGCACGTGCAGGCTCCGCGCTCCCAGCCTGACGGCCCGGCGCCCCGCCTGCCTCACATCACGACCGGCCGCCGCACTGCCAGTTGTGGACCTCGATCCCGGCGTACGCGTCGGGGGTCAGGACAGCGCGTGCGGCATCCTCGTCCGGCGCCCGGACCAGTGCCGCCGTCCCGAGCCACGTGCTGCCGTCGTCGGACAGCAGGGGCCCGAACGCGATGAGGTCGTCCCGCAAGGGCGGCACCACGAGGTCGGCTCCTCCGCCTGCGCCGAGGCCGAGCACCAGGTACCGGTTGCCGCCGGTACGGCCACCGGGGAAGTCCCACATGGTGCGCCCCAGCAGGTTGCGCCACCGGCGCAGCAGCACGTCCCGGTACACGCCCGACTGGTAGCCGGGCTCGTCGAAGGCGAACGCGCGGGCAGCGGCAGCGTCCGGCAGGTCGACCATGTGCACACTGCCGGTGGGCTCGCCGTCCCCTGCGGTGAGGGTCGGGCCTCGGGCGATCATCTCCTTCTCGTACTGGTCCATGTACGACCAGTGCTGCTCCAGCAGCTCTTGACGCAGCGTCAACGAATTGGGCCGGTCACGGTGGTAGCAGAAGAACTCCATCCGCACACTCTCCCCCAGCGCAGGCCCTGCCCGCTCGGCGCGCGGACCCGGAACGGTGAGCGGGGACCACGACGGCTGCGGCAGCGTGGTCACACCGGCCGCGGCACCGTCGACACCGTCGTGGACGTGGCGTGCGCGGCTCAGGAGTTCGCGGACTCCCGGACGTTCACGGCGATGGCCCGCTCGAGGAGGGCGGGGTCGGCGAGCGACATGGGATGGGCCAGGCCGTAGAAGACCGCCGCGCTGGCTTCGGCGATCGTCACGTCCGTGAGCGAGGCCTGTGCGAGCTGAGCCATGGCCCAGCGCTGGCGCTGCACGTCCTCGGGCACCTCGGCCCCCTCGATCGCGTCGCGGAGGGCGGCGTCCGAACCGGCCGAGACCGCCCACATGGCGTCGACGGCCACTTCCTGCAGGGCGAAGAACTCGGTGGCCGGTTCGCCGGTTTCGACGCCACCGCCCAGGTAAGCGGACAGGCAGGAGGCGTGGAGGGCGGCGGACATCATGCCCTGCCCGTAGGTGGCGTTCAGGGAGGCAACCGCGTCGCCGACGCCGACCAGGCCGGCGGGGTAGCGCGACAGCCCCGCGAAATCACGGCGCCGGCTGTCCGCCTGGTGGAAGGTCAGGACGTCACGGGTGACGGCGCCGTCGGTCACCTCCCCGAAGGGATGCGGCAACTTCTCGCACAGCGCCCGGAACTCCTCGATCGACCGGGGAGGCCGGCCCTCCGCGTAGGTGGTGAGCCCCACGAGCCACTGATCGTCTTCGACGGGCTTGGCCAGGGCCACGGCCAGGCCGTCCGGCCCGGGCGGCAGCGTGAACCGTGCGCCCGTGAAGGACGGCTCTGCCCTGTGCCGACCGGTCCGCTCGAAAAGCGCCGTCGCGTAGTGGGCCCCGGTCTGCACCCGCTGCAGCCGGGGCCTGTCGAAGCCCGCCTGCTCGACCCAGTCCGAGGACTTGGAGGCGCGCCCCATCGCGTCCACCACGAAGTCGGCGGGCAGCGCGCCGGCGACACCGTCGACGACGTACCGCACGGCGTCCACCGCACCGTTGTCGCCGTACTCCAGGCCCGTGGCCTGTGCCGCCATGGTCCGCACGTTGGGCAGGGCCAGGACCCGGCTGCGGATGCGCGACTCGAGGAAGGGCCGGGTACAGAAGAGGAACTCGGTGTCTCCTGTGCGGAGTTGCTCCCTGCCGTCGACGTACATGGTCATGCGCTGGGGCCCGAGCAGGACGCCGCCCAGTTCCCGCGCCTCCCGCGTGAATCCCGGCAGCCACCGCTCCAGTTGTACGAGCCCGGCGGCCTGCAACCCGTGCACCTGACGGTCGTGGGGCACGCCCGCACGAGGGCGTCCCTCCACATTCGTCTCGTCCCGCTCGACGATCACAACGGTCCGGGCGTGGTCCGCGAGGACCCGGGCCGCCAGAAGGCCGGCGACACTGCCACCCAACACACACGCAGTGTCGAACAGCATGGGGGGATGCTCGGGCACGTCCGACCTGACGATCCTGTCGTACACGGTCATGGGCGAGACAGCCACACATTCTCCTTGGCCCCCGATGGCGACGCGCACCATCCTTGGGCTTCTCTCAGTGATCGGCCTGCGCGCGGCCGAACCATCTCTGCGCGAGCTACGGTCGCGACCATCCGCCTGGGAACAGACATCCCGTCAAATGCATGGAGAACAGGGCCCGTTGCCTTCGAACTGCGAACGCGCGTCGGAGCGTACGGCAAGCTGCTTGATACAGCAAGCATATGTGCGACCCGCGCGGGCGGTGGGCCCGCCGGGGTCCCTGACGCACCCCCCTCAGCCGTGTGGCCCGGCGCTTGAGCCGGCGCGTCCCGCAACGATTGACGGCCCAACCAGCCGCGCCCACCACCTACTTGACGAGGCAAGTTGACTCATGGTTACTTGACGCCGCAATGACTGCGCGGCCTCGCCGCCCCTTCCCCCTCTCATCACGGCCGGGACTCCCGGCGACCCACGCATGCGGCGACCCCGCATGCGCGATCCCGCGATTTCGCACAGGAGCGAGAATTGGCAACCCCCGAGCAGTACAAGAGCGGTGCACTGTACGTCCGTTCCACCGAGGGACCCGTCAAGTGGGTGGCCGGCGACGAGTACACCATCAAGGTCAGCAGCAAGGAGACCGACGGCCGGCTCGGCTTCGTCGTCGCCACCGTGCCCCCGGGCAACGGACCGATAGCGCACCTCCACGAGCACAACGACGAGGCGTTCTACGTCCTCGAGGGCGAGCTGGAGTTCCTGGACGGCGAGAACACCTTCGTCGCCTCGGCGGGTGACTTCGTCTTCGTTCCGCGTGGCGTGCGGCACCGGTTCAAGAACATCAGCGACCGCGAGGCCAAGATGGCATTCTTCTTCACCCCGGGCGGCCCCGAGAACTTCTTCCTCGACTTCGGGGACGACCCGCTGCCCGGACACTCGCCGCGCCTGTGGACCCCGGAGGATTTCACTCCGGAAATGATCGCGGTCAACGAGGCCATGGGGAACATCGTCCTCCCCGAATGAGGGGTCCGGCCCCGCGGCCGGATGCGACAGCCGTCCGACGGCCACCACGACCCACGCCCCTCCGCCCCACCAGCGGGGACGGGGTCAGACGACCCATGCCGCAGCCGCGACGCAGGGGCATTTGACGCATGCGGCAGCCCCGGCACCACTGCCACAGTGTCCTGGGCAGCGGACGAGGCCTCTGACCTGCACTGACCCCTGCCCTGATCACCCTGCGCATTCCGTGGCACCCGGTGGCACCCGCCGGGTGCCACTGCAGACGGACCCGTATGCCACCGGACCGCCGGCCCACGCGCAGGGCCATGCCCGACACGGGCCGCGTCACCCCCTCCCGGGATGCCAGGCGGCCGCACAAGGAAGAGACAATGGCTCCACTCGTCAACGAACCCATGGCCGATACGCGCGACATGTACATGGCCCATACTGCGCTGCGCCGCGAGTTCAGGCTGCTTCCCGACCTCATCCGGTCCGTCGCGCCGGGCGACACCCGGCGCGCGGAGGTCGTCGGTGCCCACGCGGCGCTGGTGTGCCGGGTCCTGCACACGCACCACGAGGGCGAGGACCTGCTGCTGTGGCCCAAGCTGGCCGAGCGCGCCGGCGTGGATGCGGAGGCCATCGTGCCGACGATGGAGCAGCAGCACCACGCCATCGACGCACTGCACGGCGAGGTGACCGGACTGCTCGGGGGATGGCGTTCCACCGGGCGGGGAGGCGAGGAGCTCGCGGACGCGTTCGAGCGGCTGTTGACCGTGCTCGTCCGGCACATGGCACTGGAGGAGAAGGAGATCCTGCCGCTGGCCGCGAAGTACGTGACCGCTGCGGAATGGCACCAGCTCGGCGAGCACGGGATGGCGAGCACACCGAAGAAGGACCTGCCGCTCGTCTTCGGCATGGCGATGTACGAGGGCGATCCCGAGACCATCAAGGCGGTGCTGGCGACGGCCCCGCTGCCCCTCCGGCTGATCGTCCCCGTCCTGGGACGCCGCCGGTACGCGTCCCACGCCCGGCAGGTCCACGGAACGGTCAGGCCGGCGCGCGTCGGTTCCTGACGCACCCGACGGTTCCCCGGCCGGGACCGGGGCGCCAGGACCGAGGCACGGCCTCGGCCCTGGCGCCGGCCCGGGGGGCGGCTCATGCGCATGCGGGCGGAAGCGTTCGCTCTCCTTGCCGAACCCCTCTCCCGCCGAATACGACGGCACAATCCCGCCCTATTACGACTCCATTCGGCATGGGATTCGCGCAGGTGAATCAATTGTGACATTTCTCTCAATACGCATTCCGCATGCATATCGCCTTGTGTGACAAATGTCCCAATAGCAGGAATTCGTGTTTGCGGATGTCCCCACAATGTCTGCGGGTGTCCCGCACTCCCCGCCGGAAGGGCCGCCGATGGCCCCGGCAGGACCCTACGGTGGCCGCGATGGGGGTTCCCCGAGTGGGCCGCGCGTGACGCGGAAAGCGCCGCCTGGGCCCCGGGGAACCGGGCAACTCCTCACAGTTCGCGAGGACATCGTGATCGAAGCATTCTGCACGGACATCCAACCGCCCGCCGAGCGGGCCGAGTACTGGAGGGACGCCGTACGCAGGGCGTTCACCCGCCTGGAGATCCGCACCCAGGGAGCGGCCGAGCTCCACGGGGCGATACGCCGGGCCTGCGTCGCCGGCGTCCAGGCCGGGTTCCTCGAGGCGAGCCCGCAACGGATGGCGCGTACCGCCCCGCTCATCGCCGCCGACGGCGACGGCTCGCTGATCGTGAGCCTGCAACACACCGGCGGCAGCGTCGCGGCCCAGGACGGCCGCGAGACACCGGTGGCCGCCGGCGAACTCGTGATCCTCGACAGCCGCAGGCCGTACGTCCTGGACTTCGCCGGCCCCGTGCGGCAGCACGTGGCCACGGTCCCGCGCCAGCTGCTGGACCTCCCCGACTCGCTCCTGCGCCTGGCCACCGGCCGCACCTACTCACCCGGCCACGGGATCGGCGGGATCCTCGCCTCATACGTCGACGGGCTCGTGACCACGACGGAACACTGCATCTGCGCACAGGACGCGAAACGCTTCCTGCGCCAGGGCATCGTCGACGTGCTCACCGCCCTGGTCGCCCTGGAAGGCACCTCAGGGGAGCAGGCCGCGGTGGAGCGGGCCCTGCTGCAGCGCGTCCGCGCCTACATCCGCGCCCACCTGGACGATCCCGCGCTCTCCCCCGCGACGGTCGCGGTCGCGCACCACATCTCCGTCCGCTACCTGTACCAGCTCTTCCAGGACGAGCCCATGACCGTAGGCCGATGGATCCAGCGCCTGAGGCTGGAGGCCTGCCGCAGGGACCTCGTACGGCCGGAGCTCGCGGGACAGACGGTGGCGGCGATCGCACACCGGTGGGGCTTCGCCAGCCACGCGCACTTCAGCCGCACCTTCCGGGCGGTCTACGGTCTCTCCCCGGCGGAGTGGCGGCAGGCCGGCGCCCTGCAGGTCGCACCCCTCCAGGCAGCCGGCCCGCTCCCCCAGCCGACTGACAGGTGATCAGTCCTGCCGCAACTGCCCCGCGTCCTCGCCGAGGGCCTCACCGGCGGGCCGGGGCAGCGCGGCGGCGGCCGGTTCCTCCATCCGGGTCAGCGCGACCATCGCGAGATCGTCCTCCGGGAGCGCACCGGCGTGGTCGACGAGGTCCCGGAGGATCTCCCCGAGCGCTTCCGGCAGGCATTCGTGGTGGTCCGGGCCCTGCCGGACCCAGCGCCACGCCGTCGCCCGGTCCATCAGCGGGTAGCAGTGCCCCGCGGCGTCGCGGGCCTCGACGAGCCCGTCGGTGTAGAGCAACAGCGTGTCCCCGGGGGCCAGTTCGAAGCGTTCCTCGATGGCCCCGCATCCCCGCAGAGAACGCAGTCCCAGCGGGGGTGACGGGCAGCCCGGCACAAGGGCGACGTTCCCCCCGCGGGCGCGTACGGGCGGCGGATGGCCGTGGTTGACCATGCGGGCGAGCTGTTCGCCGTCCCGTACCTCCAACAGCAGTGCGGTCACGAAGCGTTCGTCCGTGTCGCGGACGGCGCCTTCGGCTTCGGCCAGATGGCGCACGAAGCTCTCCTCCAGCCGCGCCGACAGCTCCGCCAGGGTCGCCGCACGCGGGGCCCATTCGCGGAAGGCCCCGAGCACGGCCGCGACGTCCTCGAACGTGAGCAGGCCCTTGCCGCACACGTCACCGATGATCAGGCGGGTCGTCCCGCCTTTGCGCGCGACGGCGTAGAGGTCCCCGCCGACCTGTCCCCGCCCGCCGCAGGCCCGGTAGACGGAGGCGAGCCCCAGCGCCCCGACCCGCTCGGGGAGCGGCCGCAGCAAGGTCCGCCGCACGGTGTCCGAAACGGCGCGCGCCCGCGCCGCCCCGTGACGGTACCGGTCCTTCATGCGGGCCATCACCACCGCCACGACCCCTGCGGTGACCAGCGGCGCGAGTCCGCACGCGAGACTCGGATGGGCGTACAGCGGCAGGATCACGCACACCGCGCACACCGCGAGCATCCACGCCACGCCGCCCACGACGGCCAAATGCCGGGGCGGCCGCCCGCCGTCGGGCTCCTCCTCGAACTGTTCGATGTCCGGCATCGGCATCACTCCCTTGGGGTTCGTGCGCGGGGCCGGAGGCCGACGGATCCGCGAACGGTGCCGGACCCGCGCATTGGTGTCCCACTTGTGATGGGACACCTCGACCGTAGGAGGACTCCCCGCCGGGCTCCTTGCCCCGTTGTGCACGGCCCCTTGCCCACCCGTGCAGTCCCCCGCCCACCTGGGCGCCCGGGCGCCGAGCCGGCCCCCGCACGTCCGCGGCTAGCGCTTGGCGAGGCCCGTCAGGGCGTCGCGGAGCGCCGCGCGGGAGGTGATGCCGAGTTTGGGGAAGACCCGGCCCAGATGGCCACCGACGGTGCGGGGGGAGAGGTAGAGCCGCTCGGCGATCTGCTTGTTGGTCAGGCCGGAGGCCGCGAGATGGGCGATCTCGACCTCCTGCGGGGTGAGGCCGACCGACTCCGGCCCGTCGGCCCGCTTGACCATCCATCCAGTCGCCTGCAGCGCGCGCCTCGCCCGGTCCGCCCACGGCCGTGCGCCGAGTTGCTCGAAGGTCGCCAGGGCCGCGCTCAGTGACGCCCTGGCGTCGGTGGTCGACCGCGCCTTGCGCAGGCGTTCGCCGTAGGCCAGGGTCACGCGTGCCAGGTCGAAGGGCCACTGCTGGAGGCCGGGGTGCGACAGGGCCCGCTCGAAGTGCCCGATCGCCTCCTCGTCCGCCTCGGCGGCCGTCGCGGCCGAAGCGTCGACGAGCATGGCCCTGCGCGGGGACAGCGCCGCGATCCCGGCCTGCCGGACGGCGGTCACGTGGGCGGCCGCCTCCGCCTGCCGCTGGGTGCGCACGGCCGCCTCCACCACGTCCCCGGCCACCAGCAGCGCCACCGGGGTGTACGGGGCCAGTTCACCAGGTCGGCTGATGGCCGCCGCGTGCCGGTAGGCGCGTTCGAAGTCGCCCTCCGCCTGCGCGACGAGCACCCGGATGTGGTCCGCCAGGGTCACCAGATGCTGCGCGCCACGGGACGTCCCCCACAGGGCCATCGCGTCGGCTGCCTCCACCGCGAGGCCCGCTTCGCCGCGCGCCGCCGCGACGACCGCCTTGTAGTAGCGGAAGTACCAGGAGACGGCCTCGAAGGCGTGCTCCTTGCACAGGCGCAGTCCCTCGTCGGCAAGCTCCGTCGTGTCGTCCCACCGTCCCGCGAGGAACGCGTCCGTGCACAGGAGCGGCAGGGTGACGATCTGCCGGCGGCCCTGGGGCAGGACGCGCGATACGGCGTCACGCACCCCGGAGAGCCGGTCCGCGGCGATGCTCGCGGCGCCGATCCGGGTGATCCTCGACGGGGCCGTCTCCTGGGAAAGGCCCGCGATGAGTTCCTCCAGGTCCCCCAGTGCCGCCAGGGCGGTGCGTGCGGGATCGCCCTGGGTGGCGACGTTCACCCCCAGCAGGGGCGGCGCGTCGGGCCCGAGCCGGTCCAGGATCCGGTGGAGGGGCGCCCACAGCTCTTCACGGCCACCCAGGCAGCACAGCATCAACAACAGGTAGAGGGCCTCCTCGAGGGCCGGGTCGCAGACGCCGTAGGGATGGTCGCCGTTCTCGATCGCGCCGAGGAGTACCTGGTGGGCCGTGTCGATGTCCCCCTCGCCGTCGAGCAGCCGGTGGACCGTGACCGCCGCCGAGTAGAGGGAGGCGCGGGCGTCGGAACCAAAGCGCCGGGCGTCGTCAAGAAGGCGGGACGCCATCGTCAGCTCACCGGAGGCGTCCGCGCGTATGTACGCGGCGGTGGCCAGCCGGCGGCCACGGTCGGCCGCGCCGGGGCTCAGGTGCGCGGCCTTGGTGAGGGCCCGGATCGCGGCCATGGCGTCGCCGCGCCGCAGGACCCGGTGGGCGGTGCCCTCCAGCAACGCGGCGACGTGTTCGTCCTGTTCCACGCACGCCTCCCCCAAGTGCCACGCGCGCTGGTCGGGGCGGTCGTGCAGCACCTCGGCGAGTTCGCGGTGCACGGCACGGCGCTCCGCGGAGGTGGACGCGTCGACCACCGCGGCACGGAACAGCGGGTGCCGGAAGCTCACGCGGTGGTCGAACTCCTCGATCCGCACGAGGCCGTCACGCTCGGCGGCCTCCAGGTCCACCAGGTCGGCCCCGACGCCGAGCCGGTGCGCGGCGGTCTGCACGACGGCCAGGTCCCCCGTCCCCTCCAGCGCGGACACCAGCAGCAGACGGCGTGTCGCCGCGGGCAGCTCCGCCACGCACGAGCCGAAGACCTCGCGCAGGCGCCGCGTCAGCGGCAGCGCGGCCGGCGGCCGCTCCAGTCCGGCGCGCTGCGGCCCGGTCAGGGCCGCCGGCAACTCGACCAGGGCCAGCGGATTTCCCTGCGCCACCGCGACGACGCACTCCACGACCGGCCCGGCGAGGTCCGGATGGGACGAGCCGGCCAGGAGCCGCGACGCGCTCTCGTCCAGCGGCAGGACCTCGTGTCCGGTGCGTACGCCGTCCTCGACGGAGCTGCGACGACCCTTGCGGACGGCCGCCAGGAACCTGACGCGGCTTCCCGGGAGCCGGCGTGCGGCAAATCCCAGCACGGCCGCGCTCGCCGGGTCCACCGCATCGAGGTCGTCGACGACCAGCAGCACCGGCGTCGCGGTGGCCGCGTTGCGGAGCAGTACCAGGGCCGCGTTGGAGACCAGGAACCGCTCGGGCGGGGGTCCCTCCCCGAAGCCCAGGGCCACCCGCAGTGCCTCGCGGTGCGCCCCGTCCAGGGCTTGCGGATCCTCCTCCCACAGCGGGAAGAGCAGCTGGTTGAGTGCCGCGTACTCCACGTCGCTCTCGGACCGCGTGCCCGCCGCCCGCAGCACCCTGGCACCGGCTGCCAGTGCCCTCTGGGCGAGATGGCCGAGCAGCGCCGTCTTGCCCACCCCGGGCTCACCGGACAGCAGCACCGCGCCACCGGAATCGACGGAGCCGAGCAGACCCTCGATCCGGTCCACGTCCCCCGCGCGTCCGACCAGCCCCTGGCGCGTTCCACCGCCGACGTCGGCGGTGTACACGGAGGTTTGCATCGGAGTTTCCGGCTCTCTGGTTCCGGGGCTGGGCTCAAGCATTCTCACACGGCACGGGCGGCGTACTCGTGCGGGCCACCGTGATATCCGACTCATGACCGCAGGAGAATTCACCTGCGGTATTTCCGATGGACGGTTCCCGGACCACTTCCGTCAAGGAGTGCAGGTCAACGACCCGGGAGCCACCGACTCAGGGCGTTGATGAGCCTTTCCAGCGCGGGCGGCCCGTCCGAGCGGTCCGTCATGACGGTGCGACCGCCGAATTCGAGGGTGTACTGGAACATGTCGTTTGCCGCCATGTTCATTGTGAAGTCCGGGACGTCTTCCAGCGCCGGGTCACCGAGCAGAAGCCGCAATTGCTCGAACCGGGCAGCACCGACCCGGCGCTGCACGGGTTCGCCCTTGCCCATCGTGAGGACGGTGCCGTCACCCCGGAGCGTCACCTGCTGGTGGACGCCTGCGAAGCCGCCGCTGACGGTCATCACCACCAGCTTCTGACGGGGTCCGCGGACGGGCACCGGTGACGGCGTGCGGCTCGGCGAGGGCGAGGCGGAGGCTGTGGCGGAGGGATGCGCGGACGGGAACGGGGAGCCGGACGACGAAGACGTGGCGGAAGCCGTCGCGGTGACCACGGCGACATCCGCCGGCTCCCCCGCAGTCTCGCCGATGGTGAGGGTGCAGCCCGTGGAGCCCAGCACCCCGGCGACGAGAACCGCCCCGGCCAGCACCGCCCTGTCCAGTGTCCTCACGGCTGTCTCCCCGCCAGTCGATCGCCCCAACTCCCGCCTGGATACCACGGAATCGCGCCTTCCGGCCCCGCTCCCCCGCCCCCGTGCCCCCCGGCGCGCCCGAGGCCCGTCACCCGGTCGGCCACTGAGGGCGCGTCAGATGGGACCCGGGGTGTTTCTTGCCGCGGGAGAACGGTGCAGTCCGCCCTCGAGGCCCCATGCTGGAGGTGATGCTGTGATCCGCCGAGTCGGCTTGGCGGCGCCGGCCGGACACCGTCCGAGGTGCGTGCACGTGTGGACGGCAGCCGCGGCCGTGGCTCTGACGTCCGGTGCCGTGACGGGAATGGCGCATGCGGGCAGCGGAGAGCGCGCCGCGACTCCCGTGCTCACGTCTCCGGTCGCCGCCCCGCAGAGCTCCGCTTTCCCGTGCTTCTTCGTCCCGGCCGTGCCCGGCTACTGCCCGCCGCGATTGGGCCGCCCCGGAACGCCCGGCCCGCCGGGACCCCCGCGTCCGGCCGGGCCTGCGGGCCCGACGGGCCCGGGCGGCCTGACTGGAGCTGCCGGGCCGTCAGGCGCGCCGGGCCCCACAGGGCCCGCGGGACCGTCAGGCGACCCCGGCTCCGTGGGGCCCACCGGGCCGCAGGGGCCACAAGGCCCGCAGGGAGACCCGGGATCCCTGGGTCCCACCGGGCCGCAGGGCCCGCGGGCCCGCCCGGGCCCAGCGCCGTTCACGGTCTGCGGCAATTCAGCGCCAGCGGAACCTTCGTTCCGCCCGACGGGGTCACCACCGCCTTCCTCCAGCTGTGGGGCGCCGGTGGTGGCGGTGCCGGAGTGAGGCCGAACGGCAGCAACGGCACCGGTGGGGGCGGCGGCGGCTTCGTCTGGTGCACCGTCCAGGTACAGCCGGGGCAACCTCACACGGTCACCATCGGCGAGGGCGGGGCCGGCGGCCCCGCCAATACCGCAGGCACCCAAGGCGGACTCTCGCTCCTGTCCGCCCCTCCCGACAACCTCGCGCGGTCGCGCTCGCCACGGGCGGCTCCGGTGGACCCGCTTCCTCCATCGGAAGTGGCGCGCCGGGCATCGGTCTCTGCGGTCCACCCCTCAACCCGGACGCCGTCTCCCGCTCAGGCGGACCGGGCCTGAACACCGGCCAGGGCGGCCCCGCGACGAACGGCATCGTCACGCCGCCCGTGGGATTGTCGCTCATCGGCCAGCCACCGATCGGGGATTCGGGTTCGGGTGGCGACGGCGGCACCACGACAAGTCCTGCGGGCAGGCCCGGTGGGGCCGGATACATGGTCATCTGGTGGTGAGCGGGCCCCACCCGTGGCAGGCCCGGCGCGCCGCATGACGCGCCGGGCCCCGGCTCAGGAGGCCGCAGCCCCCGGAACGGAGACGAGCGGGAGAAGACCTCAGGCGTCGGCCAACTCGGCGTTCGCACGCTCCGTGATCAGTGTCAGCACCCGACCCGCGACAGCGAGGTCCTCGGCGGGGATACCGGCGTACAGCCGGGCGGAGATCCCGGCGGTCTCCGTGGTGGTGCTCTCGTGCAACTCCCGTCCGGCGTCCGTGAGCCGCATCCGGGACGCGTCTGCCGGGTCTTCCTCCAGCAGCATTGCGGCGGTCAGCTCCTCGATCACGCCGCACACGACCGGCACGTCGGTCTTGAGCGAACCGACGACGTCGCCGACGAGCTCGTCCCGGCCGATGGCCCCGCCCGCGGAAACGACGACCCGGAGCGTCACACTCTGGTGGAACGTGGCGCCGTGGCGGGTCAGCACGCCCTCCAGGAGGGCGCGCGCGGCGTGGTGCGCAAGGGCGATGACCCGGCCGTTGGCGGTGGGTGCGGGTGCGGTGGTGGTCATGACTGCTCCTCGTCGTTCTCGGTGTACGGATCAAGAGGTGCGTCGATCAGGGTCGCCAGCTCGCGGGTGAACTGCCGCGTGCGCGGGCTGTCCTGCCCCCCGAGCGGCTCCAGCAACTGGTCCAGCAGGCCCTGGACCACGCCGATCGCGCGTCGCGTGACGTCGCGCCCCTGCTCGGTCAGCGACAGCTGCATGGCGCGCGGGTCGCTCGGGTCCCGGGTGCGGTCGACGAGCCCGGCGGTCTCCAGGGCGCGGGCGAGCTTGGAGACGTACAGCGGTTCGAGGCCGGTGTGGTCGGCGAGCCGGCGCTGGCTGGGCCGCAGCCCGGAACGCGACATGCCGTACAGGGAGGCCATCACCGCGTACTGGGCGTGGGTCAGGCCCAGTGGTGCGACCGCCCGGTCGACGGCCACCCGCCATCTCATCGACAGGCGCCAGACCAGGTATCCCGGCGTGGCGCTCTCAGTTGCTGGACTCACGCCAAATACCGTACATGGCTACTATGTACATGGCTACTGAATTTCCGACTTCCGAAGCGGTTCTGCCCGCGCCCTACGCCCGGTTCTGCCCGAGTCCGGCTCGGTGACGCCCACTTCGTGCACCCGGACTTGCCGATGTCTTGACGATACGTTCCATGGCCATTCAACCGAGCGTCCCCGGCGGGGGTGTGCGCCCTCCCTAAGGTCCTTGAGCGTTGCGGAAGAAGGGACTCATGGACACACTCCTCGCAGTCCGTGCTCGCGGAATCGCCAAGTACTTCGGGGACGTCGTCGCACTCGACGGCGTCGACCTCGACGTGACGCAGGGACAGATCCACGGCCTGGTCGGACCGAACGGCGCAGGCAAGACCACGTTGCTCGGCCTCCTGCTGGGCTTGGCGGTCGCCGACAGCGGCAGCCTCGGGATCCTGGGCACTCCGGTCGGGCGGGCGCTCGCCGCGCCCGACGGCGTCGCCGGCTTCGTGGACGGGCCCGGCCTCTATCCGTCACTCACCGCCCGGCAGAACCTCGCCGCGCTGGCCGCCCTCCGCGGGCAGGACGCGCGCACGGCCGGGATCGACGACGTACTGGCCCAGGTGGGACTCACGGACGTCGCGGACGACCGGGCCCGCGGGTTCTCGCTCGGCATGCGCCAGCGGCTCGGGCTCGCCGCCGCCCTGCTCACCAAACCCCGGCTGCTCGTGCTCGACGAACCGTCCAACGGCCTGGATCCGGCGGGCAAGAAGCACGTGCACGGGGTCCTGACCCGGCTCGCCGAAGAGGGGACCGCCGTCGTGCTGTCGAGCCACCGCATGGACGACCTGGAGGCACTGTGCTCCGAGGTCACCATCCTGGCCACCGGACGGGTCGTCTTCTCGGGCCCGCTGGGCAAGCTGGCCGCCGAGAACCGTGAACTCGACTACCGGCTGCTCACCTCCGACCCGGAGGCCGCCCGCGAACTGGCCCTCGGCACGACCGGAATCCGCGTCGTCGACGACGCCGGCGTACGGAACGACGCCGACCTCCTGGTCGTGCGCGCTCTGGTGCCGGCCCTCGACGAACTCGTGGTGGGGATCGTTCGGGCGGGCATCGCACTGCGTGAGCTCGCACCCGTCGTCTCGCCGCTCGAGGCGGCGTTCCTCGCCCTCACCCAGCAGCAGGAGGCCGGCCGATGACCGCGACCGTCGTCGCCGACAACGTTGTCCCCGTCCGTCGCGTCCCGGTTTCGCGCGGCTACCGCTTCGAGCTGGTCAAGCTGGTGTCGCAATGGCGGATCCGCCTGCTGGTCCTGGCCTGCTGGATCGCGCCGGCGCTCTTCGTCGCCGCGGTGAGCCGGCAGAGCACGCTCCCCGTCGACACCCTCTTCGGCCGCTGGATGCACGCGACGGGGTGGGCCGGACCGCTGGTGATGCTCGGTTTCGCGGGCACCTGGGCCCTCCCGCTGCTGACCTCGGTCGTCGCCGGCGACGTCTTCGCCTCCGAGGACCGGCTCGGCACCTGGCGGCACCTGCTGGTGGCGGTCCGCTCAGCCCGGCGGATCTTCGTGGCGAAGGCGCTGGCCAGCCTCACCGTCCTGCTGCTGCTCGTGGCCGGGATGGCCTGCTCCAGCGCGGTCGGCGGGGTCGTGGCGGTCGGCAACCAGCCGCTGGTCGGCCTCGACGGCCACCTGCTGACGCCGTCCGACGCCGCCGGGCAGGTCCTGCTCGCCTGGCTCTGTGCACTCGCCCCGACGCTCGCCCTGGCCGGGATCGGCCTGCTCGGTTCCATCGCGCTCGGGCGCTCCCCGATGGGCCTGCTGCTGCCCGCGCTCGTCGCGCTCGCGATGCAGCTCGCGCAGATGATGCCGCTCCCCGTCGTCGTACGCCTGGCCCTGCCCGGCTACGCCTTCATCTCCTGGAACGGGCTGTTCGCCGGCCCCCAGCAGCTGGCACCGCTCCTCATCGGCATCGCGGTCAGCCTGCTGTGGTCCGTGACCACGACGGCCCTGGCCTACCTCCTCTTCCTGCGGCGCGACTTCACCAACCTGACCGATGACGGCTCCGCGCGCCGCGCGCTCCTCGCCGGCGCCCTGCCGCTGGCCGGGCTGCTCGCCGCGACGGTCGCCGTCCTCACCGCGACGACGACGGCCACGGGTTCCGGGGTCGAGCAGGACAAGGTGCAGCGCTCGGTCGCCACGGCCTTCGCTCACCTGTACCGCATGCAGACCGACCAGCTCCACCGTCCCGCCGTCACCGAAGCGCAGCTCAAGGCCACGGCGGCGTGCACCAAGGGCGGCGTCACGGCCGATGCCGAAGGGCCCGGCAACGACTGGCGCTGCGTCGTCTCCTGGCACCTTCCCGGCGTCACCGCCACGGGCCAGGCCATCTACCAACTCGACGTCACTCCGGACGGGCGGTACGTCGCCGACGGCGACGGACCGAAGGAAGTCAACGGCTACTTCCTGGTGCGGACCCCGGTGGGGGACGCGCCGGACCCGCTCTGGCAGTTCGACGGCAACGTCGAACTGCTTGCCACCTCCCCGAAGGGATAACTCACCATGCAGGTCACACGTCGCCGCCGCGCGGGCGCCGAGAGGGATACCCATGCCCTCCCCGGCCGATGGTTCGGCAGCCGCAGAAGCCTCACGCTGGCCGCCGCGACCGCTGTCGTCCTCGCCACCGGTACCGGGATCGGGTTCGCCCAGACCACCCAGTTCGGCCACGACCAGGTCGGCCAGGTCACCGGCCGGGGGCAGGTCGTCTCGAGCGACCAGTACATCGCCCCGTACGGTGAGCACCTCGTCATCGACAACGGCAAGATCATGTCGTCCTCGGTCAGCCCGGACGGCACCCACCTCGCGGCCTCCGTCACCGACGGGGGCGTGGCGCTCGCCGTCGTGGACCTGAAGAGCTGGAAGGTCCAGCAGCTCGTCGGCAACTCCGCGTCCGCGGACCCGCGCATCGGCAGCAACAGCGTGGGCCAGGAGGGCCCCACGTACTCCCCCGACGGTTCGCAGCTGTGGCTGGGCCAGACCGACGGCTACACCCGCTTCACCGTGAACCCCGACGGCAGCCTCGCCAACCCGACGTCCGTCTCCGTCCCGGCGGACGGCTCCAAGCACGCCCTGGTGGGCGAGCCGGTGTTCTCCTCCGACGGCTCCACCGTGTACGCCGCGGTCAACGGCCAGAACCGCGTGGTCGCCATCGACACGGCTACCGCGACCGTCAAGCAGAGCTGGGCCGTGGGCAACGCCCCGCGCGACATGGTCGTGGTCGGCTCCAAGCTGTACGTCAGCAACGAGGGCGGGCGCCCGGCGAAGCCCGGCGAGACCACCATCAACTCGTACGGCACGCAGGTACCGGCCGACCCCAAGACCGGTGCCACCACCACCGGCACGGTCAGCGTCATCGACCTGGCCGACCCGGCGGCCGCCGTCGCGAGCATCGACGTGGGTCTGCACCCGACCGCCCTGTACGCCAAGAAGGGGGCGCTGTTCGTCACGGACACCGCCACCAACGACGTGTCGGTCATCGACACCCGCAAGAACAAGGTCGTACAGACCATCGCCACCCAGCCGTGGCCGGAGGCGTCGGTGGGCTACGAGCCCAACGCCGTCACGCTCACCGACGACGGCCACCTGCTGGTGACGCTGGGCCGCGCCAACGCGGTCGCCGTCTACCGGTACAACTCCCCGCAGGAGCCGGTCGGCTACGTCGGCCTGCTCCCGACGGACTACTTCCCCGCGGAGATCGCCACCGTAGGCGACCAGGTCGTGGTCTCCAACACCCGCGGCATCGACGCCCGCCGGCCCACCGGCAGCGCCGGGCACGGCACCCACGACACCACCTCGAGCGTGCAGCGGTTCAGGCTGCCGAGCGAGAAGGTCATCAAGTCCCAGACGGCCAAGGTCTTCCAGCAGAACGGCTGGACCAACGGCTCGGTCAAGCTCGCGAAGGACAAGGGCAAGGACAAGGGCCGCACGAAGCCGGTGGCCGTCCCGCAGCGGCTCGGCGACCCGTCGACGATCAAGCACGTCTTCATGATCGTCAAGGAGAACCGTACCTACGACCAGGTCTTCGGCGACGTCACGCAGGGCAACGGCGACCCGTCCCTCGCGGAGTTCGGCGAGAACGTGACGCCGAACCAGCACGCGCTGGCCCGGCAGTTCGGGCTGTACGACAACACGTACGACATCGGCACGAACTCCGCCGAGGGCCACAACTGGCTGATGCAGGCGGACAACCCGGAGTACACCGAGTCCTCGGCCGGAGAGTACGCGCGCAGCTACGACACCGAGGACGACGCCCTCGGCCACCAGCGCACCGGCTTCATCTGGACCGGCGCGCAGGCGCAGGGCAAGAGCGTGCGGGACTTCGGCGAGTTCCACCAGTTCCTGACCAAGCCGTCGGGCGCGACCTGGCAGAACCTTTACTGCGACACCAAGAACATGCAGGCCACCGGGCAGGACACCGCCTACAACCTGGTCTCGTCCTCGCCGATCCCGTCTCTGAACAGCGTTTCGGTGCCCGGCTTCCCGAAGTTCGACACCAGCGTCCCGGACGTCTACCGGGCGGAGATATGGAAGCAGGACTTCGAGAAGAACGGTCCGGCGAACCTGAACATGTTCTGGCTCTCCAGCGACCACACCGGCGGGCCCGCGGGCCCCGCCGCCCAGGTCGCCGACAACGACCTCGCGGTCGGCCGGATCGTCGACGAGATCTCGCACAGCACGTACTGGAAGGACTCCGCGATCTTCGTGGTCGAGGACGACTCCCAGGCCGGCCTCGACCACGTCGACGGCCACCGCGCCCCGATCCAGATCATCAGCCCCTGGGCCCGGCACGACACCGTCGACAGCCGCTACTACTCGCAGATCACGATGATCCGCACCATCGAGCAGATCCTCGGGATCCACCCGATGAACCAGAAGGACAGTGCGGCCACCCCGATGTTCGGGGCGTTCACCAAGAAGGCCGACTACACGCCCTTCACCGCGCTGCCCAACCGCACCCCGCTCACCGACGGCCTCAAGACCCCGCCCGCCTGCGGCCTGGACACCCCGGCGCCGCAGGACCCGAGCGCCGCGGCCGTCCCGACGACGAAGGTGCCTGCGGGCAAGAAGGCCCTCGCCGCGAAGTGGGAGGACTGGCAGTCCAAGCAGCGGCTGACCGGCCCCAACGCCAGGCCGGACTTCGCCAACCCCGCGCAGATGAACCACCTCACGTGGTACGAGACGCACCAGTGGACGACGCCGTACCCCGGCGAGGACAAGATCTTCGCCCCGGACGACGTCCCGGGCGCCTACATCCCGTCGGCGGAGAACGACGGCTGACGCCCGCTGATCACGGATGGGGGTCTCTGGCAGGCGGTGCCGCCGGCCAGAGACCCCCTGTGCGTCGACCTGCCGCGCTCCAGGCGGCCGTTCCGAGGACAGACCGAGCGCCACGAGATAATTGACTCGTCAAGGATTTGATACGCTCCGGAGGAAGACGGGCGGTCGCCTGACAACGGAGGCACGATGAGTTTCCTGCTGGACGAGAACGACCCCGACGACCCGACCTGGAACAGGCGCGGCGCGCTCTACGTGCCGTCGGGCCAGGGGCCGACCGTGTGGGCCGCGGACGACGTCTACACGGTCAAGGCCACGGGCGCGCAGACGAACGGGAACATCGGCTTCATCGAGGCCACCGTTCCGGCCGGTGGCGGCCCGGTGCCCCATGCGCACACGCAAGAGGACGAGACGTTCTACGTCCTCGACGGCGAGCTGGAGTTCGTGGACGGCGACCACGAGTTCACCGCCATGGCAGGGGACTTCATCCACGTGCCCAAGGGCATCCGGCACGGTTTCAAGAACAAGCGCATCCACGCGGCGCGCCTGCTCTTCATCTACACGCCGCCCGGCCTCGAACAGCTGATGCTGGACCACAGCACACCCGCCCGCCCCGGCGAGGCACCGCCGCCGGTCGACGAGGACATGGGCGCCCGCGCCGAGCAGGTCATCCGGCGCTCCAGGACGATCATGCTCCCGTAGGCCCTCAGCCGCGTCGGGTGAGGGCACCCGCCTCTGCGGCGGCGGTCACCGGGCGCGTGCGGCCGACCAGTAGGTGGCCGAGTGCTCGGTCAGCGTGAACCGCATCGGTGCGTCCATGGGTCCGACGCCAGTGTCCGGCGCACCAGCGGCAACCCGGCCGCGTCCGGGCGCCCCGCGGGCCTCGGAGCAGCCTCCAGGACCCGCGGGGGCGTGGCGCGGGGGCATTGATGCCGACGCGTCAGGCACACGGCCGCCGCCCCGTCACACTCTCGCGCGGACGAGGTCGATGAGCTTGGCCTCGGACTTCTTGTCGGCGTCCCGCTTGAGGGTGACGACCTGGATCGTGCACAGGCGGTCGTCGACGGTGAACGCGGTCATCATCGAGTTGTCGACGTCCTCCGAGCCGGCCGTCTTCGGGGAGCCGATGCTCAGGGTGACGGAGTGGTAGGTGTCGGGGTTCTCCCAGGTGCAGACGCTCTCCCCCACACCGGCGTCGGGGTGCCCGCCGTCGTTCTCGCCGATGAGCGGGGTGACCTCCTCGGGCTTGAGCAGGGTGCAGGCATCGACCTCCTTGCCGTCCTCCGGCGATCCGCCCGAGGCCGCTTCCTTCCCCTTGGCAGCGGAAGCAGGGCCGGACTGCGCGGGGGCCGCCTTCGCGCCGGTGTCCGACGAGCCGCAGGCGGTCGCAGTCGCGGCGAGGAGCACCAGGCCGACGATTGCCAGAGGTGAACGCATCACTGTTGGGTCCTCCGATGGTGGCGCGGCGGGCCGGAGGGGCACTCCGACCTCGTGTCCCGGCCCCGGAAGACGTCACCTCACGCCCGGCCAGTTGCGGACTCCTGTCACAGGGCGGCAACCGAATGTCATCGCCGTGCGACAGCCGTGTTCGCCGTGCCGGCGGCACGGCGAACACGGCCGCCCTTGCGGCGGCACCGCCTCACACGGACTCGGGCGCCTCCACGGGGTGCGCCGGCGGGGCGATGAGCGACGCCACGGGGTTCGTCACCGTGCGGCAGCGGGTCCAGCCCGCCGCCTCACCGTCGGTGGGCGAGGCGACCTCCGTGGGCTCCGTGGCGGGGGCGGTACCGAGCAGCCCGCGGTCCCGGCAGTAGTCGTCGTCGTAGATCGTGGAGAGGTAGCGGTGCGGCCCGTCGGGGAACACGGCCACGATGCGTGCCTCGGCGGAGTAGGTGCGGGCCGCCCATCCGGCGACGAGGGCGACGGCACCGACGCTCCAGCCGCCCGACGCGTAGTGGGAGCGGGCCAGGGCACGGCAGGTGTGCACGGCCTCGGCCGCGGCGACCCAGTGCACCTCGGTGAACTGCTCGTACGCCACGTTGCGCGAGTGGATGCTGCTGCCCAGGCCCCGGACGAGACGGGGCCTGACGGGCCGGCCGAAGGTGATCGAACCGACGGTGTCCACCCCGATCACGTGCAGGTCCGGGTTGACGGCGCGCAGCGTGCGGCTGATGCCCGCCGAGTGGCCGCCGGTGCCGACGCTGGTGACCAGGACGTCGACCCGGCCCAGTTGCTCGATCAGTTCCGCCGCCAGGGGCGTGTAGGCGTCGGCGTTGTCGGGGTTGTCGTACGGGTCGGCGCACCAGGCCCCCGGTTCGGCCGCCAGGAGTTCGGTCACGCGCCGGCGGCAGGCCTCCTGCCAGCCCTCGTAGGGGTGGGCGTCGCGGACGATGTCGAGACGGGCACCGCGTGAGCGCAGCAGGCGCTTCATGTCCGGCTCCAGGTCCGGATCGGTCACGAGCGTGACCGGGTGGCCGAAGACCCGTCCGGCGAGCACCAGTCCCAGGCCGAAGGCGCCGCTGGTGGACGCCACGACAGTCGCGCCGGGAAGGAGGTCGCCGCGCTCGCGTGCGCAGCCGACCATGTGGAGGGCGGAGCGGTCCTCGATGGCGCCTGGGTTGGCGCCTTCCAGCTTGGCCCAGAAGCCGCGTCCGGGAGAGGTGAGGGGGTGGGAGATCCACAGCAGGGGCGTGTCGCCGACCGCGGAGGCGAGGTCGTGGCCGGTGGTGGGCTCGTTCATGGTGTCCGCTTTCTGGAATCGGGAAGAGTGCCGTGCACGGCTCACCCACCGCCGGTGCGCACACGGGCAGGGATGAGGGACCGTCAGCCGGTCCGGGGGGCGTCTTCTAGATGCGCCAGAGGCAGAGGACGGACGGCGCCGCAGTCGCTATGCGGGCGTCGGGGGCCGGGTCGCTCCCCGGTGTGTTGTGCGAGGCGGGCACCTGTCCGGGCGCCGCTTCGGCGGCGCCGGTCTGCGCGGGGCCGGTACCGTGCTCGCGTGGTCCGGTGCGGGACCCCGGGAGCTCGGCGGAGCCCGGGGAGCAGTCCTCACCGGGGTGGTGGGGAGTGACGGGGTGCGGCCGCTCCTGCGCGTTCTTCAGATGAACGTGCGGGTGCGGGCAGCTGCGGGCGTGCGCGGGCGAGCCGGCCACGGTGAAGCAGAATGCGGCCAGCAGCGCAACGAGGAACGTCGGGCACGTTCCGCGGTGGCGGCCTCGCACAGGCCGCACATTACGCCATGGAACATCCCGGAACGCGCTCAGGCGTGCGGCGGTTTGCCGCTCAGATGGTGATCCGCGAGGTTGAGCACCTCGTCGACGAGCCTGCGCAGATGGCCGTCGGAGAGTGCGTAGATCACCCTGCGGCCCTCCTTGCGGGAGGAGACCAGGCCCGCGATCCGGAGTTTGGCCAGGTGCTGGCTGACGGCGGGACGTGCGGCGCCGACCCGCTCGGTCAGCGTGGAGACGTCCGCCTCGCCCCCGGTCAGCGTGTGCAGCAGGGCGAGGCGGGTGCGGTCCGCGAGGAGGCTCAGGAGCTCGGCCCCGCGGACGTAGTGCTCGGTGCCCGGTTCCCGCGGGTGCGCACCATGCGCAGGTGACAGGTGCATGCGTGCGTTCATATGCACATAATGGGGGGAAGGCTCAGCCCGTGTCCACCCACGACTCCCCGGAGGCGGTCCCATGAACGGCCGGCACACGCACCCCCAGCACGACCACGGCCACGGGCAGGAACACGGGCACGACCACGGGTACCCGCACGGCCACGGCCACGACCGCTCGGCAGGCCACGGCCCCCGGAGCCGGGCACGCCTGCGCCACCGGCTGGGACACCTCCTGCGCCCGCACTCGCACGAGTCCGCCGACAAGGTGGACAGGGCCCTGGAGTCCTCCGCCGAAGGCATGCGGGCCCTGTGGATCTCGCTCGCGGTCCTCGGCGTCACCGCGATCGCCCAGGCCGTGGTCGTCGTCCTGTCCGGTTCGGTAGCCCTCCTGGGCGACACCGTCCACAACGCGGCCGACGCCCTCACCGCCCTCCCGCTCGGCGTCGCGTTCGTCCTCGGGCGGCGGGCCGCCACGCGGCGCTTCACCTACGGCTACGGCCGGGCCGAGGACCTCGCCGGGATCGTCATCGTCCTCACCATCACCGCGTCCGCGGGCTTCGCCGCCTGGACCGCCGTCGACCGCCTCCTGCACCCGCGGGACGTCGCCTACCTGCCCGCCGTGGCCGTCGCGGCGGTGCTCGGCTTCATCGGCAACGAATGGGTGGCCCGCTACCGCATCCGCGTCGGACGCAAGATCGGCTCCGCCGCGCTCGTCGCCGACGGCCTCCACGCCCGCACCGACGGCTTCACCTCGCTGGCCGTGCTGCTCGGCGCCGCGGGCGCCGCGCTGGGCTGGCGCCTGGCGGACCCCATCGTGGGCCTGGCCATCACGGCGGCCATCCTGCTGGTGCTCCGCGACGCCGCGCGCGAGGTCTTCCGCCGCGTCATGGACGCCGTCGACCCGGCGCTGGTGGACGACGCCGAGCGCGCCCTGCGCGAGGTGCCCGGCGTCCGGGAGGTGGGCGAGCTGCGCCTGCGCTGGATCGGGCACCGGCTGCGCGCCGAGGTCGCCGTGGTCGTCGACGGGAACCTCACCGTGCGTCAGGCCCACCACACGGCTGTCGCGGCCGAGCACGCGCTGCTGCACGCGGTCCCCCGCCTGACCGCCGCCCTGGTCCACGCGGACCCCGCACCCGTCCCCGGTGCGGCCGACCCGCACGCCGAACTGGCCCATCACGCCGCCTGAGAGGCACGACCCGGCCCGCGGGCGCGCCCGGAGGACCCGATCGCGCTTCCTCCCTGACGGCACCCGCGGGCCGACCCGATGCGGCGTCAGCCCGCAGGACCCGAGGTGCCGGACACGTCCGGAAATGCCGCCGTCGCGCGCGCATTCGCCGTGACATTGCTGGGCATATCTTCCGATATGCATCAGATTCGACACCTTCGACTGGTTCCTCCACCCCGTGCGCATGAGTGCGGCGGCGGCTGTCACTGGGTGAGGTGGGCGCGTGGGCATAGTGGGGATGACCTTGACCGTCGTGATCCTCGTGCTCGCTGGAGCGGGGCGGCGGCTCCGCCGATACCCCGGCGGCTGGAGATTCGCGCTCTCCGGCCGTCATGAAGCCGACAGGGACGCCCTGGACCGCGCCCGGCGGGCCGTCCGCAAGCTGCGGCGCCGGGCGCGGCGCGAACTGGCAAGGGCGCGGGCGCAGGTGGCACGGGCCGATCGTGCCCACCGGCGTCGCGTCGGCGACGCCGAACGGCACCTCGCGCGGCTGCGCCGGCCCGGGAAGGGCGCCTTCGTCGCGGCACTCGGGAAAGTGTCCCTGCACGCGCACGTGATGGTCATATCCGGGCGGGAGACGAAGGTGCTGCAGCTGGACGGCCTGCAGGTGCGGTTCGAGCACAGCCCGACGGGCCATCACCTCTACCTCAGGCGGCCGGACGGGGTGCACCTGGAGTCCTACCCGCCCGGGGAGCACGGCGAGGACGGCGTGCGCCGCTTCAGCGTCCGCGTCGAGAACGCCGTCGCCAAGGAGAACAGGTTCCGCACGGAGCTCGCCACGGCCGTCAAGAAAGCGGAGGACGCCCTCAAGGCGGCGCACGCCGATACCGGTCCCGCTCAGGACGCCCGCAGGTGGCTGGGCATGCTGACCGCCCGCCAGATCCGCGACCCGGCACTCGCCGGAGCACTCGCGGGCCTGGAAGCCGCCCGGGACCGGTGGCAGGGGCTCACGGGGCGACGCCCTCCGCCGTAGGCGGGTGGAACGGCGCCCTCACCGCGGCGGGCGCTCCGGCCGCTGCGGCTCGACGGGCGACGTGAAGGCGTCCCAGTCGGCGCGGCCACCGGCCCCCATGACGGCGGTGGCGGACCCCAGTTCCGCACCTGAACGGGCCCGCAGCTCGCGCCGGGCCATCCACGAGACCACCGGGGGGAACAGCGGCCGCAGCGGCTGGCAGAAGCGCAGCCACGGTGGCGCGTACACATGGTGTGCGCGACGTGCGATGCCCGTGGCGAGCCAGTCGGCGACCTGGACGGGCGAGTGGACGCGCCGTGCGAACGACGGCTGGTTCTTCCGCAGGGCGCGCAGTACGGGGTGGTCGTCCAGATCGACGATCATGTCGGTGCCGGTCCAGTGGAGGTAGGCGATGCCGACGGTGACGCCGTCGGGCTCGACCTCGCCGCGCAGGGCCTGGGCGAAGGACTCGGCGCCGGCCTTGGAGGCGCAGTAGGCGCTCATCAGCGGGGCGGCGGAGAAGGCGGCGGTCGAGGCGATCTGCAGGAAGTAGCCGCGGGTCCGCGTGAGCTGGGGCAGGAAGGCCCTGGCCGTGTTCGCGGCCCCCACCAGGTTGACGTCGATGACGCGCTGCCAGAGTTCGGCTTCGGTGTGGGCGAAGGGCCCGCCGGCGGCGATGCCCGCGTTGGCCACCACCACGCTGGCGGGGCCGAGTTCCTCGTCCACCCGCCGGGCCGCGTCTTCGAGTGCCGGGCGGTCGGTGACGTCCGCCTCGACGAAGATGTTCGGGCGGGGCAGGGCGGCCGCCGCCTGACGCAGGGTCGCCTCCTCACGGCCCAGCAGCGCGACCCGCATGCCGGCTGACGACAGGTGCAGGGCGAGCGCCTCCCCGACTCCCCGGGCCGCGCCGGTGACGACGGCCACGCGCCCCTCCAGCGGGGCCGTCGCCCTGCGGTTGCGTACGCTGGTACCGGTCGTCATCAGGGGCACACCGTTCAATCCTGGTCCGGAAGCGGGGGCACCACCGAGTGAAGCCGAGGTTCGGGCCCGGGGTCGCGTGCCGCGTCGGACGGCCGCGGGGCGGCCACTCGAACGGAGGCCTGGACACGTGCGACGTACGCACACGGCGCCGGACGCACGCTGTCCCACGGCGGACGAGTCGAAGGAGAAGGCGATGAACACCCACCGGGCCGGCCGTACGGCCGTGCGCCGCGATGTGCACCGCAGCGGCCGTGTGTGGAGCGAGCACGCGCTCCGTGTCCTCGCCGACACCGGCACCGCCCTGGTGACCGCCTGTGCTCCCGGCGCGCAGACCCGCTGGCCCGTCGCCTACGCGCAGGCCCGCGCCACCGGCGACCGCACGGTGCGCACCGACGGGATCGACGCCCTCGCCACGGGACGGTGGGAGCTCACGCCCGGGCGGTGGCAGGAGACCGAGCTGCGGATGTGGAAGCCGCCCACCGCCTGGTTCAGCGTCAACGCCTTCTACACCGGGGCCGGGCTGCGGAACTGGTACGTGAACTTCGAGCGCCCCACGATCCGGACCGCCGACGGGTTCGACACCTTCGACCTCATCGTGGACCTGCTCGTCGCCCCCGACCTGAGCAGCTGGGAGTGGAAGGACGAGGACGAGTACGCCCACGTCCGCAGGCTCGGCGTCGTCACCGACACCGAGCACCGGGCCGTCGACGCGGCCCGCGAACAGGCGCTGGCGATGCTCGAGGAGCGTTCCGGACCGTTCGGCGAGGCCGCCACGTGGGCGGCATGGCGATGGGAACCGGCCTGGCCCACACCGCGCCTGCCGCTCGCCGTACCCCAACGCGCAGGCCGGGAAGGTCACTTGTAAGGAGCGCTCGCGGGGACGGGATCAACCCCGCACGGCCGCCGACCAGTCCCGGGAGGCGTCCGCGCCCCAGCTCGCCAGCAGACGCAGCGCCTCCTCCGACGCCGAACCCGGCTCGGCGTGGTAGGTCGACAGTGACTGCTCCTCGTCGCCGGGGAGCGCGAGGGTCTCGTAGCGGAGGGTGAGCGCGCCCGCCAGCGGGTGCAGCAGCCGCATCCCGCCGTGCGACTTCCGCTTGACGTCGTGGGCGGCCCACAGCGAGCGGAAGTCCGCACTCCTCATGGAGAGCTCCCCGACCAGCGCCGCGAGTGCCGGATCGTCGACGTGCCGGCCGGCGTCCATCCTCAGCTGGCCCACCACGTCGGCGGCCTTGGACTCCCAGTCGGCGAAGAGCCGCCGGGCCGCCGGGTCGAGGAAGGTGATCCTGGCCCAGTTCCGGTCCTCGGGGGCGCGCTCCGCCCAGTCGCCGAAGAGAGCGGACGCCGAGCGGTTCCACGCCAGCACGTCGGTGCGGCGGCCCCACACGTACGCGGGGACGCCCTCCAGGGCCGACAGCAGTTCCCGGAGCTCCGGCCGTACCTGCCGGCGCTCGGGCGCGGGCCGCGGCTTGCGCCGCTTCGGCTTCGCCAGGTGCAGCAGGTGGGCGTGCTCCGCCTCGGAGAGCCTGAGCGCCCGCGAGATCGCGCCCAGCACCTCCACGGACACGTTGCGGCCGTTGCCCTGCTCCAGGCGCGTGTAGTACGCCACGGACACCCCGGCGAGCTGTGCCAGCTCCTCGCGCCGCAGGCCCGGCACCCGGCGCCGGCCGTACTCGGCGAGCCCGATGTCGGCCGGCTTCAGCCGGGCCCTGCGGGTGCGCAGGAACTCGTTGAGCTCCGAGCGCGCGTCGAGGTGCCGCCCGGCGCCGGGTCCCGGACCGGGGTCCGGCCCGTCTCCCGGGCCGGTGCGGAGGTCGGGGTGGGTGGCCATGCGCTCCAGTATCACGCCGGATGCCGGGCGGAACCTGTCCCTGCCGGTGGTACTCACCCGGGACGTGGGCAGAGCGGGGCTCTGGGTGACGCCGTACGGCCGGAGCAGCCTGAACGAGCCCTGGAGACGACCACCCGGGGTCACGCCATCCCGGGGACACGCCCTCCGTTCCCGCTTCGGATCGCGTGCCGCTCGACCCGTCCGCCCGTGTGGCGTCGGGTCACACACAGCCCATGGACCACGAAGAATGACGGAAACGACCACCACAGGTCCGTCCACCCCAGCGCGCGGACGGGACCGCCTCCCCGGGAAGGCCCTCTTCGGCCTCTTCCTCAGCGGGTTCGTCGGCATCCTCACCGAGTGCCTGCCCGCCGGCCTGCTGCCGCAGATCAGCGGCACGCTCCACACGAGCGTCTCGCTCACCGGCCAGACCGTGACCATCTACGCCCTCGCCACCGCGATCGGGGCGATCCCGCTGACCCGGGCGATGGCGAGGTGGCCCCGCAAGAACGTGCTGCAGCTCGCGCTCGGCACGGTCGCCGTCGCCAACGCCCTCACGGCGCTGTCCGACGACTACGCGCAGACCCTCGTGATCCGCTTCGCCGCCGGCCTCGGCACCGGGCTCGTCTGGCCCCTCCTCGGCGGTTACGCCGCCCGGCTCGCCCCCGAGGGACGCCAGGGCCGCGCCATCGCCATCGCCCTTGCCGGAACCCCCGTGTCGCTGGCGCTGGGCGTCCCGCTGGGCACCTGGCTGGGCGCCCTCGGCGGGTGGCGGCTCGCCTTCCACGCGTCCGCCGCCCTGACCGCGCTGACCATGGTGTGGATCCTGGCGACGCTGCCGAACCTGCCCGGCCGGTCGGCCGACGAACGCTTCACGGTCCCGCAAGTCCTGCGCCTGCCGGGGCTGCGCACCATCCTGTTCGCCCTCGCCACGTACATGGTCGCCCACAACATCCTCTACACCTACGTCACCGACTTCCTCGGGTACCTGGGCATGGGCGGCCAGGCGGGATGGGTGCTGTTCGCCTTCGGCGTCACGTCCATCCTGAGCGTCCTCGTCGTCGGCACCCACATCGACCGGCACCTGCGCAGGCTCGTCGTGGGCAGCACCGCGCTGTTCGCGCTCACCGTGCTCGTGCTCGCGGTGTGCTCCGGCGTGCCCGCGCTGGTCTACGTCGCCGTCGCGGCGTGGGGCTTCGCCTTCGGCAGCTCCCCGAGCCTGTTCATCGGCGCCGCGATCAACGCGACGGGGGCGGCCGCCGACGTCGCGCAGTCGATCACGATCACGGTCTTCTCCTCGTCCATCGCCCTGGGCGGCCTCATCGGTGGCCTCCTGGTCGCGGACCTGGGGACCGCGTCGATCACCTGGGCGGCGCTGGCCCTCCTGGTCGCCGCCGCCGCGGCCGTGACCGGGGGCAGGAGGCACGCCTTCCCCGCGGGCGCCTGAAGCCGGGGGCCGGGGCCGGGCGGCCGACGCTGTGGCGGGGCGTACCGCGTACGCCCCGCCCGACGGTGACCGGGTCAGGCCCCGACGCGGGGCGGGGTCGGCGTCCCGTACACGCGCTTGGCGTGCGAGGCGTACAGGCGCGGGGCCAGCAGCGGCATGACCAGCCGGGGCGCCAGCGGGGCGTGCGAGAGGACCGCCTTGATCACCTCGGGGTCGCCCTCGTACATCACCATGCCGAAGGCCAGCGGCAAATCCTTCTTCGGGCTGTTGGCCATGCCGTGCTCACCGAGCTCCGCCCACTCCGCCGCGGTGATGAACTCCTCGGCCAGCGGGAGGATCTCCTTCTCCTCCAGGGCCATGTGCTCCAGGAGCCGGCTCAGCAGTTCTTCGAGGGCCGCGGCGAGGGCCTCGCCGTCCTGGGCGGTGGAGCGCCACCCCGCCAGGAGCGCGGTCACCCCGCTGAGGGCGGTGTCGATGCCGTGGTGCTGCGCCTCCATCGTGGGCACGATGGCCGCGGTCCGCTCACCGCCGCGCTCCAGGAGGCGCGGCCACACCACCTTGTCCTCGCCCTCGTGGTGCAGGTGCAGGATCAGGCACACCTTGTCGGCATGGTCCGCCACGATCCCGGCGCGCCGGGTGTCACCGGCCTCCACGTCCCGGACGAGTTGCGGGAGCAGGCGGAACTCCCGGCGCATCATCGTGTGCGCCATGAACATGTCGCGCACATCGGCCATGGTCTCGCTGACTGTCGGTACTGCTGCCACTGCTGGAGCCTCGATTGGTGGGGTGATCGCGGAAGGGAGCTTCGGATGCTGTCAGCGGCAGCGGCCTGCGCACATCGGGAGAATTCCCGATCCCGCGGCGGAGTCCGCGCCGCACGGCCGCCCGGCAGACGCCGGAGGGCGGTCGGGAGTTCTCCCGATGCCCGGGAGAGCCCGGCTGCGCCAGCATCGGAAGGGCTCCACCCCGGCGGTCCGTCGGAGCCGCGGATTCGCGGGGACCCCCGCCCGCGAACGCAGCACCCCGTGGTCGAGCCGGTCGGGGGCTCGCCACGGGGGTCGCTCCCGGCCCCACGGGCGGGGAAGGACCCGTACGTTGCTACCCTTCGGCGAGAATTGTCCGCATGACCACGACGGGGCACGCCGCCCCCGGTACCCGGTGGTCACCACCCACAGGTCCCCACAGGTCCCCTCGGATGAGCGCATCCCTCCCGGCACAGACCCGCGTCAGCCCCGTCTTCGTGGGCCGCGAGGCCGAGCTGGCCGAGCTGCTGCGGGCCGCCGGGGCCGCGGACGGCGGCGACCCCCAGGCCGTCCTCGTCCGGGGCGAGGCCGGAGTGGGCAAGACGAGGCTGGTCGGGGAGCTCCTGCGGTCGCTGGAGCCGAGGGCGGCCGTCGCGGCGGTCGGTGGCTGCGTCGAGGTCGGCGGCGACGGCCTGCCCTTCGCCGCGTTCTCCGAGGCCCTGCGCGTGCTGTGGCAGCGACTGCCCGACGAGGTGCGCGCGGCGAGCGCGGGCCATGAGGACCTCCTCGCCCGGATCCTGCCCGACCCGGGCGGCGTGACGCCCGTCGACCACCGGGACGACGACGTGACGCGGCTGTTCGAGCTCACCATCCGCGTCCTGGAGCGCCTCGCCTCGGACCGCCTGGTCGTGCTCGTCATCGAGGACCTGCACTGGGCCGACGCCTCCACCCGCAACCTGCTGGGTTACCTGTTCCGCACCAGGCGCCGCGGCAGGCTGCTGCTCGTGGGGACCTACCGGTCCGACGACGTCGACCCCCGGCACCCGCTGCGCCCGCTGCTCGCGGAGCTGGGCCGGCTCAGATCCGTACGCCGTGTGGCGCTCCCCCGGTTCACCCGGGGCGAGGTCGGCGGACAGCTCACCGGCATCCTCGGGGCGCCACCGGACCCGGCGGTCCTCGACGACGTCTTCGCCCGCTCCGACGGCAACGCCTTCTTCGTCGAGGAGCTCGCCGGCGCCGGCCGGGAGCGACCGGGCCCGGGGCTCCACGACCTCCAGGAGCTCCACGACGTGCTGCTGACCAGGCTGGAGGCGTTGCCGGAGACCAGCCGGCGCATCCTGCGCACGGCCGCCGAGGGCGGGACGGTGACCGGGTACGCACTGCTGCGGGAGGTGGCGGGGCTGCCCGAGGACGAGCTGATCGAGGGACTGCGCGCGGCCGTCCTCGCCCACGTCCTCGTCCCCGAACCGGGCGGCGCGGACTACCGGTTCCGGCACTCGCTGGTGCGCGAGACCGTCAGCGAGACCCTGCTGCCGGGCGAACGCGCGCTGATCAACCGCCGGTACGCGCAGGCGCTGGAGGCCGACCCCACGCTCGTGCCCGCCGTGGAACTGTCCTGCCGTCTGGCCCGCCACTGGCACGCCGCGCAGGACTCCGTGAAGGCCCTGCGGATGAGCGTCGCGGCGGCCGAGGAAGCGCGTCACTGCTACGCCTACGCCGAGCAGCTGTGGCACCTGGAACGGGCGCTCCAGCTGTGGGACCGGGTCCCGGACGAGGCCCGTGCGGCCCTGCCCGCCCCGCGCTGCCCGCAGACGTACCCGCGCGGTGGCGCCGGGCACGCGGGGCCCGGGCTCGACGGGACCGGGCCCGCCGCGCCCCGGCTCGACGGGAACGGACGCCTCCGCCTGGAGCTGCTCGCGACCGCCACCGTCGCCGCGCTGCACAGCGGCAGCCTCGACACGGCACTGCGCCTGGCCGACGCCGCCCTGGAGGGCCTTCCGCCGGAGGACGAGCCGCACCGGCTGCGCGCCGCGTGGTTCCGCACCCAGCGGTCCCGGCTGATCCAGGGGCTGAACCGCGGCGACGGATGGCAGGACCTCGAGACGGCGCGGAAACTGGTCGACGGGCTGGCCCCGTCGCCGGTGCACGCCGACGTCCTGGTCCACATCGCCAACTGGAGCGCCGTCCACCGCCCCGGTACGGACCACCGGGCCGCCACCGACGAGGCCGTGCGGTACGCGGCCTCCGTGGGCGCCGAGGCACTGGAACTGCACGCCCGCATGACCAGGTGCCTGCTGGACGCCGGGACCGACCGCGAGGGCGCCGGCATCACCGAGCTGTACGAGGTCAGACGGCGGGCGGAGGAACTGGGCGAACTCGGCATCGCCGGGCGGGCGAACCAGAACCTGCCGTCGATCCTGGAGGGCATGGGCCGTTCCGAGGAGGCCGTCGCGGCCGCGGACCACGGCATCGCGCTGTGCCGCTCGCTTGGGCTGGCCGACCACGAAGCATGGGTGCACTCCAACAGGGCGATCAGCCTCTTCTCCCTGGGCCGTTGGGCGGAGTCCGAGGCGGCCCTCGACGAGGCCGCCTCGGTCGCCCGGTCGCACCTGCCGCGCTGGACGTTCGCGGCCCGCCGCGCGTACCACCTGCTCCACCGCGGTGACGCGGACGGGGCCGCCCGGCAGTTGGCGCTCGCCGAGCGACTGCGCGGCACCGAGCGGCTGCGGGCCGAGCTCCTCGTCGCCCTCAGCCACTGCACGATGGAGATCGCGGCCGCCCAGGGCCGTCTCGCGGACGCCCGGGCCGAGTTCCTGCGGGCCGACGCCGCGGGCCTGACGACCGGACCCGTCCGCTGGTCGCTGCCACTGCTGCGCACCGCGGCGGCGGTCGAGGCCGAGGCCCGTCGGTCCGCCGCCCTCGGCGGGGCCTCGCCCGAGGTCCTCGCCGCGGTACGCCGCGCCGCCGGCCGGATCGACGTCGTCTTCCCCGTCTGGGCGGCGTACGAGCGGCTGCTCCACGCGGAGTTGGGACGCGCCGAGGGAGCCGACGACCCGGCCCTGTGGTCGAAGGCCGTGGCCGACTTCACGGCGGCCGAGCGTCCCTACGAGACGGCGGCGGCACTCCTCGGCGAGGGACGCGCCCTGCTCACCACCCACCGGCACCGCGCCGCGGCACTCGACCGGCTCGGCCGGGCACGGCGCATCGCCACCGGCCTCGGGGCGGGCCTGCTCCTCGCGGACGTCGAAGCGGTGACGCGCCGGGCCGGCACGCGCCCGGCGGACGAACAGGCCCCGCCCGCGACCGCCGCCACCGCGGCGGAACCGGCGACGCCCTTCGGGCTCACCCCGCGCGAGTCGGAGGTGCTGGGGCTGGTCGCGAGGGGGTACAGCAACCGCCGGATCTCCGAAGAGCTCCACATCTCGCAGAAGACGACGAGCACGCACGTCTCCAGCATCCTGGCCAAGCTGGGCGCCTCCAGCCGCACCGAGGCCGCGGCGATGGCGCACCGCCACGGGCTCCCGTCCTCCCCCTGACGGATCCCGCATTCGGGAATTCTCCCGATGCCCGGGGCGACTCCGGCCTGCCAGCATCGGGCCCGACGTCACAACATGCTTCGGCCAGGAGTCCGTACGTGAGGCACGACCACGACCCGCCGCTCAGGGAGCGGGTGGACGCCGCGCGCAACCGCGCCGCGATACTCAAGGCAGCCGCCCGTCTCTTCGCCGAACACGGCGCGGACGGCGTCTCCATGGACCGGGTCGCCGTCGCGGCGGGCGTCGGCAAGGGCACCGTGTACCGCCGCTTCGGCGACCGGTCCGGACTGGCCTCCGCGCTCCTGGCCGCCCGCGAACGCGAACTGCGGGAAGCCGTCCTCGACGGCCCGCCCCCACTCGGCCCCGGAGCCCCGGCCGAGGACCGCCTCGCGGCGTTCGTCACCGCCTACTTCGACCACGTGGCCGGGCACCTGGACCTCCTCCGCGCCTCCCAGACCGCGCACCCGGGCGCGCGCCACCGCACCGCCGCCTACCGCTTCTGGCACGACCACCTGACGACCCTGCTCGCCACCACGCCCGACCCGCCCACCCTCGCCCACACCCTCCTCGCCGCCCTGTCCGCGGACCACGTCGGCGCCCTCCTCCCCGAACTGGGCGCCCACAGGATGCGCACGAGCCTGATCCGCCTGGGCGTGGCCTGCTGCGCCGAGCAGGGCGCACCGCCGGGCCCGGCACTCCCACGGCGCTAGACGCGCTCCAGGGGCCGGTGCGGGGTGGGCGGGAGTTCGGCCTCGACGGGGTCCTGGGGGCGGACGACTCCGCCGCGGAGGACCACGCCCATGACGCCGGACTTGAAGGTGAACTCCCCCGACACCGGGTCCAGGGCGAACATCTCGCCGAGCAGGCCCTTGCGGAAGTCGTTGATCTTCGAGCAGGGGTTGCGCAGCCCCGTCACCTCCACCACGGCCTCGTCGCCGAGGTGCAGCAGGGTGCCGGTGGGCAGGCCCAGCAGGTCCACGCCGCGGGTGGTGATGTTCTCGCCGAGCCGGCCGGCCGAGATGCCGAAGCCCTTGAGCGCGAGCTCGTCGAAGAGTTCCTCGTGCATCAGGTGGACCTGGCGCAGGTTCGGCAGGTCGGGCTCGTAGGTCATCCGGAACTGGTGGCGGATCGTCTCGCCCGCGTGGACGTCCCCTTCGACGCCGAGCCCGGCGAGCAGCGTGACGGAGTCACGGTTGGGCTTGCTGAAGGCGTACGTCGCGTGGCGGCTCACCGCCGTGACCCGGCCGGCCATGTCCCATCCCCACCTGTCCTCGGTCCGCGTGGCAGGCCGATCCTAGCCTCGAGCTTTCACGAGGTGGGCTGCCCGTACGCGATCAGCCCCCGCCACCGGCCCTGGACCGCGGTGATTAGGCTGGCGCGGTGACTGATGAGCAGGAGCGGGTCCAGCCGTCGGGAGTGTGGGCCACGGCTGTGGGGGTGGCCAGGGTGCGCGCGCTGGAGACCGAACGGGAGAACGCGCTGTTCCGGGACCCACTGGCACAGGCCTTCGCCACCGCCGGCGGCCTGTGGCCCTCCTCGCCACCGCCCGGTGACGAGACCGCGCGACGCCGCCGGCTGGCCGTGTCGTTCTCCATCGTCATCAGGACGAAGTTCCTCGACGACCTGTTGCAGCAGGCCTCCGCGTCCGGGGTCCGGCAGGTCGTGCTGCTCGGCGCCGGCATGGACAGCCGGGCCTTCCGGATGGACTGGCCCGAGGGCACCCGGCTGTTCGAGGTCGACACCGCCGCGCCACTGGACTTCAAGGCTTCGGTGCTGCGCCAGGAGCGGGCCGTCGCACGCTGCGAGCGGATCACCGTCGCGGTGGATCTGCGTGAGGACTGGCCGGGCGCGCTGGCCGCCGCAGGGCACGACCCGGCCCTGCCGACCGTGTGGATCGCCGAGGGACTGCTGATCTATCTGCCCGAGGACGCGGTGGAGCTGCTGCTGGCCCGGATCAGCGCGCAGTCGGCGCCAGGCAGTCGGATGGGGCTGACCTTGGGCTCGCGCGGCGTAATCGAGCGCTTCGGCGCGGACGCCGTGCCGGGATCGGCGGCGTCCATGTGGGTCTCGGAGATGCCCGACGACCCGGTGGGCTGGCTGGCCGGGCACGGCTGGGAGGCCGGCAGCCACACCCTGCGCGAGCGCGCTGCCGCCTACGGCCGCCCGATCGGCACCCCGCCGCAGAGCGAGGAACGGCCCGGCGGACTGATCTCGGCGGTCCGCCGGTAGAGCGCGTTCCGGTTCCCTGACGACCGACGGACCGTCACGAAGCACCAAGGCTGGATACTCGGACCGTGGACAGCTACGCGGGGGCGGCGACGCTCGAGTGGTGGGCCAACCGGTCGACGTGCCTGGGCTCGTTCGAGGTGCACGTCGAGATCGAGGTCGCCGGCTCCACCTGGACCTGCCGGGCGACACTCGCCGGCCCTCCCTCGGGGGACGAGAAGGAGGGGTTCGACTTCCTGATGGCCCTCGACCCGGTCTTCACCCTGCGCCTCGACGCGAACGGCACGCTCCTGGTCGACGTCACCGAGGTGCACGACGGAGGGCGGCTCGCCCTCACCGCGCACGAGGCAGCGGAATCAATCGGCTCCCGGCAGTTGTGGCACTAGGTCGTGTCGTCAAAGGAGCTCCCCCAGCTCCGCTGGCGGTGCCCCCAGGTGCGGTGCATCGCAAGGCGGAGAGTCGTCCTCGTAGTGGGCTACTCGGACGATTCGACAACTCCCCCGGGCCGAAGGCTGGGGGAGTGCCGTGCCTGGGGGCACCTCCCAGCGCCGGCTGGGGGAGCGTCGCGGGGCAGGCGGCAATTTGACGACACGGCCTCGCACCCGTTCAGTGGCCCACCGGGTCGGCCTGCACTCGCCACCATCTCTGTTCGAGATGACCGGCATCATGATTCAGCTCGACGCGGGCGCCCGGTCACGGCTCAACAGCGCCTTCATGGCGCCCTTCTTCGCGGGTGGCGCACTCGGCTCCCGGCTCGGGTCGCTCGCCTACCACGCCGGCGGCCGGACGGCGGTGAGCGTCCTCGGTGCCGCCCTGCCGCTGATCTCCCTCGCCTACTGGGCGACGGAGCGCCGCCCCGCCCGCAAGGACACCGCGGCCACGGACGCGCCGGCCGTGATCCGGTGACGCCCCTGGTCGGCGGGCCCCACCGTGCTCATCCCGTCGTCTCCGCCGCCGTCCGGGGGGTGATGTGCCGCAGCAGCGCCTCGACCGCGGGCGACATGTCCCCCCGGCGGCGGACCACCATGACCTTCCAGGCGGGGGCGTGCTGCACGAACCGGCGTACGGAGAGGTCCGGGAACCGGGCCGCGATCGACGCCGGCATGATGCACACCCCGAGGTCGTGCCGGACCAGCTCGGACGCCGCCACGATGTCGTTCACCTCGAACACCGTGGACCGCTCCACGGCGGCGGCCCGGAAGGCCCGGTCCACCGAGTAGCGAATGGCCCAGCCGGGCAGGAAGTCCACGAAGGGCATGCCGGAGATCTCGTCGAGGCGCACCAGGTCCTCCTCGGCGAAGGCACGCGTCGGCGAGGACACCAGCAGCATCTCCTCGCGCGACAGCAGACGGGTCACCAGCCCCCGTTGCTGCTGCCGGTCGAGCGCCACCACGCCGAGGTCCACCGTGCCCTCGCTCAGCGCCTGCCGGACGTTGGCCACCGGTGCCTGCTGCAGACGTACGCTCACCCCGGGGTGCTCCGCGCGCAGCCCCGCCAGGGCGCGGTGCAGGCCGGCCCAGACGCCCTGCATGATGGCGACCGTCACGCGTCCGCGCACCTCACCCCGTACGGCGTCGACCACCGCTCGCGCCTCCTCGGCCGCGCGGAGCGCCGCACGGGCGGCGGGCACGAACGCCTCCCCCGCCGGGGTCAGCGACACGTGGTGCGTGGTCCGGTCGAACAAGGCGCTGCCCAGTTCCTTCTCCAGCGCCCGCACCGTGCCGGACACCGCGGACTGCACCACGTGCAGCCGCTGCGCCGCCGCCGTGAACCCGCCCTCCTCGGCGACCGCGACCACCACTTCCATCTGCCGTAGGTCCATGCGAACCGCCGCCGTCCCTTTCCCGTGGCCCGAACCGGGCGGTCATCTCCACCGGTGATGACCCACGCTGTCCAGCATCGCATCGGGTGACCGGAGCGCACGGCGACGTCACGGCTGCCCGGCACCCTGCGAGCACGGCACTCACCGCGAAGCGGCCGATCCACAGGGTGACCGGCACGGGGAATCACCCCGCCGGGAACAGCATCGCCTCGCGTGAAGTTGCACAAACCACCACATACCAGCACGGACGGCACCCACTCCGAGGCGAATGCCCATGCGAGCGGAGCAGCACATCGTGACACCGGACGCCGACATCGCCTTCTGGGACGAGGGGGACGGCGAGGCGGTACTGCTCGTCCACGCCTCCTTCGGCGCCGACTGGTTCGCACCGCTCGCCGGGCTGCTCCCCGGCTTGCGGGTCGTACGCACCCATCGCGCCGGGTACGGCCGGAGCCGGGACCTGAGCGGCCGGCTGGGCGTCACCGACCACGCCCGGCACCTCGCGGAGGTGCTCCACGCCCGGGGATCGGGCAGGCGCACGTGGTCGGCCACTCGACCGGCGGCACCATCACCCTGCAACTGGCCGCCGCGTACCCGGAGCTCGTCTGGTCGATGGTGCTGCTGGAACCGGCGTTCCCGTACGCCCCCGACGAGCCGGAGAGCGACGCCATGCGCCGGGCCGTCGCCGCCGCGGAGGAGGGCGACCTGGCGCGGGCCTACGGCTTCTTCCCGGGGAGCGTGTGCGCCCCCGGCTACCTGGGCGTCATGACCCGTGCGCTCGGCACGGAGGGCTTCAGGAGGTCGGTGCTCAGCGGCAGGTACTTCTTCGACCACGAGCGCGCGGCGTTCGCCGCGTGGGACGCCGACGCCGCCGGCCTCGACGGCCTGCCGCAGCCGGTGCTCCTGGTGGCGGGCGGCGAGGGGGAGCGCCTCAACAGCCCCTACCGGGCTCGGAACCGCGCGCTGGCCGGACGGCTCGCCCGGGCCCGGCAGGTGACGCTCCCGGGCGTCAGCCACGCGATGCCCCTGGAGGACCCCTCCCTCGTCGCGTGGACCGTCCTCGACTTCATCCGGCGTCACCCCGTCGAGGCGGGGCATCGGCCGTCGGGGTGACGCTCCGCCCGCGTGACGCGTCGCAGCGGCGACAGCGCGACGGCGGGCGCTTGCATCAGCACATGGCGACCGTACCCATCCCGCTGCGCACCCCGTTCACCGACCTCGTCGGCTGCGACGTGCCGATCCAGCTGGCCGGCATGGGCTGGGTGAGCGGGCTGGACCTCGCCGACGCGGTGTCCGCGGCAGGGGCGCTCGGCATGGTGGGCTACCCGATGGTGCCACCGCCCGTGCTCACCGACCTGCTCGACGCGGTACGGCGGCGCACCTCCCGCCCTGTGGGGGTCAACTTCATCCTGCCGCTGCTCGAGGACGAGGCGTGCGTCGACGTCGCCGCGGAGCGGATGCCGGTCGTCGAGTTCTTCTACGCGGATCCCGTCCCCCGCCTGGTCACCCGTGCCAAGCGCGGCGGGGCGCTGGCCGCCTGGCAGGTGGGTTCGGTCGAGGAGGCCCGGGCCGCGGCCGACGCCGGGTGCGACTTCGTCGTCGTCCAGGGCAGGGAGGCGGGCGGTCACGTGCGCGGGGTACGGCCCCTGCTCCCGCTCCTCGACGAGGTGCTCGACGCGGTCGACGTCCCCGTCGTCGCGGCGGGCGGCATCGGCGCCGCGCGGTCCCTCGCCGCGGTGCTGGCCGCCGGGGCGCACGCGGCCCGTATCGGCACGCGGTTCGTCGCCACGCACGAGTCCGATGCGCACCCGCGGTACAAGGAGGCCCTGATCAGGGCGGGTGCCGGCGACACCGTGCTGACGACGCAGTTCTCGACCGGATGGCCGGACGCGCCGCACCGCGTCCTGTCGGAGTGCGTCGAGCGCGCACGCGCCCTGGACACCGACATCGCCGGCGAGGCGGTACTGGGCGGCGTGCCCGTACCCGTCCCGGCGTCCAGCCCGTTCTGCCCGCTCCGGACCACGACCGGGCATCTGGACGCGATGGCCCTCTACGCGGGCGAGGCGGTCGGCACGGTCTCCCGCATCGAGTCGGCCCTCGACGTCGTCCGCGAACTCGCCGACGGGGCCGCCCGGCTGCTGTGCAAGGCGTCCGGCGGCATCGGCAAGGAGCCCGCCTGAGCACCGTACGATGCGCGTGTGCGCTACTTGGCGGAGTCCTTCGCTGTCGGGGCCCTGAGACGGGGCCGTCCGGTGGAACAGTTCCTCGGGCCGATCGGTGCGCCCGAGCGCCCTGGCGTCAGGGTCGTCGAGGTCCGGCCGGCGAAAGCGGTGTACGAGGTCCACGTCCACGACCTCGAGGACGTCGGGCACGCGACCTTCATGGACCTGGTCGAGTTTCCGCCGCTCGACCCGGAAGCGGAGGAGGAGGCGTTCGGCCGCCTCGTCGGCACCGCCGACGATCCGCTGGCCGCGCTGGTGACCGCTGAGGAGCGCACGGGTGCGCTGCGGTCGCGCTGGGTCAACCAAGGCATCGTGCAGGACGAGTACGGGGACTTCGTAGCGGCGGGCCGGCCCGCGCTCATGCGCCCGGACGGGCAGCCGTGGCCCGCCGGCAGCCGCTGACGGGCCCGGCCCGCCCGGGGCCGCTTGACCGGCTCACTGTCAGACCCGTGCACCAAGATGCGGCACATGACGACAGTGATCGCTGCCCCGCTGATGTCCCGTGAGGACTACCGCTCCGCCGTCGACACGGCCCTGCAGGCGTGCGCCGCCTACTACGCCGACGGGACGAGCCCGCTCGACGACGCCGCGTACGACCTGCTGGCCGGGCGCATCCGCGACTACGAGCTGGACCACCCCGAGGACGTCCGGGAGGACTCCCCAACGGGCAAGGTGGGCGGTGGCGCCGCCCCGGCGGGCGATGTCGCCCACACCGTTCCCATGTTGTCCCTCGACAATGTGTTCAGCCCCGAGGAACTGGTGAAGTGGGACGCGTCCGTCGCCCGCCGGCTGGGCGCGCCGGTTCAGGGCGGCTACGTCACCGAGCCCAAGCTGGACGGCGCGGCCGTCGCCGCCCGGTACGTGGACGGGCGCCTGACACAGCTCGTCACCCGGGGCGACGGCACCACCGGCGAGGACGTCTCCCATGCGATCAGGTCGATCGTGGGCCTGCCCCTGGAGCTGAACTCACCGGCCACCTTCGAGGTGCGCGGGGAAGTCCTGCTCACCCGGGAGCAGTTCGCGGCGGCCAACGCCATACGCACGGCCCACGGGGCGAAGGTCTTCTCCAACCCGCGCAACGGCACGGCCGGGACGCTGCGCGCCAAGGACCGCCCCTACGTGATCGAGACGACCTTCTACGCGTACGGCGTGGTCGGCCTGCCCGCTGACACGCACACGGAGATGATGGAGGCGGTCGCCGCCGCCGGGGTGCAGACCACGGCCGCGACACCGGCCGGGCCGCGCGTCTGCAGCACGGTGGAGGAGGTGCAGCGCCGCGTCGACGAGATCGCCGGGCTGCGCGCGGAGCTGCCGTTCGGCATCGACGGCGTCGTCATCAAGGCCGATGCGGTCGCCGAGCAGGAGAAGGCCGGGTTCGCCACCCGCCACCCGCACTGGGCGACGGCGTACAAACTCGCCGCCGCCGTACGGCAGTCGAAGCTCCTCGCGGTGGAGTGGAACGTCGGACGCACCGGCATCATCGCGCCGCGGGCCGTGCTGGAGCCGGTCGAGGTCGACGGCAGCGTCGTCAGGTACGCGACGCTGCACAACCCGAAGTTCATCCGCGACAGCGGCATGATGATCGGCGACACCGTCATGGTGTGGAAGGCCGGCGACATCATCCCCCGCATCGAGGCACCCGTGGTGGAACTGCGCACGGGCGACGAGACGCCCGTGGTGTTCCCCGAGTCGTGCCCGACGTGCGGCGGCGAGATCGACACCTCCGGCGAACGGTGGGAGTGCGCGGGCGGCACTGGCGGCGGATGCGGGCTGCTCGCCGCGCTGCGGTACGCCGTGGGCCGCGACCAGCTGGACATCGACGGTCTCGGCATCACCTACCTGGAGGCCCTCGTCGACGGCGGCGCGGTCGCCGACGTGGCCGACCTGTTCGGCCTCACACGTGGGCAACTGGTCGACGCGACCCGCAGCGAGAAGCGCGCCGACACCGTGGTGGCGCAGATCGAGGCGGCCAGGGCCAAGCCCCTCAACCGGGTGTTCTGCGCGCTCGGCATCGTCCGCACCGGCCGTACGCTGTCACGGGAGATCGCCCGCCACTTCGGCACGATGGACGCGATACGCGCCGCCGACGCCGACGCCCTGGCCGCGGTGCACAAGCTCCCGGCGGCCAACGCCCCCAAGATCGCGGCCCACATCGCGGCCATGGGACCCGTCATCGACAAGCTCGTCGCCGCGGGCGTCACCATGACCGAGCCCGTGGCGCCGGCCGCCGCCGCCACGCCAGGCGAGGCCAAACCCCTGGACGGTCAGGTCGTCGTCATCACGGGCGGCATGAACGGGCCCCTCGCCGGCAGGAACCGCAACGAGATGAACGAGCTCGTCAGCAACGCCGGCGGCACCTCCTCCGGCAGCGTGTCGAAGAAGACCACCATCCTCGTCGCGGGCCAGGGCGCGGGCTCCAAGCTCGCCAAGGCCCAGGAACTGGGCACGAGGGTGCTCACCGAGCAGGAGTTCGCGGACCTGGTCGCCGACTACCTCGTCTAGGGATCCGGGGTACCCGCCCTGGGCGGGGGGATCGCCGACCCGCGTCAGCCGAGGCGGGTGAGCTTCGAGCCGATCGACGGCGAGGACAGGTGGCGGCCGAGGGCGACGGGGACCTTGACGGCGCTGTCGTCGTCCCCGACGGTGAGGGTGCCGAGGGGGGCGCCGGCCGGCGCCGCGTGCGGGACGCCCTTCTCGGGGGCGTGCAGGGAGAGGCGGACCTTCAGTCCGCTCCAGCCGATCGCCTGGACGTCCTCGGCCGCCATGACCTCGGTGCGGCCGCCGAGGCCGTCGTCCACGTAGCCGACGACCTCACCCTTCCTGACCACCGTGTCCGAGGCGAGGGCGCCCAGCGCGGCCTGGAGCAGGGTGTTGCTGCGGCCCAGCACCGTGTCGAGGATGTCGGCCTTGTGCTGCCCCAGCATCGCTCCGATGACGAGCTGCTGCGTGCCGCCGAACTCACGGACCGCCGCGAAGAGGAGGTTGCCGCCCGCCTTGGTGCTGCTGCCGGTCTTGATGCCGACGACGCCGCCGGAGCCGACGAGCTGGTTGACGTTCCTCTGGACGTCGCCGTTCAGGTCCGTGTACCGGGCCTTGGCGGCGAGTTCCGCGAAGACCTCGTCCTTCATCGCCGCGTGCGCCAGCTTGACCTGGTCGCTCGCGGTGCTGACGGTGGTCGCCTCCAGGCCGCTCGGGTCGGTGTACGTCGTGTCGTCCATCCCGAGCTCCCTGGCGGTGGCGTTCATCTTCCTCACGAACGCCTCCTCCGTCCCCGCGTCCCAACGGGCCAGCAGGCGGGCGATGTTGTTGGCCGAGGGCAGCATGACGGCCTCCAGCGCCTCGTACTCGCTGAGCTTCTGCCCTGCGGTGACCTTGACGACGGACTCCCCCTCCGTCTGCCCGCTGCCGAACTGGTCCTCGGCCTTGCGGTCGACCTCGACGGTCTTGCCCTCGCCGTCGTCCCCGATGGGGTGGTCGCGCAGGATGACGTAGGCCGTCATCACCTTCGCGACGCTCGCGATCGGCACCGGCCGCTGCACGCCGAACGTACCGATCCGGCCCAGCCCTTCGGCTTCCAGGACCGCTTGGCCCTCGGCGGGCCACGGCAGCGACGGTCCGTCGCCGCCGAAGGTGTAGGAGGGCGCCGCGGTCAGCTTCAGCGTGGGCGCCGGCAGCGGGCGCAGCGCCTGGACCACGCAGAAGACCAGCGCCAGCAGCACGACCACCGGAAGCCAGAGCCTCACCGGGCTCACGGGGGTGCGCTCCTCCGCGACCGGTGGCGGGGGCGGGGGCGGCGGAGGAGGGTTCGTCAGCTCGTCCAGCAGGGTCCGGCCCTCGCCGGCGGGCACGGAGGGCCCCACCGCGCTGTTCGCCTCGTCCGGGTCCGCCGTCCGCCCCGACGACTCCTGCTGATCCGCACCGCCGGGAGACTCGCCCGCCACGCCGACCTCCTCCACGACACTCCGCTGCCGAACCCCAGTTTCCGGACCGTGGCGGCCACGGCATCATGAGCGCCGCCAAAGGGGTGCCCGCCCTTCCGGTGGTGGCGGCAACCCGGGCGATATACGTTCGAAGAGGTGCGTTCGAAGAGGTCGAGGAGGCAGGACGGACGGCCACCGGCTGCCGTGGCGGGCCGTGAGCGCGCGTCCCAGCCCCGAGACCCCACGCCGGGAAGGTGCCTCCATGAAGGTCCAAGGGTGCGTTGCCCTCGTCACCGGAGCCAACCGCGGGCTCGGTGAGCAGTTCGTGCGGGCGCTCTTCGAGGCCGGGGCCGCCAAGGTCTACGCGGGAGCCCGCGACCCCGCGAAGGTCGCCGTCCCCGGCGCCGTCCCGATCGCGGTGGACATCACCGACCAGGATTCGGTCCGTGCCGCGGCCGAGCAGGCCGGGGACGTGACGTTCCTGATCAACAACGCGGGCTCGACGACCCGTGCCAATGTCCTCACCGCCGACCTCGACGCGTTCCGTACGGAATTCGAGACGCACGTCCTCGGCACCCTCGCCATGAGCAGGGCGTTCGCGCCGGTCCTCGGGCGCAACGGGGGCGGCGCGATCGTCAACGTGCTCTCCGTGCTGTCCTGGGTCTCCATCCCGCGCACCGCCGGGTACGCCGCCGCCAAGTCCGCCGAATGGTCGATCACCAACGCCCTGCGGGTGGCGCTCGCCGAGCAGGGCACGCAGGTCACCGCGCTCCACGTCAGCTACCTCGCGACGGAGATGGCTGCCGCCGTGAGCGGTCCGAAGGCCGATCCCGCCGCGGTGGCCCGCGCCACCCTCGACGGCGTGGCGGCCGGAGCGGACGAGGTGCTCGCCGACGACGTCACCCGGAAGGTCCAGGCGGCCCTGCCCGGCGGCCCCGGCCAGCTCTACCCGCAGCTGCGCGGCGGCGAGCCGCTGGTCTGACCCCCACCCGACGGGACGGACGGCTGGCCAAACCGGAGGTGCCCATGACGGACGGCAAGGCGTCGCACGACCCCCCTGACCTCGCCGGCCAGACCGTCGTGGTGATCGGGGCCAGCGCGGGCATCGGCTTCGAGACCGCGCGCCGCGTACGGGCCGGTGGCGGCGAGGTGGTGCTGGTCGGGCGCAACCCCGAGCGGCTGCGGAAGGCCGCGGACGAGCTCCGGCCCCTGAGCACGGCGGCCTTCGACGCCACCGACACCGACCGTCTCGAGGAGTTCTTCCAGGGCCTGCCCGGCACGGTCGACCACGTGCTGCTCACGGCCGGCAGCCCCTTCTACATGCCGCTCGCCGACATGGACCTCGGGGAGGCACGCCGCCACTTCAGCGAACGTCTGGCCATGACCTTGGCGGTGGCGCTCTACAGCGCCGACAAGGTCCGCCCCGGCGGCACGCTGCTGTTCATCGGCGGCACCGGCGGCCGGCACCCCGGCGTCGGCCTGGCCGTGACCTCCGCGCTCACCGCCGCCCTTCCCGCCCTCACCGCGAACCTGGCGCTCGAGCTGGCGCCGATCCGCGTGAACCTCGTCGCCGCCGGCTTCGTGGACACCGCCCTGTCGGCGTCGCTCCTGGGTGACCAACTCGAGGCCCGGCGCGAGGAACTGCGCGCCAAGCTGCCCATCCGGCGGGTCGTCGGCCCGGCGGACGTCGCCGCCCTGGCCACCCACATCATGTGCAACGACGCGCTCACCGGCGGGACGTACGACATCGACGGCGGCCAGAACCTCATCGCGCACTGACTCCAGGAGGCCGGCAGTCATGATCACATGGTTCATCACCGGCGCGGCCCGCGGATTCGGCCTGGAGATCGCACGTCAGGCGCTGGAACGCGGCGACCGCGTCGTGGCGACGGCACGCGACCCCCGGGACGTGGAGAAGGCGCTCTCCGCCTACGGCGACCGGGTGCTCGCGGTCGCGCTGGACGTGACCGACGAGCCGCAGGCCCGTGCGGCGGTCGACGCGGCCGTGTACGCCTTCGGCAGGATCGACGTCCTGGTCAACAACGCGGGCCGCGGTGTCCTGGGAGCGGTCGAGGAGACCTCCGACGCGGCGTTCCGGTCGGTGTACGAGACGAACGTCTTCGGTCTGGCCAACGTCACCCGCGCCGTCCTACCGGTCATGCGCCGGCAGCGGTCGGGCCGCATCCTCAACCTCAGCTCCATCGGCGGTTTCCGAGGCGCGCCGGGCTTCGGCGTCTACTGCTCCACCAAGTTCGCGGTGGAGGGGCTCTCCGAGGCCCTCCACGACGAACTGGCCCCGCTGGGCATCCACGTCGTCATCGTCGAGCCGGGTTATTTCCGCACCGACTTCCTCGACGCGACCAGCCTGCACACCGAGGGTCAGGTGATCGCCGACTACGCCGCCACCGCGGGTGCGGTGCGCGACGCCGTCCCCGGCCTCAACCACGGCCAGCCGGGGGACCCGGTCAAGGGCGCCCGGGCCATGATCGAGCTCGCCGACTCCGACCACCCGCCGATGCGGGCCCAATTGGGCAGCGACTGCGCCGCCGCGATGGACGGCAAGATCGTCCAGCTCCGCAAGGAAGCGGACACCTGGCGGGCCCTGGCCCTGTCCACCGACCACGACGACACCAAGTCCGTGGTCTGAGCCGCGGGTTGCGCTCCGTCGTCGCTTCACGACGGTCCCTTGCCGGGTCAACTCTAGCTATATAGAGTTATCCGCATGACCCGGTCCCGACGCCCCTCGGCGCAGACCATCGCGGTGGTGCTGGCGCTGGCCGAAACCCCGACCGACTGGCGGTACGGCTACGAACTGTGCCGCATGCTCGACATCCGGGCCGGGTCGATGTACCCGATCCTGATCCGGCTGGCCGACCGCGGGCAACTGGAGACCACGTGGGAGTCCGACGCACCGGCCGGACGACCCCCGCGGCACCTGTACCGGCTCACGGGCGCCGGCTTGGCGCTGGCCGCCGAACTCGCCGAGCAGGAAAGCGGCACCGTCACCGAACGGTCCGGGCTGCGTCTGGGGTGGGAGGGCGCATGAACCGCACGGGCCGGCTGGGCGCGGCGCTCGTGTGCGCCGCCGTCGACGCGGCCTACGTCCTGCTGCTGAGCCGCAGCAGCCCGCCGGCGCCGGAGGAGGACCTCCTGTCGTACGCCGTGACCTCGGTCCTCCTGGCCGCGCCCGCGGCATTGGCCGGTGCGCTGCTCTGGGCCGCCTGGTGGCGCACGTCCGGTGTCCGGTTGGCCGCCATGGACGCCCCGGCGCGGCTGCTGACGGCGGCGGTCGCGACGTTGCCGGCCGACCGCCGCGACTGGGGCTCGGCGATGACCGCCGAACTGGCGCAGGTGCCGGACCCCCGGGAGCGCTGGTCGTTCGCGACCGGGTGTGCCCGTACCGCGCTGTTCCCGCCGCGCGGGCACCGGGCGGCGGTGCTCGCGGCCGCGGCCCTGGCCGCGGCGCTCGCCGTCGGCACCGGACCGGTGGTCGGTCGCGCGCTGCCCGAACTGCGGCTCTTCGCGGTGACGTTCGTCGGCCTGGCAGGCGCCCTGGCCACCGTCGCCGTCTCCCGCGCCCGGCGACTGCGCCGCCCCGCACCCGGTCTGCCCACCGCGGTCGCGGGCCTGGTGGGCGTGGCCGCGTGCGTCGCCGTCACGGCCTGCTCCCTGGGCACGGACGCCTCCGTCGTGCTGGCTCCCTCGGCCGCCGTCACCCTGGCGGTGCTGCTGGCCGTGGGCCTGTGGCTCACGCTCGTTCCGCCGCGGGCACTGACCACCAGCCGCCGTGCCCGTCGCACCGGCCTCGGCGTCGGGGTGGCGGTCTCCGGCGGACTCCTCCTCTGCGCCCGCCTCAACGACATCGCCTCCGGCGACAGCCTCGGCCTCTACCTGCTCGCCGTCCCGGTCCTGGCCCTGTTCCTGGCCTCGCTGTTCGTCGCGGCCGCCGACCACTCGTTCCGGGCCGGACTGCAGGCCGCGGTGTGGGCGGTGGCGGCCACGTGCCTTCCGGCCTTCACCGTCTACGTCACGGAGGCGTTCCGCTACCAGCGGGCCGGGGTGCACCCCATCGACGGCGACCCGGTCTCCGGCCGGATCGGCCTGGCCCTGCACGAGGCCATCGGCTGGGTGCTCCTCTACGTACCGCTGGCGGCCCTCCCCCTCGCGGTCTTCGGCGCGGCCCTCGGCGCCGCCGTCAGCAGCCCCCAGGCCGGCGCCACGCCACCGCCGAACTGGCGGCGGTGACAGCGGCAACGGGGGACGGCGCGGGCGAGCCGTGCCGCAGTACGCTGCGCCGGCGATGAGCGACCGACCCGAACCAGAATCCACTTCCGCTTCCGCCGACGCGACCGATGAAGAGCTCCGGGCGGCGTGGAGGACCGGTCGCGTCTTCGGCCCGCCGATCCGGCGGATCTTCCGGGACGTCATCGCCGACCGTCTGCCCGACTGGCGCCGGGTGCCCCAGGCATCCATGCTGTTCGAGCCCTTGGCGGATCCGCACTGGGAGAGCGACGTCCGGTTCCTCGGCGACTTCTACGGCGAAATCCTCCACCAGGACACCTGCCGGCCCTGGACAGCCGAAGGCGTCGTGTTGCCCGCGGTACTGGCCACCGACGACCGGGTGCCTGCCCGGCAGCGGTTCGGAGCGGTGCACACGCTGTTCCACGCCGCCACGGTCGGGGAGCGTCATCTGGCACGTCGCCGGCCCGGCACCCCACCCCACACCGACCCGGACAGCGAGGCCCGAACCCGGGCAGTCGTCGAGTCCCGCACGCCGGACCTCCTGGCCCGATGGGAAACCGAATGCCCTGCGGTGCGACTCGCCCTCGCCGGCCTGGCCGTCGTCTTCCCGACGGATCGGACGCTGCCGGCGCTGACCCCGCGCCTTCGGGCCTTCATGGAGCGGCACCCGCCCGGCACGGACATCGGCGACTACGTGCGCTTCGTGCAGGTGCTGGCGGCTCGGAACGACCACGAGACCCTCGTCGCCGTCGAGAGGTACACCGACGTCCACTGGTCCGGAACGCTCCGCCAAGCACCCACGCGGGCACGGGCCTTCCACCTGCTCGGCCAGATGCTGGCCAAGGTCAGGTCCGGCCTCACCGGCGGCGCAGGGAGTGGCGCATCTGACCGGACGACCCCTGCCTGAGGCGGTGCCGCACGACATGTGGGCCGGGACGCGGATGCGCGACGGCCTCAGAGTCCTGCCGGGCCTCCTGCGGTACATGGACGAACGGAAGGTGCACGCCGCTCGATGGACGGAGGTGCTGCGCACGTGTGAGGACGAGCAGCAGTTCATCTGGGGCCCGGCGGACCCCATCAGCGGGGCCCATGTGATCCCGCGCATCGCGGAGTTCGTCCCCCGCTCCAAGCTGACCGTTCTCGACGACGCGCCCGCGGTGGGGCACTTCCCCCAGGTCGAGGCGCCCGAGCTGGTCGTCCCCCTCCTGGCCGACTGGCTCGGCGGCTCGTCGGGCTGGCCGGGGCCTCAGGGCCGCCAGGCGTCGCGTGGTGATTCGGGGGCGCCCCCGGTCAGTTCCGGCTCCAGGCCCTGCGAGGGGGCGGTGCGGGGACGTCCGGTCTCGGCGCGCCAGGTCTCGAAGACGAGGGTGGTGGCGGTGACCACGACCAGGCCCAGCAGCCAGCCGCCCAGGACGTCGCTGACCCAGTGGACGCCCAGGGCCACCCGGGTGCAGCCGACGCCGAGCACCGTGATCCCGGCGAGGGCCCACGGCAGCGGGCGCCACGCCTTGGGCACCAGGGGGAGCAGGGCGAGCAGCAGGACGGCGCAGGAGGTGGTGGCCGTCATGGCGTGGCCGGACGGGAAGGAGAAGCCGGGGGCGTGGGCGACCGGGTCCGGCAGGTGGGGGCGGGCGCGTTCGACGGTGTTCTTGGCGAGCAGCCCCGTCGTGGCTCCGGCGACCGCGGTGACGGCGGCCCAGGCCGCCAGGCGCCAGGCCCGGCGGGTCAGCAGCCACACCACCAGTACGGCGACCAGCGCGCGCAGCGTCGCCGGGTCCCAGACGACGTCGGTGAGGACGCGGAGCACGCGCACCAGGCCCGGGTGCTGCAGGGCGGCGCGGTGCAGATGGTCGGCGGCGCCCTGGTCCAGGCGGCGCAGCGGGGGCCATCCGGATTCCACCAGCAGTACGGCGAGGGCGAAGGGCACCGCCATGACGGCTGTGGCGGCCGCCGCGGCCGGCAGCCGGGCGCCCAGACGTGCGTCGGGTCCCAGGTGCGTGAAGTGGTACGGGTTGCGCATGGGCGGGGCCTCCTTCGCCGGTCGGGTGTCACACGCCCGGGTCGTCGGCGGCGGGTTGCCGGACCCCGGCGCGCACCGCCTCCAGTTGCGCGGCGAACGCCAGGCCGAGGAAGAGCGCGACCGAGGTGAGATAGGACCACGGCAGCAGCGCGACGAAGGCGCTGAGCGGCCCGTACATGCTCGTGAAGGATCCGCTCGCCCCGACGTACAGGCTCAGGGCCCAGGTCGACGCGCTCCACAGCACCAGGTACACCGTCGCGCCGAAGGCGAGCCATGTGTAGCCGGGCTGGGCACGGCGGGGTGAACGGCGGAAGATCGCGCTGGTGGCGAGCACCGCGAGGAGTATCCCGAGCGGCCAGCGCAGGAGGTCCCAGGCGTGCGTGGTGGCGGCGTCCAGGTGGTAAACCTGCGCCAGGGCCCGCGTCAGATGGCCTCCCAGGACGGTGAGGACGAAGCTGAGGCCCAGCGGCATGCCCGCCAGCACGGCCATCACCAGGCCGCGGCTGTACTTGTACAGGAACGGGCGGTCGCGCTCCACGCCGTAGATGCGGTTGGCGCCGCGTTCGACCTGGCACAGGCCGGTGGTGACGTTGACGACGGAGAACAGCAGCCCCAGCCACAGGGCCGCCTGCCCGCCGCCGTCGCCCTGCCGGTGGCTCTGCCGCAGGGCGTCGTCGATGACCTCCTGGCTGGGTCCGCTGGCGATCCGGCGGACGGTCAGTTCGGCGACGCGGCCGATGTCGTCGGTGTGCAGGACGCTCGACAGGCCGATCACGGCGATGGCGAAGGGGACGATCGACAGGACCGTCTGCAGGGCCAGCGCGCGGGAGTGGCTGAAGCCGTCGGCGTAGCGGAACCGCACGAAGGAGTCGCGCAGCAGGCTCCAGCCGCCGTACCGGCGCAGCGCGGCCCAGGCCTCGTCGCCGGACAGCTCGTCGCCCTGGACGTCGCGTCGTTGCGGGACGCGGGTGGCGGTGCCCATCGTTCTCCTGACCGGTACGGCCGCGGGGTGGCGGCGGGGGTCTCAGCCGCCGGGGGTGACGGCTCGGTCGTCGTGCCGCGGGGCACGCTCGGTGGCGGGTGCAGTAGTGGGGGCGGGGAGGCGGACGGCGAGCGCCCCCGGCTGGACCTCGGCGGTGATCCGGGTGCCGTCGGCGACGACGTCCCCGTCGAGTTCCCGTGCCTGGGACGGGGCGAAGCCGATGTCGATCCGCCGGGCCTGGAAGTACTCCAGCGCCCCGCGGGCCACGGGCGCGCCGGTCGCGGTGCCGCCGCCGCGGCGCCCCGGGCGGTGCGGCAACATGCGTACCGCCAGGTGCCCCGCGGCGGCCGCCCATCCGGTCAGGCCACGGGGGTTGAGCAGCACGAGGTCCAGGCATCCGCTGTCGGGGCGTGCCCGGGGCAGCAGCGGCAGGCCGCCCTGGAGGACGCCGACGTTGCCGATGAGGACCATCCGCGCCCTGCGCGGCAGTTCCGGGCCGCCGTCCAGACGGATCGCCAGGTGCATGCGCGGGTCGGTGAGATGGCCGACCCCAGACAGGACGTAGGCGCTCCAGCCCAGGCGCGCCTTGAGCCGGACGGAGGCGTCACGGACCATGGCGGCGTCGAAGCCGGCGCCCGCCATGACGGTGAAGCAGGTCGTGGGCAGCCCGTCGCCGTGCACCCGCCCCACGTCGATGCGGGTGGTCCGCCCGGTCAGTGCCTGCTCCAGGGCCACGGCCGGGTCCATGGGCAGGTGGAGGTTGCGGGCCAGCAGGTTGCCGGTGCCGCAGGGCACGATGGCCATGGCGGTGTCCGTGCCCAGCAAGGGCCCGGCGCAGGCGCGTACGGTGCCGTCACCGCCGCACACGACGACCAGCGTGGTGCCGGGTACCGCGGCCAGTGCCGCGAGTTCCCCGCCGGGGCGCTCCGCCGTGGTGAGGGTCCACCGCTGGTCGGTGTAGCCGTGGCGGTCCAGGACGGCACGCACCTCGTCGGCCAGTTCGCCGGGGCAGGCATGCGGGTGCCGGACGACGACGGCCCGGCGTCCGCCGCCACCACGGGAGCGGGGGCCGGGCGTCCGGCCCTGCCGTCCGCCGGCCGGCGGCAGGGCGCGGGTCATCACGAACAGGGTGCAGGCGCCGTTGAGGAGACCTCCGATGACGTCACTGGGGTGGTGCATGCCCGCGTACAGCCGCGACACCGCCACCGCGGCCGGGACGCACAGCAGCAGGACGACCGACGGAAGCCGCCACGGACGGCGCGGCCCGCGCGCCGCGAGCACGGCCAGGCCCCCGTACAGGGCGAGTGCGGCCCCCGCGTGCCCGGAGGGGAAGCTCGAGGTCGGCGGTGCGAGCTCCAGGTGCGGGACGTCCGGGCGGGGCCGTTCCACGCACATGGTGACGAGGACGAAGACCGCCGACTGCGCCGCCACCGCGCCGGGCAGGAAGTACGCCTCGGCCCGCCGCGCGGTGCGCGGCAGTACGAGCAGCGCCACCGCGCACAGCAGCGTCACGGCGATCACGCCCTGGGTACCCGCGACCAGTGACAGCCCCTGCGCCACGGTGACGCCCGCGCCGGTACGGTGCGCGGACAGGGACCGGACGACGCCGTCCTCCCCCGACAGCGGCCACCGGTCCGCCAGGGGGCCGGTCACCAGCGCTCCGAGCGCCACCAGCAGCCCCCACTGCGCGGGCAGCAGCAGCAACCACCGCAGCCGTGGCGGGACTGCGCCGCCAGCGATCCTCATGGCTGCCGTCTTACCCGTCTGGCCCAGGTGACGCGTGACCGACGACATCGAGGGCCCGGATCAGGGCACTTCCGAAGCCGGGCCGCGGACGAGCCGATCACCCATCAGCGCCCGGCGCACCTCCCGTACCACGTCATCATCGCCATGGCGGCCGTCGTGCTGCTGGTCGCACTGCTGTTGATCCGGGTCCGCAGGAGCGACCTGGAGAGCCTCAGCGGCAAGGCGGCGGCCGGGGGCCGGGGGCTGTAGCGGAAGGACGCTATCGCCCGGGACCGGCCGTACGGGGCGGCCCCGGGCGATCGGCCGGAGGACGACTGGGATGCGCCCCGGCGTGTTCCGGACTGGACGACGGAGCTGGACACGTCCAGCGCGTACGGATAGGGAAGGACCCACGTCGCGTCAGCGGCGGGAACGAGGGAAGGCGGAGATGAGGCCGTGCCGCGCGGGGACGAGGTTCACGAGGCAACTTGCGGTCCGTGGCCGCTGTCGACTCGCGCCCTGGCCCGTGAGGCCGGGCAGGCACGGCGGCTCCTTGCGGCCGGGGAGTGGCGGCCCGCCCCCGCGGACTCCGCAGCGGCCGCGGCGGTCCTGGACCGTCTTGCGGCGCCGCTCCCGGCCCGGCGGCAGGCGACCGCCCGGACCCGCGCCACGGACCGGGACCGGCGGCTCCAACGGGTCCTGCGCACCGCCCTCCACCACCTCGACGCAGGCGCCGTCAGCCCGCGCGCGGCCGCTCTCCTCGCCGCCGTCGCCCGGGCCTTCCTGCCGTGGTACGCCACCCCGAACCCACCAGTGGCAGCGGCCGCGCCCGGATACGGGTCCCCTGCGGGGACGGCAGGCGGACGGACCCGGCCGGCGACCGACGCGGGCGAGGCACTGCTCCCCGAACTGACCGAACTGTTCGCCGCGCTGGCCTCGGCGGGCCCGCCCGGGACCGCCCCGCACACACCACCGGTCCGGCCCTGGCAGGTCCGGTACGCGGGCCGCTTCCGGCGTCACGGCAGACCCGCCGCCGGGGTGTGGACGGCCGAGACCGTCGGCTGCCCGGCGTGCGGAGGCCGGGACGGCCCGTGGACGGTGACCTGCGACTGGCGCCTGATCCGGCTGGGCTGCCCGTGCGGGGTGACGACCCACGAGCACGGTCTCGCCCTCTCCGAAGTCTGGCTCCTCCTACCGGACGTGTGACCGGCTGGGGCGTCGTGGCCTGGCCGTGCGCCCGGGCTCAGTGGGCGGGGGCGAAGGCGGCCTGCGCCCATTCGGCGAAGCCGGTCCAGGCGATCTCCGGATGTGCCGCGTGGAGCGCGGGGACGTCGACGCGGTAGCCGGGGCCGTTGAGGAAGGTCCACATCGCGTGCATGTCCGGGTTGCCGATGGCCTCCAGCGGTACGCGCTCGTGCCGGACGTCCCGCCCCAGGGCCGCGCGCAGGGCGTCCGCCATCTGCGCGGGCGTGGGTGCGTCGCTGGCCAGTTCGATACGCCGCCCCAGGTAGGGCGCGGGGTTGAGCAGCACCTCGGCCGCGAACGCGCCATGGTCGGCCCGTGCGAGCTGCTGCAGCGGCCTGTCGGCGGGCAGCGGCAGGTCGAGCACGCCGCCGCGGATGCGCTCCGCGCCGCCGAGGGCGTTGTCGTAGAAGTACGTCGGCCCCAGGATCGTGTGGGGCACATCGCCGGAGGCCAGCTCGGCTTCGATGCGGGCCTTGCTGTCGAAGTGCGGTACGCCGCTCCCCTGGTCGGCACCGGCCACCGAACTGAACACCAGATGCGGTACGCGCGTCGCGCCGGCGGCGGTCAGGATGGCCCGTCCCTGGGCCACCTCGGCGTCCACGCCGGCCTCGAAGGGCGTGGTGAACGCGAAGACCCCCGCCACCCCGTCCATCGCCGCGGCAAGGGAAGCGCCGTCGTTCAGGGAGCCCGCCACCACGGTGACGCCTCGATCGGCCAGCCGCCGCGCGGCCTCCCGCGCGGGATCCCGCACCATCGCCCGCACCCTGGCCCCGCGGTCCAGCAACGCGTCGGTCACGGCCCTGCCCTGTCCGCCGGTTGCGGCAAGCACCAGGATCGGCTCATCAACCATCGGGAAACTCCTTCTTCATGGCCGCAGGGCATGAACGCCAATGCGCAGTATCCGGCCACGGCGCATGCACATGCGCGGCAACACGGACACATCGGGCCCCTCCGCGGGGTGAACTTCACGCCGGGACGTGTGCGAACAACGGGCGCCCGGCATGGCCTTTCCACGGCCGTTCTCCGTGGTCACGAACTTCCTTCGTCCCCATGACCCATCACCTGGTGCATGTGTGACACCCCGGATCGGTGTCGGGACGCCGCCGGCCGCGTCATCGCACGCGACAAACCCGGCGACGTCGGCGATCACCCCCGGGATACTGGTCGCCCATGGATGAGGTGGAAGTCGTCGTCGCCCATTCCGAGCGCGCGACCCTGCGCGTCGGCGACGTGTTCCTGAAGGTGGACGCCGATCAGGCGCGCATCGACGTCGAGGTCGAGGCGATGTCCCTCGCGCCGGTCCCGACCCCGGAGGTCCTGTGGCGCAAGCCGCCCGTGCTCGCGATCGCCGCAGTCCCGGGGACGACGCTTGGGCGCCTCGGCGGGCCGTCGACCGGGCCACCGGCGGCGTGGGCCGCGGCGGGCGCCGCCATCCGGAAGCTGCACGACGCGCCGCTGCCGCCCCGGCCCGGCGGGGCGGGCCGGAGCCTCGTCGCACTGGCGGCGGAACTCGACGGCGAGTGCGAGCTGCTCGTGACGAACGGCCTCCTGCCCGCTGACCTGGTCACCCGCAACCGCCGGGTCGCCGAGGCCGCGCTCCGGCCGTGGACTCCGGCGTTCACGCACGGCGACCTGCAGATCGCGCACGTCTTCCTCGAAGGCGACGAGGTCACGGGCATCATCGACTGGTCCGAGGCGGGTCAGGGTGACGCCTTGTACGACCTCGCCACCTTCACGCTCGGACACGAGGAGCACCTCGACGACGTCGTCGCGGGCTACGGCACCGACGTCGACCTCGACGTGATCCACGCGTGGTGGTCGTTGCGAAGCCTGCTGGTGGTTCGCTGGCTGATCGAGCACGGCTTCGACCCGTTCGCGCCGGGCTGCGAGGTCGACGTGCTGAGATCCCGGATGTGAGGCTGCGCGGGCCCGGCTGTTCGCTGACCACTTGGAACTGACACGCCGCCATTCCCGGAGGTCCGGAAACCTCCTTCCACCAGGAGTCGTCATCCGCCGTCCCTGTTGCGCCACGCGTGCAGCTTGTCCGGGTGCATCATGAGCCAGATCCGGCCGATGCGGCCCTCCTCGGTGAGGTCGATACCGACGACCGCCGCCGTCACGCCGTCCACCCGGCCGACGAGGTGCGCACGGGGCTCGGCGTCGCTGGCTGAGCCTCTACTTCTGCCTGCTGGCGGGCGGCGGCAACGACCTGTTCGCGACCCGCTTCCACCTCTCCATCAACGCGGTCACCTGGGCCGTCCGCGTCGCGGTGTTCGTCGTCCCGGTGGTCTCCCTCGTCGTCACCAAACGCATCTGCCTGGGACCCGCCGCGAACGCCTGCGGCTGCGCCTGTCGCACGCCTTCTACGGGCCCGCGTCACAGGTGGCCAAGCCCACCGAGGAGGAGATGCGGCACGGCATCGAGCACTGACCGGCGAAGCCGGGGGATATCGGGCGGCTGTCACCCTCGGCTCACACCTGATGTGGGTGTGATCCTTGACGCCGGTCCCTAACCGACCAGGCGGCGGCGCCAGTCCAGGGGCGTGACGGTGATGGCCCGGTCGGGGTCACGGTCCCACACGGCGTGAAGGCCGGCCGCTTCGAGGGCGGCCACGACCTCGTGGCCGATGGCTGCAGTGGTCTCGGGCGAGCCGTCGAAACCCCCGTAGAGGAGCATCAGCCCGTGGCCGGCCGCGGCGGAGTCCGTGCACTGGGTGTGGAAGTAGACGAAGCCGCGGGCGTCCGGCCTGCCTTCGTCGCCGATCTCGGACTGGCCGCAGGTGCGGCAGCAGGTGAAGTTCTCACGGGCGGTGATGCCGGCCTCCTGCAGGGCGGCGAACGCGCGGGTGAGTCGCTCAGGGTCGGTCTCGCCCTGCCATGCGGTCTGCTCCGCGACCCGCTCCAGCCACAACCGGTCGGCCAGCGCCTCCGCCTGCTCGCGCGAGACGGGCCGACGGTCCTTGGTGACCAGGTACTCCTCGGCAAGCTCGGCCAGTTCGGCGCGGGAAGCGTAGCCGCCGACCAGCACCTCGCGGACGCGCTCCTCCAACTCCACGCGCTCGTTTTCGTCGAGGTCGAGCGGCGGTACTTCGGGGACGGGGCCCATGTCCAGGAGCGACCAGCCCAGACCACCGTCCCAGCCGGCCTCCTGGCGGGCCCAGCCGGTCATCGCCGCGACCACGGCTTCGGGCCCGTCGGCCATCGCCTGGAAGTGCCGGTCGGCGGCACCGTCCCGGTGCTCCAGCGTGTAGTCACCACCGGCCTCGTGCCAGACCTGGGCGAAGACGTCAGGCAGGTCGGGTATCCGCTGGACCACCAGGAACCGGTCACCGTCACCACCGATGTGCCGGACCAGCCCAGCCAGCTCCTCGGCGGACACACGGACGTGCCGCTCCCGGTTCTCCGTCTTCACCACGATCTCGAGCATGCGCAGACTCTGACACACCCCTCTGACACACCCCTCTGACACACCCCTCTGACCGCCGACCTCCCGGGAGCCGACCAGCCCTGATCCCGGGTGGGCGTTGACCGAGGTGTGACGACAGGCCCTAGACCCAGGCGGCCAGCTTGTCCGGGTTCAGCGTGATCCACACGTCGGTGATCCGCGATCCGGCAACGTGCAGGGTGACGACGGCGACCACCGCTCCGTCCACCCGGCAGACCAGTGCAGGGCGGTGACCGGCGTTCTCCAGGGTCATGAGGGCCGTGGCCAGACGGCCCTCCTTACGGGACGCGCCGATGAGGTAGCGGGCGGTCCTGTCCGCTCCGTGGATGGGCTTGAGAGCGGCACGGACCCGTCCTCCGCTGTCCGCCCGCGTGGTGACCTGCGGGTCCAGCAGGGCGATCAGGCGGTCGAGTTCGCCGGTCTGGCACGCCCGCTTGAACTCGCGGACCAGCCGCCGGTACTCCTGCTGATCCGCCTCGTGCCTGCGCGCGGAGGTGATGCCGCTGCGGCCCGCCACGGCCAGCGCGCGGCAACTCTCTGCGCTGCGGCCGACGATGGCGGCGATCTCGACGAAGGACACCTTGAAGACGTCGTGCAGGACGAAGCTCACGCGTTGCGCCGGCGTGAGGGCCTCGAGCAGGACGAGCATCCCCATGGTGACGGAGTCGTCCAGGGCGACCCGGTCAGCGGGGTCGTCCATGTGCGCGGACGTCCGTACGCTGCTCCACGCCGAGCTGTCCGGCAGCGGTTCGGGCAGCCACTCGCCCGTGTACCTCTCCCTGCGGACGCGGGCGGAGCCGAGGTGGTCCAGGCAGATCCGGCCGGCCACGCGGACCAGCCAGGCCGTGGGGGAACCTGATGCCGGCGCGGGCCGAGGGGGACATCGCGTACCAGCGGGCGTAGGTCTCCTGGACGGCGTCCTCGGCGTCGTGCGTCGATCCGAGCATCCTGAAGGCCAACGCCATCAGCATGGGCCGGTCCTTCAGCGCCGGGTTCGGAAGGGTGCCCGGTCGCCCCGCGGCCTTGCCCCGCATGAGCATGAGTTCCTCTGGCCGAGGAGACCCCTGTGCGGCGGCGCAGGGCCTCCATGAGTGTCGTGCTTCCCTCGTGCAGGCGGTGACGGAAACCGGCGAGCCGTCGCGTGGGGCGGCTCAGGCGGCGGTTCCGCTCGCCCCTCTGAGTCGCTCACGGGTGGCGCGGTGCCGCATCGCACGCCGTTCGCTCTCCGTGGTGCCGCCCCAGATGCCTTCCATGGGGCCGGTTTCCACCGCCCACTCCAGGCACCGGGCGATGACGGGGCACCGCCGGCACACTGCCTTGGCCTCGTCGATCTGCGCCATGCCCAGGCCGCTGCCGCTGATCGGGAAGAAGAGTTCCGGATCCTCCCCGCTGCAGGCGGCGGCGTCGCGCCAGTTCATGGAAGCCTCCTCATAGGTGGTCATGTCAGCCCACCGTTCGCGGCCGTTCCGCGGCCCAGGGCCCGGCCCCGACCGGACGGTAAGTGCCATGTCTGGATGCTATGGACGAGCGCGCCGTGACGTCCAAGACGGATATCGGAAGGCGTCGATAGACACAGCCTATGGTCGCGATCCGCACATCCCGTGAAGGCGTGCGCCTCCACAGAGGTACGACGACACAGGCCGCCGGAATGTGACGTACGGGCCCCCGGGCGCCGCGGCCGTCGTCAGCCGTGCCCGGGCGCTCGTCACCCGCCAACTGGCCCGCTGGGGGCTGGACGACCTGGCCGAGTCCACGGAGCCGATCGTCAGCGAGCTGGTCACCAACGCCGTCGTCCACGGCGGCGGAGGCTGCGACAACGACCGGACGATCGGGCTGCGCCTGATCCGGCACGCAGTCCTGACCTGCGAGGTCTCGGACTCCAGCCACAGTCACCCGCTGCTGCACCGCCCCACCGCCACCGACGAACACGGCCGCGGGCTCTTCCTCGTCGCGCAGTTGTCCCGCGCCTGGGGGCCCGCCACCTTCCGGAAGGCAAGCTCGTCTGGGTCGACCAGCAACTGCCGCCGGGGGCGGGTTCTTCGCCGTGATCAAGGGCGCGACGTCATCCGCGTCCGATTTATACATAAATGTTAGCACCTATTGCACCTTGCGGCTTATCAGCGCTACGCTGCACGGACATCCTTCAATAGCACCGGCCGGGGGACTCCGGACGCTGCGGAGGCCACCGCCTCCGACGCCCCACCGGCACGTGAGGCGTCCTCGGAGCCCGCCGCGCATGCGCCGAGGCCGGTGGCGGGCGGTCGCCAACTCCCGCTCCGCGAGCCGGAGCACGACACACGCCCCACGCCACCGGAAACCCTCGGCGACACCGCCGACGTGCACGACGCCACCCCGTGCGTCGCTGACGGGCCCCGCATCCAGCAGGCCCGTCCGATCGGCATCACCCTTCGCTCTGGCACCACCGGTCCCAGCGCCACCTCCACGCGCCGTGCTGCGCACGAAGCACCGCGCCTCCGCACAGCAGGAGAACCACCCGTGACCCTCACCGGCGAGAACACCGTGCAGCAACTGCTGATCGACGGCGTCTGGCAACAGGCCGCCAGCACGCACACCTTCACCGCACGCGACCCGTTCACCGGCGACATCGCCTCCCAGGCCGCAGCCGCCCTCTCGGCGGACGTCCTGCGGGCGGCCGATGCCGCCGACCGTGCCTTCCCCGCCTGGGCGGCGCTGCCGCCCAACGAACGCCGCCGCATCCTGTGGGCGGCCGCCGAGGCACTCGAAGCGCGAGCCGAGGAGATCTCCGAGGCGATCACCGTCGAGATGGGCGGCCCCGCCCCATGGGGCCACTACAACACCTCGGCTCTCGCCGAGAAGTTCCGCTACGCCGCGAGCGCGGTCCACGACGGCCTCACCGGCGAGCTCATCCCCTCCGAGACACCCGGCCGCACCTCCATCGCGATCCGCAAACCGGTCGGCGTGGTCGCCTGCATCATCCCGTGGAACGCCCCGGCGCTGCTCGTCGGCAACTCGGTCCCGTACGCGCTGGCCGTGGGCAACACCGTCGTGATGAAGGCGTCCGAGCAGACCCCGCGCACCCACGGCCTGGTCGCCGAGTGCCTCACCGAGGCCGGGCTGCCCCATGGGGTGTACAACCTCGTCACCAACGCGCCCGAGGACGGCCCCGAGGTGGTCGACGCGCTGATCGCCCACCCGGCCGTACGGCGGGTGCACTTCACCGGTTCGAGCCGGGTGGGCCGGATCATCGCGCAGCGGGCCGCCGCGCACATGAAGCAGGCGATCCTCGAACTCGGCGGCAAGGCGCCCGTCCTGGTCCTCGCCGACGCCGACCTCGACCGGGCGATCAGCGCCACGGCCTTCGGCGCCTTCGCCAACTCGGGCCAGGCGTGCCTGTCCACGGAACGCATCCTGGTCGACCGCAGGATCGCCGAGGAGTTCACCCGGCGCCTGGCCGCCGTCGCCGCCACCGTCACCTGCGGTGACCCGCGCGACCCGCACACCGCGCTCGGCCCGGTCGTCGGACCGGACAGCATCGATCGGCTGTCCGACCTGGTCCTGGACGCGGTCACGGCCGGCGCACGGCTCCTGGCCGGCGGGACCTCGGACGGTCCGTGCTTCGCGCCCACCGTACTGGCCGACGTCACCCCGGACATGCGCGTCTACCGCGAGGAGTCCTTCGGCCCCGTCGTCGGCGTCATCTCCGTCGACGGACCCGAGGAGGCCCTGCGCGTGGCCAACGACAACGACTACGGGCTCACCTCGGCCGTCTTCACCCGGGACATCCCCCTCGCCCTCGACCTCGCCAAGCGCATCAACGCCGGCATGTGCCACATCAACGGCAGCACGCTCGACGACGAGGCGCAGATGCCCTTCGGCGGCGTCAAGAACAGCGGCTACGGCAAGTCCGGCGGGCGCGCCGGCCTGGAGGAGTTCACCGAACTCCAGTGGATCACCATCGAAGGCTCGCGGCCGCCGCGCTACCCCATCGCCGAATGACCTGCCCCTCTGGGCACGGCACACGATCGACTCACGAGGAACGGACGGGACATCGATGACCGACAGCTACGACTACGTCGTCGTCGGCGGCGGGACGGCCGGCTGCGTGATCGCGGCACGGCTGTCCGAGCCCGAGGGCGTACGCGTCCTGCTGCTCGAGGCGGGCACGGCGCAGACCTCGGCCGACATGACCTCGCCCCCGGCCTGGCCGGCCCTGCTGCGGACGTCGGCGAACTGGGGGGACACCACCGTCCGGCAGCGGGCGAGCGGCACCACCGTCCCCCTCGCCCGCGGGCGCACGCTCGGCGGCGGATCCGCCATCAACGCGATGAACTTCCTCCGCGGCCACCGCTCCAGCTACGACGCCTGGGCGGAAGCCGGCCTGGAGGGCTGGGGGTTCGACGGGCTGCTGCCCTACTTCAAGCGCAGCGAGAACCTCTCCGGACGGGATCCGGCCCTGCGCGGGGTCGGCGGCCCCCTGACCGTCGGGCTCCCCGAGTCCCCGAACCCGGTCGTGGCGGCCATGCTCGAGGCGGCGGCCGAGACCGGTCACCGGCGCGCGACCGACATCGGCGGCGGAGCGGAGGAGGGATTCGGCTGGTCCGACCTGAACGTCGTCGACGGCAGGCGGCAGAGCGCCGCCGACGCCTACCTGGCCCCCGTCCTGCACCGTCCCGACCTGACCGTGGTGACCGGTACCCAGGTGCTCCGGCTGCACATCGGCGGCGGGCGGTGCAGCGGGGTGGAGTACGGCGCCAGGGACGGCACCGTATCGCTCGTGCGGTGCTCGGGCGAGGTGGTCCTCACCGCGGGCGCCATCGGATCGGCGCAACTGCTGATGCTCTCCGGAGTCGGCCCCGAGGGGCACCTGCGCCGTACCGGCATCGACGTCGTGGTGGACCTCCCGGCCGTCGGGGAGAACCTGCACGACCACCCGATCGCCAACCTCATCTACCGGGCGGCCCGTCCGGTCCCGGAGGGCGCCAACAACCACGGCGAGGCGTACGGCCTGGTGCGCAGCGGGCCCGGGCTCGACGGCCCGGACCTCCAGGTGCTCTTCGTCGACGCGGCGGGTCACATCCCCGTCCCCGACGCGCCCGCCGCGGGGCAGGGTTACACCATCTCCGTCTCCTCGATACGGCCCCACAGCCGCGGGAGCGTCCGCCTCGCGAGCGCCGACCCGGACGTCCTGCCGCTCGTCGACCCCGACTACTACGGCGACGAGCGGGACCTGGCCGCCGTGGTCCGGGGGCTTCACCTGGCGCGGGAGATCGGTCAGGCGGACGCGCTCGCCGAGTGGCGCGGGCACGAGGTCCTGCCGGGGCCCCAGGTCACGGACGACGCCGGCCTGCGGGACCACGCGCTCAGGACCCTGTGCTCGTACATGCACCCCGTCGGCACCTGCCGGATGGGCCACGACGACGGCTCCGTCGTCGACCCCGCCCTGCGTGTGCGCGGCGTCGACGGCCTGCGGGTCGCCGACGCCTCCGTCATCCCCTCGATCCCCTCCGCGAACACCAACGCCACCGTCTACGCGATCGCGGAACGCGCCGCCGAGCTGCTGCGGTCCTGAGCGGTGGTCCGGATAGGTCCTGACGGCGCCGGCGGGTGGCTACCGGGGCGCCCCGGACGTGACGGGGCCGAGTCCGCTCGGCAGATGCCGGACGGCGACCGCCACCGCCTCCCGCGCGGTGGCGGTCTCGGTGAGGACGTCCCGGTCGGCGAAGGCTCCGCGGACCGTGAACCGGTCGACGTCATCGGCGCGCAGGCACGGCCCGGTGACGGTCAGGTCCGGGCGGGTGGTGGTCGAGAAGTACAGCACCCACCTGTCCCGGAAGGGGTACAGACCCCTCAGAGCCGGTTCGGCGTACGCCCTTTCGACCAGCGCCCGGTAGCCGGGCACGGCCACTTCCCCCGCCTCCTTGCGCAGGCCCTGCCACTCGGACTCGGCCAGCCGGACGGGATCGCCGTCGGGCACCTCGAACCGGCCGGTCATGAGCACGAAGGGCGCGACCCGGCGGATGTCGCTCAATGACCCGCCCTCGTGCCACGCCCGCGCGGCCCTCGCGAGTTGCCCCAACTCCGCGGCGCGTCCCCAGATCAGCGGTACGCCCTGCGACGCCTCTCCGCCACGGATCCACCACTCCCGCGCGAACTCCGACGCGTTGATCCGCAGGGCACCCCGGTGCGGCAACCTGCTCTCGACGGCGGCGTGGGTCAACGCGTCCGCGGACGGGGCGGTCACGGGGAGGGAGAAACCTTCCTCCTCCGCCACGGCTCGCAGTGCCTGGGCGAGACCGCCCCGACTCGCGATGTCGGGAAAGAGATGGGCTGGATCACGTTGCTGGGCCACGACTTCTGATTCTGCCGCAGCCGCCCGCCGGTTGACGGCCGGTCAGCCGGCGTAGAGGCTCTCGATGTTGTCGTGGAGCTGGTTGGCCAGCGGCGGAGCGGTGTAGGTGTCGGTCATGACCTCGATGTAGCAGCCGGTGCCGGCCTTCGCCGCCGCGTCCATGGCCTGGTCGAGCTCGGCGAGGGTCGAGACGCGGGCGGTGAACCAGTCCTCGCAGCCCAGGGCCTTCGGCAGTTCGGCGTAGCGCCAGTTGGCGAGGTCGTTGTAGGCGATGTCCGGGTGCTTGCACAGCAGACGCTCGATCAGGTAGCCGTGGTTGTTCAGCACGAACACCACCGGGCGCAGCCCGTACCGCCCGAACTGGCTGATCTCCTGCGCCGTGAGCTGGTGCGAGCCCTCGCCGGTGATGAGGACGACGCGCCGGCCGTCCTGGGCCGCGACGGCCGCGCCGACGGCGGCGGGCGTGGCCCAGCCGATCGAGCCCCACAGGGTCTGGTTGTGGAAGGTGGCACCGCTGGGCAGCTGGGCGAACGCCAGGCCCATGGAGACCGTTCCGGTCTCGGCGACCAGGATGTCGTCCGGCTTGAGGAAGTCCTCCCAGCGGGGGTAGAGGTTCTCGGCGGTGATGGAGTCGCCGCCGCTGCCTCCTGCCGGGGCCATGCGGGTCACCCGGGCCTCGAGGTGCGGCCACTGCTTGCGCGGCAGCTTCTCGGTGAGCGCGACGAGCAGGTCCTTCATCTCCACGCTCTGGTAGGTCATGCCGTCGACGCTCACGTGGTGGTGGCGGATGTCGATCGTGCGACCGGGGTCGAGGTCGGCGGTGAACGCGCCGCTGTTGAAGTCGTGCATCAGCGCACCGACCAGCACGACGACGTCGCTGCTCTCGACGAAGCGGCGGACGCCCTCGTTCATGAGCTTGCCGTCGTACATGCCGCAGTAGCCGGACTGTTCCTCGTTCAGGACGCCCTTGTCGGCCATCATCGTGGCGAAGGGCATCCCGGTGGCGTCCAGGAACCGCTGCAGTTCCGGTCCGAGGCCGGAACGGGCGGCGAGCACCCCGGGCAGGGCACAGGCGCTCTCGGCCCGGCCGAGCATGTCGGCGACGGCCCGCACGGCGGCGTCCAGTTGCGCGGGATCGCTGGCGGGTGCGGGGATCGGCTGGGCCGATCCGACCACGGGCATCTCCGCCAGGTCGGCGGGGAACGCCATGTAGACCGGGCGGCGGTGGTAGGCCGCCGCCGCGATGAGCCGCTCGGTCTCGGACGCGACGTTCTGCGGCGTCATGATCGCGCTCGCGCACACCACGGCATCGGACATCTTCAGGAAGAGGTCGAACTCACCGTTGCCCAGGGTGTGGTGGACGACCGAGTGGTGCGCCTGCACGGGCATCTTGGGCATGCCGACCAGGTGGAACACGGGCAGGTGGTCGGTGTACGCACCGGCGATGGCGTTGATCGCGCTGAGTTCGCCGACCCCGTAGGTGGTGCTCACCGCGCCCACACCGTGCACGCGGGCGTAGCCGTCGGCGCTGTACCCCGCGTTGAGCTCGTTGCAGCTGCCGATCCACTGGATGTCCGGGTGCTGGGAGATGGCGTCGTTGACGGGGAAGGCGTAGTCGCCCGGGACGCCGAAGACATGACGCACGCCGATGTCCCGCAGCCGGTTCAGGACGTGCTGGATGACGGTGGTGGACATGGGGAGGTTCCTTTCCTGGTGACGGCACCACCGCCCCAGGGCGCCGGTCTCCGGTGGAGTCGGTGCCGGCCTCGCCGGGCGGCGCGGAGTGCGGCGGGCACCACGGGAACGGCCACCGCCAGTGCCACAGGTGAAGCGAGCGGGGCTTTTCGCCCCCGCAACATGCTGTCCGCATCCCCCACAGCCCGCAACCGGAGCCATCCGGGGCACGAGCTGCGCGAACGGATCGCAGGGGCCCGGTCGAACACGCGGTCCGGCCTGCGGATCGGCCGATACCCTCGACCCCATGGCCGACACCACCCCGTTCCGGCGCCGGCTCGCCGTCACCGTCTCGTCCTATGGCCGGCGCTGTCCCTCGCCGGATGGGGCCTGGCCCACCTCCTCGGAGGTCCTGAGGACCTGATCGACTCCGCCACGACGGTGGGCACGCTGATGCCGGCCGTGGCGACCGTGGAGAAGACCCGCCAGTTGCGGCAACGCCTCCGCACGAGGTAGCACCGCACCCCTGCCCCGTGCAGCGCGCAGCCGCCCGAACCCGACGCCGCTCGAGGAGCCACCGTGCACGAGTTCGCAGCAGTCCTCGCGGGTGCGCCCATGTCACCCCGCGGTGAGGCCGTCTTCATGCTGCTCATGGGCCTGGGGATGACCGTGTTCGGCCTGCTCGGAATCCGGCACACCCGCTTCTGGGTGGCGTACGACGAGCAATCACAGCAGGACGCCCATGACGCCTACGGATGGGTGCCCGCACCGACCTCGGCCACACGCACGGCCTCGCGCATCAAGACGAAGATCGTCGGCTCGGTCCTCACGATCGCCGGCCCGACGCTCGCGATCATCGGGGCCCTTCGCCTCATCGAGCAGTAGGCGGATCCGGATCCGGCTCCGCCGGACGCACGCGTCGACCGTATGATCCGCGCATGATCGACGAGACGGCCCTCAGGAGATGGGGCAGGGCAATCGACTGGGCGGTACTGATCCCGTCAGGGCTCCTGCTCTTCACCGGCGTACGGGAGTACCGCGACGGCGGGTCCATCGGATGGCCCGTCGCCGGGGCGTTGCTGGTCCTGGTGAGCTGCTGGACGGTCCACCGCGGGATGTCCCGCCGACGGGGCGAGGCCGGCAGGCCGATGCCCTGACCCGCGGTCGCGGGGTCCCGCCGGGTGCCGATCATGTCGAGGAGGACCGTCGTGTCGTGGTCGGGGCTCCCTTCCTCGGCGCAGTGGGTGACCAGACGGTGACCAGGGGTGCCGTCCGGTTGCATCGGCTGGTGGCCCAGAGTGATGTCGCCGAGCCTCGACGCCGTACCGCCCCGTCGGCGCCCGCTACTGACCCGACCGCCCCGGCACCGGCCGACCACGACCGCGGAGACACGGGACAGAACCGCGCCCCCGCGGCGTGCCCTCAGGCGGCGAGCCGCGTGGCCGCCTCCTCCCACCTGCCGGGTTCCGGGAGCTCGTCGTCGCTGTGGCCGTCCAGCCGGTACCAGCCGCCGCCGGCGAGCCAGGTCCCGAGCCAGTCGGCCAGGCTCCGCTCGTCGACGAACCAGCCGTCCGACCAGTCACCGGTGTCGGCGTTCGGCTCGAAGATCAGGACGGTGCCGCTCGCGCTCCGGCAGTCCACCGCGCCGTACATGCCGCAGCCCCAGTCGAGGATCGGCAGTACGCCCTCGGGCCAGTGCGGGGAGGCGCGGCCTGTGACTCCGCCCGCCGGGCCTGGTACGCGGCCACCGCGCTGCACCCCTGCCCGACCAGCGGGAACAGCTCGTACCCGGGCCCGAAGCCGCCGTTGGCCACCTCCGTGTAGAGGCGGGCGAGCAACGGCGGTATCGCGAAGCCCAGAAGGGCTTCGGCCTCCGCCACCTGCGCGGCCCGGGCGGGCGCGGGCAAGGTCCCGGTGGTGGCCCCGGCCTTCGCCGCCGCGCGCACCACCAGGTCGTCGGCCAGGTCATCGGCCGGGTCGTCGGCTTCGATCATGTGCCGATCATGACGGGCCCGTCTGACAAGCGGTGTCCACGAGCGACCCGGGGGCCCCTGCTTGCTTCGGCAAGTAGCCCCCATATACTTGCGCCGACAATCATTTCCGGGTCCTGGGCAGCACGCCGGCCCGGGGAGTCGCACCGCGACGACGGTCCGCCCACCGCGGCCACGCAGGTGGCACAAGCACACAGGTGATCTCGATACCCATGCGCATCCTCATGTTCAACACCCCCCTGACCGGCCACTTCCTGCCCCTGCTGCCGCTCGCCCGGGCGTTGCGCGCGCAAGGGCACACCGTTGCCTTCGTCTCCGCCGCCGCCATGGCCGGCCCGGTCGAGGCGCAGGGTTTTGAGCTGATCCCCGCCGGTCCGGCCGTCGACGTGGCGATCGCCGAAGTGTCCCGCCGCAGCGGTGTCGACATGGCGTCGAATCCTTCGCCGGCGCTGGTCGCCGAGTTCTTCGCCGGGGTACGCGTCGACCTCTCCGTGGACGAGGCCCTCGCGGAGGCGCGCACGTGGGAGCCGGACCTGGTCGTGTCGGAGCACTGCGACTTCGTGGGGCCGCTGGTCGCCGCCGTGCTCAAGGTGCCGTCCGCGGTGATGGGCATCGACCCGGCGCTCGAGCCCGAGGTCCTGGACGCCCTGGCCGCGACGGCGCGGTCCCGTTACCTCGACCGCGGTCTGCAGGCCCCGGCCCACGCGCCGTCCGGCCGCTGGCTGGTGGACCTCTGCCCGCCCGGCCTGCAGCGCGGCGGGGCTCTGCCGCCCCTCGAACGGATGGCGCTGCGGCCGGAGCCCCACCAGGGCCCCGAGGGCACGCCGCGCGCGGCCAGGGTCCCCGGTACCGGCCGGCCCCGGGTGCTCGTCAGCCTCAGCACCGTCTCCGGCAGGGCCTCCGCACTCGGTCCGCTGCTCCGGTCGCTGAGCGTCCTGGACGTCGACCTCGTCGCCACGACGGGAGGCGCCCCGGTCGACGACCTCGGGCTGGAGCCGGGCAGGGTCGAGCTGGTGTCCTTCGTGCCGGCCGCGGAGTTGCTGGACGGCGTGTCGGTCGTCGTGCACCACGGCGGTTCCGGCAACACGTTCGGGGCGGCGGCGCGCGGGATCCCGGCCGTCGTCGTCCCGGGAGCGGCCGGACAGCAGCGTCAGGCGTTCCGGCTCCAGGCCGCGGGAGCGGGCGTGGCGATGCCGATCGGCGAGCAGGGGCCGGAAGCGGTCACCGCCGCTGTCAGCCGTGTGCTCGCCGAGCCCGCGTTCACCGCGGCGGCGGAGCGCCTGCGTGACGAGATCGCCGCGATGCCCTCGGCCTCGGAGGTCGCCGAGCGCCTCACCGCCGCCGCCGCGGCATAGCGCGCAGCGCGAGAGGGCCCGTCGGACGGCTGACGGGCCCCACGCGCGCGGACCCCGCCGCCGTCCCCGGTCACTTGCGGAACAGCAGCACGAACACGCCGAGCACCACGCCGAGGACCACCGCGGAGACGCCGTGGCCCACCCGGTGCGCGCGCACGCCCGGAAGGTGACGGTCGAACGCGAAGCGGCCGGGCCCGCCGACGGCCAGCGTGGTGGCCAGCGCGGCGATGAGCAGTTCGTACTCCACCCCCGTCGGGGCGAAGAACCCGCCACCCCACTTCACGACGACGGCGTTGACCATGACGCCCACCACCGCCGCCCCGGCGAGCGGGGTCAGCAGCCCGAGGGCGAGGCCCACGCCCCCGAGCACCTCGCTGAGCCCCGCCAGCACCGCCATCGCCTTCCCGGCCGGGTAGCCGCCGGAGGTGAAGACGCGTCCTGCGCCGTCGAGGCCCACCCCGGAGAACCAGCCGAACAGCTTCTGGGCTCCGTGGCCCGCCATCGTCAGCCCGAGCACCAGCCGCAGGAGCAGCAGCCCGGCGTCATGGACGTACGGCGGGACGCCGAACTCGGCGGTGGCGTGGGAGCCGGAGCGGGACAGTGTGCCGAGCGGGGAAGCGGACATGTCTGAGGCCCTTCGTGGGGATGTGCGGCCTGCGAGCCGGACGTCGCGACGGGCGGTCCACCGCACGGCCGATCACGGCAGCAGCGTGACGCCCTGCGGCGCCGTCCGGCAGGCGGCACGCCGGACGTTAGGTCCATGGGGGTCGCATGCCGTGCCACCGATGGCCCCACCCCGTCCCTCCCCTGGCAGGATCTCCGGGTGACCTCCTTGTTCCTGATGGTCGGCCTGCCCGGGGCCGGGAAGACCACCGTGGCCCGGCGGCTCGCCGGGGAACACGGCGCGCTGCGCCTGACGCCGGACGAGTGGATGATCCCGCTGTTCGGCGCATCCGAGGCCGACGGGAAGCGCGACGTGCTGGAAGGGCTGCTGCTGCGGCTCGCGCTGCAGGCGCTGGCGCTCGGGACCGATGTGGTCCTGGACTTCGGGTGCTGGTCGCGTGACGAGAGGTCGGCGATCCGCCGCCTGGCGGAATCCGCGGGCGGGTCCTGTCGCCTGGTGTACGTACCGGTGGACCACGAGACCCAACGGGCCCGCGTCGCCCGGCGCCAGGCCACGACACCGGAACGGACCTTCCCGATGAGCGAGGCGGACCTCCTGCAATGGCGGGCGCTGTTCGAGGAGCCCGACGCCGCCGAACTCGCCGGCGAGGACGTGGGCGACCCTCCCGCCGGGTGGCCGGGATGGCGCGAGTGGGCCGCCGGCCGGTGGCCCTCGTTCGAGTGAGGACCGCCGCCGCGGGGGCCTCGAAGCCGATCCCTACACCCCGCCGGTCCCGGTCGACTTCCGCGAGGTCACCGTTCCGGGTCCGCAGGGCGCCCCGGACGTCCGGGTGCACGTCCACAGGCCGGAGGGCCACGAAGGCAAGCTGCCCGGCCTGCTGTACGTGCACGGCGGCGGCTTCGTGATCGGGCTCGTGGACTTCTTCCACAACGAGACCACCCGCATCGCCGCCGAGGTGGGCGCGGTGGTCGTGTCGGTGGACTACCGCCTCGCACCGGAACACCCCTACCCGGCCGCCCTGGAGGACTGTTACGCCGCCCTGCGCTGGCTGGCCGGGCACGCCGACGAACTGGGCGTCGACCCCGACCGCATCGGGGTGGCCGGTGAGAGCGCCGGCGGGAACCTCGCGGCCGCGGTCGCCCTGTACGCACGCGACCACGGCGGCCCCGCCCTGAGCATGCAGTACCTCGGCGCCCCCATCCTGGACGACCGCCTCGCCACCGCCTCCATGCGGGCCTTCACCGACACCCCCGGTTTCAACCGCCGCAACGCCCAACGGAGCTGGGACCACTACCTCGGCGGCAAGGGGCTGCGCGGCGGCGACGGCGTCAGCCCGTACGCCGCCCCGGCCAGGACGGAGGACCTGGCCGGACTGCCGCCCACGTACATCGCGGCCACCGAGTTCGACCCGCTGCGCGACGAGGACCTGGCCTACGCCCACCGGCTGATCACCGCGGGCGTCCCCACCGAGATGCACCACTTCCCGGGCGCCTTCCACGGCGCGGCCCAACTGGCCCCGCGGACCGAGGTGAGCCGCCGCATGATCGCCGAGCAGCTCGACGCCCTCCGCCGCGGTCTGCGAACCGGCGAGGCCGGTGGGACGGCCTGACCGCCGGCCCACCACCGGCCCACCACCGGCCCACTGCGGGCCCCCTGCTCCAGCCGGGTGACACCCGGCACGTGGCGATGTCCGCGGTGGGCGAGCCGGGTGACGTGGAGGGCGGGGCGGACGGGCGACGGTTAGCCTGAGCTGGCCGGAAGCCCGGTCGACCTCGGGAGCAGCACGTGGCAAGGCTGGGAACGCGGAGCTGGGCGGGAACGGAGAGTCGCCTGCTGCCGGCCGTCCTGCTGCTCGTCGCCGTGGTGATCGACCTCGCCACGCCACGCACCGTCAGCGCCGCGGCCCTCTACGCGGCTGCGGTGCTGGTGGCCGCCGCTCTGCTGTCGCTGCGCGGGACGGTCCTCATCGGATTGACCGCCCTCGTCCTCGACGCGGTCATGTTCTGGGTCTTCGGCTACCGCCGGAGTGCCATCGCGTTCAGCGAGCTGTTCATGGTCGCGACGGTGACCGGGATCGCCGTCCTCCTGAACCGGCTCCTGTACCACCGCGATGCGCAGCTCCGTTCCGTACGCGACATCGCCGCCGCCGTCCAGCGCGCCGTCCTGCCGACACCACCGGAGCGGATCGGCCCGCTGCGCTTCGCCGCCCGGTACGAGGCCGCCCAGACGGACGCGCAGATCGGCGGGGACCTCTACGCCGTGGTCGACACCCCCTTCGGCGTCCGCTGCGTCATCGGCGATGTACGCGGCAAGGGGATGGAAGCGGTCAGGGCGGTCGCCGTCGGCATCGGGACCTTCTGCGAGGCGGCCCTGCAGGAGCCCAGCCTGACCGCCCTCGCGCAACGGCTGGAGCGGGCCGTCACCCTCGAGTCCCGGCAGTCGGGGACCCTGACCGAGTTCGAGGGGTTCATCACCGGCGTGCTGGCGGAGTTCCCCCGGCACGGGAACGAGGTCCGGCTGGTCAACCGCGGCCACCCGCCGCCGCTGCTCTTCCTGGGCGACACCGTGCGGTACGTCGAGCCCACCGGGCCGGGCCTGCCCCTGGGCCTCGGCGCCCTCGACGACGGCACCGACACCGTCGACCGCGTCGACACGGTGGCGTTCCCCGAAGGGGCCAGTCTGCTGCTCTACACCGACGGACTCACCGAAGCCCGCGACGCGTCGGGCACCTTCTACGACCCCGTCGCCCGATGCACGGGCCGCCGCCGCCCCGACCCCGACGCCCTCGTGGACACCCTGCTCGCCGACCACCACCGCCACACCGGCGGCCGCAGGACCGACGACACGGCGCTGCTGGCCATCACACACACCCCGACGGAAGACGGGGCCTCCGCGGCCGACCGGATCCAGGACAGCTGAACCGCCGGACGGCGACCCCGGAACCCGGGCTTGATAGGCAAGCATCCACTTGCCTATCGTTGCGGTCATGGCAGAGGATGTGTTCAAGGCGCTGGCCGACCCCACCCGCCGACGCATCCTTGACGAGCTGGCGGAACGGGACGGCCAGACCCTGTTCGAGATCTGCGGGCGGCTGGCGATGAAGCACGGCCTGGGGCTGTCCCGCCAGGCGGTCAGCCAGCACCTGGCCGTGCTCGAATCGGCGGGGCTGGTGCTCACGCGGCGCCAGGGCCGGTACAAATACCACGACCTGAACACCGAACCCCTGGAGCACATCGTGACCCGGTGGCTCAGGCCCGACGCATCGGAGAGCCCCCCATGAGGATCCACCTGTCCAGCGTCTTCGTCGACGACCAGGAGAAGGCCCTGCGCTTCTACACCGACGTGCTGGGCTTCGTGAAGAAGCACGACGTCCCGATCGGTACGGACCGGTGGCTGACCGTGGTCTCACCGGAGGAGCCCGACGGGACGCAGCTGCTGCTCGAGCCCTCCGGCCACCCCGCGGTGAAGCCGTACAAGACGGCGCTGGCCGAGGACGGCATCCCGGCGACCTCCTTCGCCGTGGACGACGTGCGCGCGGAGTTCGCCCGGCTGCGCGGGCTCGGGGTGCACTTCACGCAGGAACCGGTGCAGATGGGCCCCGTCACGACCGCCGTACTGGACGACACCTGCGGCAACCTGATCCAGATCGTGCACAGCGCGGACGCCGGGAACTGAGGCGGGGCGTGGACGGTGGTCCCGCCCCCGCGTGTCCTTGACTTCGAGGGCGGTGACCGCGGGGCCCGGGGTCACCTGGGCGGTCGCGGTCGGCTGGGACGAGCGCGCTCAGGGGCCGTCGCAGTAGCGGCGCCGCCACCGGCGCCCGCAGTCGGGGCGCGGGATCACCGTGCGCAGCCAATCCCCGCCCGGAGCCGTTGCGCTGCGCTCCCGGTACCTTGATCCGCGTGAACGCCACCCCGGATCGGACGGGCACGCTGTCGGACGATGAGCTCCCAGCAGTTCAGCAGGTCGTCTCTGGACTACCGAGCCAAGGGAGGGGCCGTGGGGATCGAACTGGAACTGCACTCTGGGCGACCAGCACGCAAGGGGACGTCCCGGGGGACCTTGCTGCGAGGGTCCTATGAGCACGGTGAAGCGCTGGCGAGGGTGCTCGGCACGCTCGGCCGGCACGACTCCGGCAAGCTCGGCTGGGTGGACCCTACGGCGACACGCTGTTCAACGAGCAGGAGGCTCACGTCGTCCGCCAGGAGGTCGCTGTTCAACGAGCAGGAGGCTCACGTCGTCCGCCAGGAGGTCGCCGTCCTGACGCAGCGGTGCACTGACGAGGAGCAGAAGGCGGCTCTGCTCGACCTCGCCGAACTTCTCGAAGCGTGTGCGGCGACGCCGGGCAGCTACTTGTGGTTCATGGGTGACTAGCCACACCTGAGCCCAGGATGGACTTCCCGGGGCGGCGTCCGGGGCGGCGAGGGAAGCCGTCCTCGCCGCCCGGGCCTACGCACCGCACGCGCCTCCTGCGCGGTGGGTACACAGGACCCCGCCGGAGTTGCACTGCCCGGCGGGGCCCCATGGTGTGCGTCAGCGGTGCCGTCAGCCGTCAGCGGGCGCTCGTGGTCTCGATGTCGACGATGTGGTCGTACCGCTCCAGCAGCACGAAGAGCTTGGTCTTCTGCGCCGTCTCCCCGCTGCCGAAGGTCAGGGTGACGATGACCTCATGGCCGTTTCCCACGGTTCCGTTGTCGGTCACCGTCCACCGGGCCGGGACGTTTTGGGCGCGCAGGACGCCGTCCGCCCCGTTCTCCTTCTCCCAGGCCGCCAGCCGCAGGGCGAAGTCGGGCGTCAGGTAGTGCTTGCGGAGGGCCGTGGCCAGCGTGACGTCCGGATCCGTGTAGTCGCCCTTCGCGTCGATGTACGCGCCGTAGAAGTCGGCGACCCGGGTCACCGCCCGACCGGGCGTGCCGCTGACCGACTGCGGTGCTGCGGTGGACGCCTTCGCGGGGGCGTGGACGGACGCCTGTGCCGACTCGGACGACTTGGCGCTGACGCTGTGCGGGGTCCCGGCGGAGGCCTGGATGCCTGCGCCGAGTCCGAGGGCAACGGCGAGGACGCCGGCGGTGAGGGCGGTGCGAGTCTTGTTGTTCATGTCGGTTCTCCGTTTCGGGTGATCGAGTGGTCCGGCAGTGTCCGCGGGCCGGTGTCCCGGTCCGTCGCCTCCGGTACGCCGGTGGTGGCCTTGCGGGCCGTTCAGGACGAGGTGCGGTGCGGCGGCAGGTCGGCGGCTGCGAGGAGCGCGCCTGCTCGGGTGCGCTTGGGCATGGGTGTCCCCCCGTGAATGCGGTGAATGCGGTGGATGCATGAGTGCAGTGCATCGGTGCCGGACGTCGCCCGACGCCGGCTGGTCGGTCCGGCCCTGGTCGGTGCGACACGAAGAGCATCGGCGGCCACCGGAGTCCTGCGCAACGATTACCGCCCCCTTGGCGGCGGTGGAACCATCCCGGCCCATCTGACGTGCAGGGATATGAGTGCCTGGGATGCAGGATCGGCGGCCGGACGACGGGAGAACGGTGTCGATGCGCGACGATGTCGAGGAGTTCGCGGCGCTGGTGCGCCGGCTGAAGGACCGCACGAACCGGAGCTACGCCTCTCTGGCCCGCCGCCTCAACATGAACACCTCGACGTTGCACCGGTACTGCACGGGCGACGCGGTGCCTCAGGACTTCGCGCCCGTGGAACGGCTCGCGGCCTTCTGCGACGCGGGCCCGCAGGAGCGGCTCGAGCTGCACCGTCTGTGGCTGTCGGCGATGGCGGCTCGGCAGGAGGTGCGTACGGACGGTCCGGCGGAAGCGGCGGCACCGGACGGGGACGGGGTGCTCGTCGAGGAGGGCAGCTCCGCGGAGCAGCCCGGGGACGGCCCCGACCCGGACGCGCCCGCTCCCACCCCCGCTCCCCGCCCCTGGTACCGCCGCCGAGGGGTCCTGGCGTCCATCGCCGTCGCCTGCGCGCTGGTCGCCGCTTTGCGCAGCACGTCCGCCCTGTCGGGCGAGCGGTCCTCCGAGGCGGACGCCTCCCGCACCGCGGGCTCGCGGACGACCGCCCCCGGCGCACCCCACCGGTCGCCGACGTCGGCCACCACGTCCCCCTCCCCTTCCCGGAGCTCCTCCCCGCCCGCCACCGGCAGCGGTCCCACCGCGGCCGCGAAGCAGACCACCGGCCTGCCCCTCGCGTGGAGCGCCGACTCCCTGGTCTGGGACAAGGGCTGCGGCCACGACTACGTCATCGCCAAGCCGCCCGCACAGGTACCTGCACCGCCGGTGGAGCAGGATGCCCGGGCGTGGGCGGCGACGCAGGGCGCGGTGCACGGGCGGCAGACGAGGGTGCAGATCTCGGTGCAGGGGCGGTCGTCGGCGGCCGTGGTCCTCGAGGCGCTCCACGTCCGGATCGTCAGCCGCGGCAACCCGGCCGCCGGGAGTGCGTACGCCATGGGCCAGGGCTGCGGGAGCGACCTCACGCCCCGCCGCTTCACCGTGAACCTCGACGTCGACCGCCCCATCACCCGCCCGGAGGACGGCGCCGACAGCGAACACGTCATCCCGGCCGCGCATTTCCCGTACCGCGTCTCCGCCGAGGACCCGGAGGTGCTGCTGGTCGACGCGATGACACGGACCCACGACGCCCGCTGGTACCTCGAACTCGACTGGTCCTCCCAGGGCCGCACCGGCACGATCCGCATCGACGACCACGGCCGCCCGTTCCGCACCAGCGGCATCACGGCACTGCCGCACTACTGGTACGGCACGAACGACGCAGGCCGGCGTGCCTGGGTCCCCTACGACAGCTAGCGCTGTGACCGCATGGGTCCGCCGGGTCGTCAGCCGCAGTAGTCGCCGGACTTGGTGTCCGGGCCGGTGCCGGCGGTCGCGGCGAGGCGGACGCCGAGGAGACGCCCGGCGGAGTTCACCGTCACCTGAAGCGACGTCACGGAACGCATGCTGGCGTCACGGTAGGGGTACGTCACGGTCCACATCCCGCCCGCGCCGTCGTCGACGCGGTCCACCGCGGGCCGCTTCGTGTCGGCAGTGGGGTAGTGCAGGGCCACGTACCGGTCCGCGGACCGCTCGGCGGCCGCCGCGTCGTGCACCGACCAGGAAGAGCCCGGGATGGGCTTCCCGACCGCCGCGGCCCCGGTCCGGGGGCCCGTCGACACGTCGACGCGGAACCCGTCCGGGTCGGGCCAACTCATGAAGGCGACCCCGCTCGGGTCCAGCTCCGCCCACACCTCCTCGTTCACGCCGTCGATCCCGCACGGCGTGTTGTCCTGGACCCGGACGATCCTGACGTCGTCGCCCAGCGCCTTGCGCACCGCCTGCCCGATCACCGCCTGCTGCTCCGCGGACGCCTGCCTGCTCGGCTCGGCGTGGTCGACGACCCGCACGTCGACGACGGTCGTCAGCACGAGGGCCACGGCCAGGAACCCCGCACCGGTCGCGGCCTGGAGCCCGCGGTGGCGCGTGGGCCAGGGCGGGACCCTCGTACCGGCGAGGCGCAGTGACAGGACCCCGATGCCCGCGCCCACGACGGCGCCCGCCACGTTGGTGGTGAAGTCACTGGTGTCGCAGTAACGGCCGATGACCGGAAGGCAGGCCTGGACGGTCTCGATCCCGCACGCCAGGAGGACCGACAGCAGCACAGGAGGCACCGGACGCCGGGCCGCCCGCACACCGAAGAAGCCGATCGGCACGAACAGGGCGACGTTCATCCAGCCCTGGGTCGTCCCGAACGCCTCCCACACGTCCTTGCTCACCGTGCACTTCACCGCGCCTGTACCGACGGGTCTGAGCCAAAGCGTCAGGAACAAGGCGGCCGTCGTCGTGGCCGCCCACGCCCCGTAGGTCCAGGGCCGGTCGGAACGGCCACGCAGGGCGACCGAGACGACCCCCAGCACGGCCGCGGAGACGAGGGCGACGAGGAGGAGGTACAACATGTGCCCTCCGAAGACGAGAGCGAACAATGCCGTACCTTTCGAGCGCGAGGAGATCAGCCGACGGCGCGCGAATCGCGGCGCGTCGGCGATCACCCTGGCGCCCACACGTCATGGGCCCTGGTTCAACTCATGACCAAGCTGTAACAGCCCACCCCTGCCGGTTCGGAAGATCACCAGTACAGGCTCCGGATCGGCGCTCGGCCCTCCGGTTGAACGCCGTTTCCTGCGGCTACGGCGTGGGCTCGGTCCCCTCCGGAAAACCCAACGCATCCAGCAGTACGGCGAAGAGGTCCTCCACGAAGGTCTCCTCCGAACGCAGTATCTCCTCGATCCGGGACTGCGGTTCCACGGCCGGGATGCCTGCCGCTGCGGCCCAGGCGAGAGCGCCTTCGGCGTCGGAAGGAATCTCCGCGTCGAGTTCCGCGCGTGTGCGGCTCACAGCCTCGTCGAACTCGGGGGTGTCCACCCACAGGAGCTGATCTTCCAGGTCCTCCGGTTCCTCGGTGACGAGTGCCGCGGCAATGTGCAGGTTGAGCCACGCCTGCCAACGTCGCCCGTCGGTTCCCAGCCCCGTCACCAGGGCGACACTGCTGTCGGATACGGACCCGACGCAGGCCGGTGCGCCGGTCCACTCGACGAGGGCGGGCAGATCGTCGTCCTCCCAGATCTCATTGTCGAACTGGAGGGTCTGCCAACCACCCGCTCGCGGCCACCACTCGTGCACCCCGTCCTTCAGCTCCTGGTCGATGCCGTCGAACACGGGCGCTTCCAGCAGCGGACGCTTGCTGCGGGCAAAGAGCAGGTGCCCGGAAAACCCCACGGGAACTCCTTCTTGGAGACGTTGCCCGCACCTTATGGGCCGCCACCGACACGGCAGGCTCGGGCCGGCTCGCGCCCCGTCCACCGCCGCTGCGACCCTTTGTGTGCGCAAGCCTCACCCGAACCGTCCGCGGCGTGGAACCCTGCGGTCGTGAACGACGACGAACCCCCGGTCGAAACGCTGGACGCCGACATGCGCCCCTGCGTCTTCTGCGGGCATCCGGTTCCTGGAAAATCGCTTGACGAGTACGACTGCCCCGTGTGCGGCGACCCGGAAGGGCGCGACGTACTGCTGTGAGTGAGTCACCTGACCGCGCTCACCGTTGGCGCGGCCTCGCTCTTCCGATGCGACGACAACGCGCGCATCGAGGTGCGCGCCTCGTCACATGCCGGAAACATACGCGGCGACGATCCGCCAGTAGGGTCCCGGCATGCTCCTTTTCCACTTCACGCGGCCGGGGCTGTGGCCGCTGATTTTGGCAGACGCGGAGATCAGGGCGACCTGGCCGGAGGAGCTGGAGGACGTACCGGAACTGGCGCGGTCCGTGCACCTGACCGCCGATCCGAGTCCGGGGTCGCTGCCGGGGGCCTTCCGGGACCGCACCGTGCGGTTCACGGTGGAGGTTCCCGCGCCGGAGGCGCAGCGGTGGCACGCGTGGGCGGGTACGAGGCTGCCCGCGGGGTCCGCGGAGGCGCTCGCGGCGTCCCGGTTCGACGGTCGTCCGGACGAGTGGTTCGTGCTCGAGCGGGCCATCCCGTCGGCGGAGTGGGTGTCGGTGATCGACCTCGGTGTGATGGCGCCGCTCTGGCCGCGTCCGTAGCCGCGTCGGCGGGCCGTCACCAGGTCGTGGGGCCGGCGCCGCGCCACTCGACGAGGTCGCTGTCGTACAGGTCGCCCAGGCGCATGCGGAGCCCGGCGCGGCGGGCCAGCGCGAGGACGTCCCGGGGTCCGTAGGCGAGGCCGAGGATCCTGCCGTCGCACCGCACGCGGCGGCCGCCGGTGCCCGAGGGCGGGTACACGATCACTCGGCATCGCACCGGCTCAGCGTGGACCCGCAGGGGCGGGAACGCATCCTGGCGGAATGTCCGGTCGGAGTATCCGGGCGAGCGCCGCGGCCCCGCAGGGCTTACGAATGGAGGGACATCAAAGCGCCGGAGAGAGTGGCTGGGCATGCGCGTTGTCGTGGACCTCACCCGTTGCCAAGGCTATGCGCAGTGCGTGTTCCTTGCGCCGGACGTGTTCGAACTGCACGGCGAGGAGGCACTGCTGTACGACCCGGCGGTCCCGGGCGACCAGTACGAACGCGTGCGCCAGGCCGCCGCGGCGTGCCCGGTGCAGGCGATCCTGGTGGGCGAGGAGGTGAGCGCCGGTGTCCGCTGACCTCCTGGAGGGCCGGATCGTCATCGTCGGGGCGTCGCTGGCGGGCCTGCGGGCCGCGGAGACGCTGCGCGAGAAGGGCTTCACCGGTTCGCTGACCGTCGTCGGGGACGAACCCCACCCGCCGTACGACCGGCCGCCGCTGTCCAAGGGGGTGCTGCTCGGCAAGGTGTCGGCGGACGCCACCGGGCTGCCGATGCGCCGTGATCCGGAGGCGGAGTGGCGGTTGGGGGTGCGCGCCACCGGGCTGGACCCGGTGGGGAAGCGAGTCCTGCTGGGCGACGGCTCGTCGCTGCCGTTCGACCGGCTGCTGATCACGACCGGGACGCGGGCGCGGCCCTGGCCCGTTCCGGAGGAGGCCGCCCTCGACGGGGTGTTCACCCTGCGCACCAGCGACGACGCCGCGCGCCTGGCCGAGCGGCTGGCCGCCGGGCCGCGCCGGGTGCTGGTGATCGGCGCGGGCTTCACCGGTTCGGAGATCGCGTCGGTCTGCCGCGAGCGCGGTCTGGAGGTCACGGTCACCGAACGCGGCCCGGCGCCGCTGGTGGGGGCGCTCGGCGGGACCTTGTCGAAGCTCGCCGCCGCCATGCAGCGGGCCCACGGTGTGGACCTGCGCTGCGGCGTGACCGTCACCTCGCTGCGCGGCAACGGCAGGTTCACCGGTGCGGACCTGTCGGACGGCACCCGTGTCGACGCGGACGTGTGCGTCGTCGCGATGGGCGCGGTCCGCAACGTCGAGTGGCTGGCGGAGTCCGGGCTGGCCGCGGGCCCGCGCGGGATCGCCTGCGACGCCGGCTGCCGGGCGTTCACCATGTACGGGATCGTCACGGACGACGTCTTCGTGGCCGGTGACGTCTCGCGCTTCCCGCACCCGCTGTACGAGTACCAGCTGCTCTCCCTCGAGCACTGGCGCAACGCGGTGGACCAGGCCGAGGTCGCCGCCCACAACATGGTCAGTCCGGGGCCGCTGCGGCGTCCGCACCTCGCGGTGCCGACGTTCTGGTCGAGCCAGTTCGGCTACAACATCAAGTCGGTGGGCGTCCCCACCTTCTCCGACCACGTGGTCATCGCGCAGGGCTCACTGGAGGAGCGCCGCCTGGTCATGGCGTACGGCTACCGCGGCCGGTTGACCGCCGCGGTCACGGTCAACATGGCCAAGTCGCTGGAGTACTACGAGCGCCTCATCGAGACGGCCGCCCCGTTCCCGCCCCCGCTGGGCGCGTCGGACCGCCGTACGGCGGCCGAGGTCGTGCTCCCTTCCGATGTGCCGGACCCGAGCCGGCTCTCGCACGGTCCCACGGTCGCGCTCACCGGGTACCTGCCGGACCGGCGGCTGGTCCTGGCGAGGCCCGCCGGGTGACCCACCCCCGCCCATCCACGAGGAGCCACCACGCATGACCGCCGAGACCCTGCTGGAACGGATCACCGATTACGCCAGCCGCCCCGACCCGTACCCGCTGTACGCGGAGCTCCGCGAGGCCGGGCCCGTGGTGCGGCAGACGGACGGCAGCTACCTGGTCGGCACGTACCACGAGATCGTCGGCCTGCTCCACGACCCGAGGCTCAGCGCCGACCCCCGCAACCGCACCACACCGGCTGCCCCGGCGGCGGAGGAGACGCAGCACCTGCCGTTCCTGCGGCTGGACGACCCCGAGCACCACCGGTTGCGCACGCTGGCCATGCGGCCGTTCGGCCCGCCCCACAACCCCGGCCGGGTCGACGCGATGCGCGGGCAGATCACCCGGATCACCGGGGAACTGGTCGAGGGGCTCCGGGGCCGCGACCACATCGACATCGTCGACGACCTCGCCTACCCCCTGCCGGTCACGGTCATCTGCCGGGTGCTCGGTGTGCCGCGCGAGGACGAGCCGCGGTTCCGGGAGTGGACCGACCTGCTCGTCGCCTCCGCCGACATCGGCCCCGGCGAGGACACCGCCGCGCGGGCCGAGGCGGGCCGCAAGGCCCAGATGGAGATGGGCGCGTACCTGCTCGGCCTCGCGGAGCAGCGCCGCGGCCGGCCCACCGGCGACCTGCTCTCGGACTTCGTCAACGAACCGGATCCGGAGCTGCGGCTCACCGACGAGGAACTGGCGCAGACCGCGATCCTGCTCCTCATCGCGGGGCACGAGACCACGGTCAACCTGATCACCAACGGTGTGCTCACGCTGTTGCGCCACCCCGACCAGCTGGAGCGGCTGCGCCGGGAGCCGGAACTGCTGCCGGAGACGGTGGAGGAACTGCTGCGGTACGAGCCGCCGGTGCACCTGCGCGAGCGCATCCCCCTCGCCGACGTGGACATCGCGGGCACCGTCGTGCCGAAGGGCACGTCCGTGATCCTCGCGCTCGCCTCGGGCAACCGTGACCCCCTGCGGTTCCAGGACCCCGAACGGTTCGACCCCGCCCGCAAGGACAACGAGCACTTCGGCTTCGGCAGCGGCGTCCACCTCTGCTTCGGCGCACCGCTCGCGCGCATCGAGGCCCAGGCGGCGCTCGGCGCGCTGCTGCCCGGTCTGGGTACGGCGACCCTGCTGCATGACCCGCCTCCCTACCGGCGCAACGCCATGCTGCGCGGGCCCCGTCACCTCACCGTCAGGTTCTGATGCCCCTCGCTCGCCTCAGGCTTCGGTGGTGCGGTGCCGGGCCCGGAAGGCCGCTGCCTTGACGCGGTTCCCGCAGGTCCTCATCGCGCACCATTCACGCCGGCGGCCCCGGGAGCGGTCGAGGTAGACCTGGGTGCACTCCGGGCGGGCGCACTCGCGCAGCAGCGCCCCCTCCTCGCCGCCGATGATCTCGACGGCCTCGCGGGCGACGGCGGCGAGGCCTTGTGACGCCGAACCGGAACGGCTCGTACCGTCGGGGCCGAGCTGCGTCACCACGGGTGCCTGGGCCGCGTGGCGGTTCACCGCGGCGACCGCTCCGGCGGGCAGCGGTTCGCCGTCGAGCCGCGCCACGACCAGGGCGTAGATCGACTCCCGCAGGTCCACGGCCGCCGCGAGGTCCGACGCGTCGGAGCCGGGCTCGCGGTCGAGCATCCGGGACTCGACGAACCAGGAGTCGAGGAGCTCGGGCGAGGCGAGCTTCTCCGTGGGCACCGCATTGCGTCGTGCGCGCAGCGTGCCCAGGAAGTCGAGGGCGAGCGTCCCACAGGGGAAGGCATGGTTCACATCACCATCCTAACCGGTGACCCGCGATTCGTCACTGGCTTGACAGGTGACTTCGCCCCGTGACACGGTCGTCACCGTTCAGAACGGTTACTCATGATGTGGGGGACGCCACAATGGCTGTCGTACGTTTCCACCTGCTCTCCTCGCTCAGCCCGTCCGAGGCACTGGCGGTGCTCACCGACTTCGGTCCCGCACGGGCCCGGACCTGGCCCACCATCGACGCCGAACACCTCACGGTGCACGCGATCGGCGACACCTGGGCCGAGGTGACCGAGGGCACCGCGTCCGCCTGGGAGCGGGCGCGCTACGACTGGGACGCCGGGACGGGAAGGGTCGCCATCACCACGCACGACTCGAAGGTGTTCGGCCCCGGCGGCGGATGGATCTTCCAGCTGACCCCCGAGGGGAACGGCACACGGGTCGACGTCGAGCTCACCCGCACCCCCGGCACGCTCAAGGGCAAGGTGCTCGCCACCCTGCTCCCCGTCGCCGCCGCATCCCTGCGCAAGTCCTACCGGGAGCCCTTCAAGGCGGTGTGATCACGCCGGCTCCGGCGCGGCGGCGGCTCCGGCCCGGACCGACCCCATTGCGGGCGGTTGGCCCGATTCCACCCCTCGAACTCACTGTCGAGATCCGGCTACCGTCCGTACACTGACAAGTTGCAGGCATGCGGGCAGTGCTGACCGGGGGGAGCCGCCATGTCCGAGCAACCGCACGGCACCGCGCACGGATACGGATACGGATTCGTCATCCCGCCCATGCCGTCCACCCCGCCGCCCGCGCCGCCGGACGGGCTGCGCGCGGCGGCGGTGGGGCTGCTCAACCTCAGTGGTCTCGGCCTCGGTTACGCCCTTACCCGGCGCTGGGTGCTCATGGCCGTGTGCTGGTTCGCGACCGGCATCCTGCTGCTGGTGGCGCTGCCCGCGGACCCCGACGGCGTGCCCGTGGGCCTGGTGGCCGTCTACCTGGTCCTCCTCCTGGCCGCGGCCGTCCACGGCGCCGTGGTCGGCCTGCGCACCCGGCTGGTGCGGCCCGCGGGCGCTCCCCTGGCGATCGCCCTCGGACTGGTGCTGCTGGCCGTACCGGCCGGCGGCGTCGTGCTGTACGACATGGCCCGCGACGAGGCCAACGAGCAGGCGCTCCTGGACCGGCTCGACCAGGCCGACCGGCTCGTGCGGGCCGGGGGGAGCAGACCCTTCGACGCGGCCCGGTCCGACTACCGCAAGGCCCTGGGCGAGTACCGGGACATCAGATCCGGCCACCCCGGCTCGCGGGCCGCGGCCCGGGTACCCGACCGCCTGAAGACCTACTACACGACCGTCGGCGCCGCCTACGAGCAGCAGGACTACTGCGCGGCGATACCGGCACTGACGTACCTGCGCACGGTCCCGGACACCATGGGCAAGCAGACGCTCGGCGCGCTCGCCCAGTGGCCCGACGACCGCCTGGCCGCCTCCCTCTACGAGTGCGGGGCGCAGCGACTGGGCAACGAGGACGCCGGCTGGACGGATAACTTCGGCGACCTCCTGGGCACCTTCCCCGACTCCGAGCAGGCCGCGAAGGTCGCACCCGCCGTCGACTCGGCCGTGGACAAGGCCGCGAAGGACGTGAGCGGCTCCGACCCCTGCCCCGCCGTCGACCGGCTGCGCACCCTCGGCACCCAGGCCGGGGGGCTGAACGCCGGCGCCGGGGACGTCGGCGACGCCGTCGCCGCCTCCGCCGCCCGGGCCGGGAGGAGCGCCGACTCGGGGGTGTACGCCTGTGGGGTCGACCAGTACAAGGACGGCGACTTCGGTGAGGCGCGGGAGACGATGAACACGTTCGTCGCCGACAACAAGAGCGCGAAGAACCGGGCGCTGGCCAAGAAGTTCGCCATCGCGGCGGAGGTCGCGGACGAGATCCCCGCGGCGGGCAAGCGCCTGCCCACGCTGGCCTCCGGCGGCAGCATCTCGGTCACGATCAAGAACGACAGCCCCAACCCGATCACGGTGCTCTACACCGGGCCGGTGACCGGCAGCCTCACGCTCAAGGCCTGCCGCAGCTGCACCTCGTACTCACTCCTGACGCCCTCCCTCGCGGGGTTCAAGCCCTGCCAGGACAGCGGCACGAACTACCCCCAGCGCACCATCCGCCTGCCCGTCGGCACCACGTACTTCCTGCACAAGTCGACGTCGTCCGACGGATCGAGCCCGGCGTCCGACAAGGCCACGCTCAAGCCCGGCTACATCTACACCGAGTGCGCCTACACGACGAAGTCCTTCGGCTTCTGACCGTCCGGCCACCCTCGTCCGCCTCGTCAGTCCGAACCGCCGCCTCCGCCGCCGCAACCGAAGCCGCCGGAGTGGTCGGTGTAGCCGGAATGGCCGGCACCGCCGTCGGCGCCGTGGCCCGTGTCGCCGTCGGGGTAGTCGGCGCGCCAGCGCAGGAACTCGTGCCTGCCGAACGGGAACAGGCCCTCGTCCGCGACCGCTCCGCGGCCGATCAGCCCCGCCTCACCGGTGAAGGCCGGGACGAGCGCGGTCAGCGCCGGGTCGCCGTAGAGGGCGACCGCGAGCAGGATGTCCTCCTCCGCGAGCCCTGCGGGACCCTGCGGCATCGGCGTACCCCGCCGCAGGTCCGCCAGGTACCGGCGGGCGGCCCGGGTCGGGCTGACCCGCACCAGGCGCAGCAGCCCCGCCCCGGCAAGTTCCGCCCGCATCCGGGACAGCGCCGTGCGCACGACCGCGCGCCCGAGCAGTTCCCTGATCCCCGCGGGGCGGTACAGCCCGACCCGTATCGCCTTCTCCAGCGGGTGGCGGTGCGGCGGCGGGTCCGCCTGTTCCGGGGAGACCTCCCGGCGCAGGGTGCCCGGCCGGCCGGACTCCACGGCGCCGCGCAGGTGCAGCGCCACCACGGCGACCGTCACGGCGGCCCTCGGGCCCCCGCGCAGCAGCGCGATCTCGTGCGGTTCCAGCCGGACCGCCGTTCCCTCGTCCATGGCACCACCCCCCGTGCGTGTGCCCGGTACGTGCCCATCGGCGGGGGTGGTCGAAGCCTGCCGGGGCGGGGTTCAGAGGGCGATTTGAGGGTGCCGTAGCGGACGTACGGCCGGTGGTGTAGGTGCGGCCGGCGGTCCTTCACCGGTACGGGGCGGGACTGCCGGGGCTGATGATGCGTGTGTAAGGAAATGTGCCGGGGGAATTGCCTTGGGGTGCTCCCCTACGGCAGGCTGTCGCTCCAGTCAGGCCCTGTCATCCGCACACCCGTACGTACACGCGTACGGGGCAACGGAGTTGGCCGGTGGTCGCCGGGGGCGGTCCGAGCCGGTGGGAGGGGCACGATCGCGTCCGGGAGATCACCGAACGGGCCGCGCTGGAAGGAAACCGTGTGAGCCGGATCTCGGTCCGGGGGATCGCGGTGGCTTCGGCCACGGCGGTCACCTCCGTGGGCGCCGTCGTCGGTGTCGCCTCGAGCAGCCAGGCGAGTGAGCAGCCCTTCGCCGCCTCCGAAGTCGACACCGTCCTGTCGGACATACCCGCCGGCCAGCGGGTCCAGCAGGCGTCGCTGACGCAGCAGGTGCAGGCGCAGTCCGACGCCGCCGACGTCGGCACCAGGAAGACCGCGGAACAGGCCGCCCGCAAGCAGGCCGCCAAGGACGCCACCGCCCGCAAGGCGGCGGAGGAGAAGGCGGAGGCCGACCGCAAGGCCAAGGCCGCCGCCCGCGCGGCGCTGGTCGTGAAGGCCTCGTACACCGTCGCCGAGGTCAAGGCCATGGCCCAGGCGATCATCGGTGACGCCTCGCAGTACCAGTGCTTCTCCAACATCGTCACCCACGAGAGCGGCTGGAACTACACCGCGACCAACTCCTCCTCCGGCGCCTACGGCCTCGTCCAGGCCCTGCCCGGCTCCAAGATGGCCTCCGCGGGCGCCGACTGGCGCACCAACCCGGGCACCCAGATCAAATGGGGCCTCAAATACATGGACAGCCGTTACGGCAGCCCCTGCGGCGCCTGGTCGTTCTGGCAGGCCAACAACTGGTACTAGCGTCCGTCGAGGTCGGCGGCGGCCGCCGAAGTGGCGAGCGCAGCGGAAGGTTGACGGTATCTGTCTGCGCGGGCTTGCGAACGTCGCCCGGCACCGCTCCTCCGCGGCCGACCCCCACACCATCAACGCGGTGACGCCGTTGACGGACCTCACCACCGTGCAGTCCCCCACCAGGGTCTCGGTGAACACCCATGCGTTGAACCTCGCGCCGGGCGCCACCGGCACCGTCACCGGCCTCGCGGAGATCCAGACGCCCGCCGGCTGGCGGCCGCTGGGTTCAACGCCTCTCCCGAGCCTGTGCGGAAGGGTGCCCTCACGAAGGTGGGGGGCACCGTCCAGTACCGGAGCGGCACCACCTGGAAGGCCCTTCGCGACACCCGGGTGTCCTTGTACTTCCGGCCCCGCGGCGCCAAGAGCTACCGGTACGTGCACGCCTTGGGCGTCGACGGCAAGGGCCGTTTCTTCAATCTGGAGCGGGCGACCCAGGACGGCACCTGGGCGGTGACCTTCGACGACGCGACCGGGACCGGCTACTTCGTCCGCAAGAGGGCCTCGGACTACGTCGACGTCAGCCCGTAGCCACGGGGTCCGGTTCCCGCGGGTTGCTGCCGGGTTCCGGCCGGGCCTGGTGGTGCGGGGGTGATGGCCTCCTCGATGCCGCTTGAGCGCCAACAGGCCCCTCGGAGGCGGTCTCCAGGGGCCTGTTCGATGCCCGCGTGCCGTATCCGGCGGCTTCCCTGGCCTTCCAGCGGGAGGCCGTCTGGGTGCTCGACGGCAGGCTCACCTTCCACGAGGGCGATGTGGTGCACGAACTCGGCCCGGGCGACTCGATCGAAGTCGACGCACCCGTCCCGTGCGTGTTCGCCAACACCAGCGATGCCGAGTGCCGCTACGCGATCATCCTCACCCGGGTCAAAAGGCCGTGAACCTTTCCCCGTGCCGCGGACCAGCAGCGGCCCGTGATCAGGAAGAACGTCTCGGCCGTGGCCATCCAACCGAGGTTGCGGTCGCGTGGCAGGCCCATGAGGACGGCGCCGGGGCCGTCCGGTACCGCTCGTGCGGCGGCGGCAGTGACGCCACGTACCGGCGCAGGACGGGAGGGCGACGGCGTGCCGGACGAGATCCGGTACGCGACGTCCGGGCTTCGGGTCGGCGGGAGCGAGATCGCCGGGTACGTCGACGCCTACGATGACGAAGAGGTCCGGCGTGTGCAGCCCGAGCGTGGGCGCGAGCCGCCGGAGCGTGGACGCGGTGGGCGGTCCGGACTCGCCGACGGCGCCCGCCGGCTACCGGTGCACCGTCAGCCGTTCCAGCAGCACCTCGAAGGGCTCACCTGCCGTCATCGGGTGCGGAGGTGCCGGCGACGGCCGGTCCGAGCCCGGCGGGGAGGTGGGCGACCGCCAGCGCGACCGCCTCTTCCGCGGTGGCCACCTCGCCGATCACACCGTCCCCGAGGTGGAGGTGGTCCTTCACGCGATACGGATGGCCGTCGTGCGCGGGGACGATGGCCACCTCCAACCGGGACGGGTGCCCGGTGCGGGCGCTGAAGCCCAGTACCCAGTGGCTGGAGAACGCGAAGAGCTGCCGCAGCCGCGGCTCGGCATGGGCCGCCTGCACGAGGAGCCGGAAGCCGTCGAAGTCAGGCGCCTCCGCCGCCTGTTCGTGCAGCCTTCGCCACTGCAGCTCGACCTCGGCGGCCGGTCCGCGTTCATGGGCTTCGGCGCGCTCGCTGGGGTGGAGGAACGAGAACCGTTGGTGCAGGTCGCGGAATCCGGTGCCGTCCCCCCAGGCCGCCCCCACCCGCACCACGTCCCCGAGGTCGGCCGTGCTCCCCGAGATCAGCTCGACCCCCCGGCTCCATCCGGAGAACGTGAAACCGCGCTCCTTGGCGTACGTGTGGACGACCAGCGGATCACGGTCGGGCACGGCGGTGGCGACACGCGCCTGGAGGACTGCGTCACCGCCGTCACGCACGATCACGAGATCGGCGCCGAGGCCGGCCGCTGCCTGCTCCAGGGCGGCGGACAGGCCAGCTGCGGCGATCAGGTCGGGATAGAGGTCGGGGTCCACGCGCCCAGTGTGGCGTCACCGCGCCGCGCGGGGAACACCGGCACGGCCCGTACGGCTCCGGACGACCCCGGCCGGTGAGCGCCGGGCCGGGGTCGTGAGGTGGCGGTGGGGGTGGCGGTCAGCGCAGCGACGCGGGCAGGTCCTCGCGGTGGACGATGCCCATGCGCTGAGTGGCGCGGGTCAGGGCCACGTACAGGTCGCTGGTGCCGAACCGTGCCGGTTCCACGACCAGGACGTGGTCGAACTCCAGCCCCTTGGCCTCCCGGGGGCCGAGCAGCACCACGGGCAGGGTGAGGTCGGGCTCGGCGCCGGCCGTGACCCCGTCGAGCGGGGCGGCGATCTCCGCGTGCAGCGCGCGCGGCGCGATCACCGCGAGGCGCCCCTCGTGGGGGGTCAGTTCCGCAACGGCCCGCGCCACCGCGCCGGCCAGGTCCGCGCCGGCGTGCCGCGTCCACGGCTTCTCGCCGGTGGAACGGACCGACCGGGGCGGCTCGAAGGCGGGGTCCTCGATGCGTACGACCTGCGCGGCCAGGTCCATGATCTCCGCGGGCGTACGGTAGTTGACGCCCAGCCGCACGTGCTCGAAGCGGTCGCCGACGTACGGCTCGAGGATCTTCTCCCAGGAGCCGACGCCCGCCTCCTCCGAGGTCTGCGCCGGATCGCCGACCAGGGTCAGCGAGCGGGTCGGGGACCGTCGCATCAGCAGGCGCCACGCCATCGGCGACAGCTCCTGCGCCTCGTCGACGATGATGTGCCCGAACGCCCACGTACGGTCGGCGGCGGCCCGCTCGGCGGCGCTGCGGTGGTCGGCCTCCTCCTGCCGGTCGGCCATCCGCTCGGCGTCGATGATGTCGTGGGCGGCCAGGACCTCGGACTCCGCGTCCTCGAACTCGAACGACTCCGAACCGCGCGACACCTCCAGGACGCCCTGGGCGTAGGCGATCTGCTCCTGGCGTTCGGCCTCGGCGGCGGCCCGCGCGGCGCTGTCGTCGACGCCGAGCAGTTCGGCCGCCTCGTCCAGGAGCGGCACGTCGGCCGGGGTCCACTCGCCGTCGTCCGGGGCGCGGCGGATCGCCCGGGCGTCCTCGTCCGGCAGGTACGCCGGCTCGGCGAGGTAGCCGGCGAGGAACTCCTGCGGGGTGAGCAGCGGCCACAGCTCCGCCACGGCGGCCCGCACCCCCGCGCTGGCGGCGACGCCCTTGCCGAGCTGTGCGAGGTCGTCCGGGCCGAGGAAGTTGGGGCCGCCGTACGGGTCCGCGCCGATGCGGTCGGCGAGCTGCGCGGTGAGGGCGTCGATGACGTGGAACGCGAAGTACGGCCGGGCGAGGTTGTGCGGCAGGCGCGTCTCGCGGGCGGCGTCCCGGGCCTGGTAGGCGATCTCCCAGTCCAGGACGAGTTCGCCGTCGTCGTGCGGGATGACGATCGGCGCACCGGGCTCGGGCAGTACCTGGCGGTCGCGCAGGGCGAGAGCGAGCGCCTCGGCCATCTCCGCGCTGCCCTTGACGGCCGCCGCGCGCGGGGTGTCGGTGCCGCGGGCGTGGACGCCGGGGAAGAGTTCGGCCTGCGTGGCGAGCATGACGCCGGTCTCGCCGAGGGCGGGCAGCACCTCGCCGATGTAGCGGAGGAAGGCCGGGTTGGGACCCACGATCAGGACCGCGCGCTTGGCCAGCAGCTCACGGTGCTCGTACAGCAGGAAGGCCGCCCGGTGCAGCGCGACCGCGGTCTTGCCGGTGCCGGGGCCGCCCTCGACGACGAGGACGCCGCGGTGCGGAGCGCGGATGATGCGGTCCTGGTCGGCCTGGATGGTCCGCACGATGTCGGCCATGCGGCCGGTGCGGGCCGAGTTGAGGGCGGCGAGCAGCACCGCGTCGCCGGTGCGGTCCTCGAAGCCGCTGCGGTCGTCGTCCTCGAGGTCGAGGATCTCGTCGTGCAGCTCGGTGACCCGGCGGCCGTCGGTGGTGATGTGCCGGCGCCGGCGCAGTCCCATGGGCGTGTGCCCGGTGGCGACGTAGAACGGCCGGGCGACCGGTGCGCGCCAGTCGATCAGGAGCGGGGTGTGGTCGGTGTCGTCCTCACGGATCCCGATGCGGCCGATGTGGTGCGCGGCACCGTCCTGGAGGTCGATCCGGCCGAAGCACAGCGAGCCGTCGACCGCGTTGAGGGCCGCCAGCAGACCGGAACGCTCGGCGACGAGGACGTCGCGTTCGAGACGGGCCTGCATGCCGTTGCCCACCGGGGTCAGCGCGTCCTCGACGCGCCGGGTGGCGACCCCGCGCAGCGTGTCGACCCGCTCGTAGAGCCGGTCGATGAATTCCTGCTCCTTCTGCAGTTCGACTCTTTCGCGAGTTGACACATTCGCTCCCTGTCCGATATGGTGATTCCAGTGGCCCCCGGTGAGGGGCCGTTTCTGTGCGCGCACAGAAACACTCAATATACGTGAGGAAATCCCCGTACCGCAATTGCGGTACGGGGATTTCCTGCGTTCGGGGGCGGGGCCTGGGCCTCGGTGCTGCGAAGGCGCCGGGACGGTACCGGGACGCCCCTCCGGCGGGCTCCGGCGCGCGCAAAAAAGAAAGGGAAAGGAGCTCGTCCGCTCCAATCCGTTCCCAACGTACAGCGCACCGGGGGGCTTGCGGCAAGCCCCTGGGGGTGCCGCAGAATCGCCCGCCGTAACCGGAATTCGGGGCGTGGGAAGGCATGAAGTGCATGCGCTGTCGTCGGCGTACGGGGCACATCGAACCGCCGGTGGCGGCCGGCACCCGGGAGCTGCGGGATCCGGAGGGGCCGGGTGCCCCTATGATCAACGCCCGCTGGACGAACGATCGAAGCGGGGGCGGACGATGACCTACCGGCGTGCGGCGATACCGGTCCTGACCGGGGGATTGCTGCTCACGGCGCTGTTGTGGTGGGCGGGGTCGAGCGCGCACGCGCTGAACCTGCCGGGCACCGTCGACGTGATCGGCGGCCGGGCGGCCACGGAACTCGGCACGTGGCTGACCCCCTGGTCGTACGACCCGCCGGGCTGGGGGCAGCCCTTCGGCGCGCCGACCGGCGGCACCGACTACCTCACGCTGTACAGGACCGGGCTGCAGATCCGGTTCGCCGCGGTCTTCGCGTCCTTCGTGCCCGGGGCGCTGCTCCTGCTGCGCAGGCTGCCCCCGGTGCACGGCCGGTGGCCCGCCACGCTGCTCGCGGTGTGGGCGTGGGGCCTGGTGGCCGGAACGCTGGCGGTCACCGTCTCCGCGCCGTGGCTGATCGCCTCGCACGGGCACGGCAGCTACCGCTTCCTGCCCCAGCTGGCCGCGGTGATCACCACCGGGCGGGAGGCCGTCGCGGTGGCCGCGCTGCTCGCGGCGGCGGTGACGGTGCTCACGGCGCGCATCACGGCCAAGGGCGCGGACCCGCTCCCCCAGGCGGTCGTCCCGGCGCGTGCGGGCCGGCTGGCCGCGACCGTCGGGACGGCGGTGGTCGCGGTGTCCCTCGTGGTGCTCTCGTACCAGTCGGTCGCCGCCGCCCTCCAGACCTACTCCCCCGGCATCGGCCTGCTCTCCGAACCGGGCGACCTGCTGCGCCAGTGGCTGCTCCTCGGTGCCTGGACGACCCCGTCAGGCGGCCCGCTGACCGACTGGCTCCTGGCCCGCGCCGCCGACCTGCTGCTGCTCGCCGTGGTGTGGTGGATGCTGCGGCGGCTGCCCGTACTGCTGACACGGGCCACGTTCCCCGCGATGGCGGTCGGCGCGGTCTGCGCGACCGTCCTCGGGCTGATCGCCTCGCAGTTGCTGCGGGTCACCGTGGACGGGGCCGGTCTGCACTGGGGGCTGCTGTCCCTCTCCGCCAGTCTGGGCATCGGGGTCCCGGCCGCGCTGACCTTCGGCCTTGCGGCGGGCGTGGCGGCCGCCACCACGCTCCGGGTCGCCGAGCGCCGCGCGGTGGGGGGTTCCTGACACCATGGCCGACCACCACGTCGCCGCCCTGGCGTATCTGTCCTGGAATCCCTCCGCGCCCGCGGACGTCCTGCTGCGACTGCTCAGGCACGACGACCGGGTCATCAGACGGAACGTCGCCCAGCGAAGAGGTCTGCCATTGGAAGTGGTCGACGCGATCCTGACGGACCCGGACCCGGCGCTACGGGCATGCTTCGCCGAGAGCGAGAACGCGGACCCGGCCCAGCGGGCCCGCCTCCTCGACGATCCGTCGCCGCGGGTCATCCTGGGCCTGGCCATCGGCCCGACGCCGTACAGGACACGCGTGGACCCGCTGCCCGACTGGGCGTACGAACGTCTCCTCGCCCACCCGGACGGGCGGATCCGCTGCGAGACCGTCATCTCGCGCCTCGTGCCCGGCCACCTCCTGGCGCGACTTGCGGACCATGCGGACGGCCCCCTGCGCCAGGCGGCCTGCCGCGCGTGGGACTCCCTCACCGACGACGCCAAGGAAGCGCTGCTCCACGACGACGACCTCGATGTGCGACGCGCCGCCGCAATGCGCGTCTGCCATCAGGACGCAGAACGCACGGCCTGGCTCGTGGAGAGCCTCACGAACCCCTGGGACCTGGCCAGGGTGCTCCGCGGCGGGCTGCTCAGCCGCGAGCTCGCCGAACGCCTGGTCACCGGCGACCGCCCGGGGGCCGTCGCCGCCAACCCCTCCCTCCCACCGGACCTCGTCGCGCGGTTGGCCACCCACCCGGATCCGCACGTGCGGCTGGTCGTCTCCGCCAGGCCGGAGCTGACGGAGCGGGAACGCGCGGCCGTCGACTACACCGTGGGCCCCGAGGACCGCCTGGACGCGCTGGACTGGGTTCGGGAGGCCCAGGACGACCCGGAGGTCCTGCGGCGATGTGCGACCTCCGCGCACACGTGGCTGCGCCGCAGCGCCGCCGTGTGCCCCGGCCTGGAGCCCGAGTACGTCGAACTGCTGTCCCGCGACGAGGACTTCGCCGTGCGGCTCCTGCTGTGCGAGTTCCACCCGGAACCGCCGCCGGAAACGCTGCTGGACCTCTACCTCAACGGCACCCACCGCGCGGTCGAGTGGTTCGCCAACCACCCGCGGTTCCCCGCCGCGGGCCTCGCGGAGCGCTTCGCGGACTCGGCGGACCCCGAGGCAGGTCGTCTCGCGTTGACCGACCCGGACCTGCCCGTGCGGACCCTGGAGGAGTTCGCCCGCGACCCCGACCGGCGCTGGGCTGCGGCCCGTCACCCGCGGCTGCCCGTACCGCTGATCCGCGAACTGCTCGACGACCCCGGCACGACCCATCACGCCGCCGGCAACCCCGGTCTGCCCGCCGAGGACATGCACCGGCTCCTGGACGGCGCCGGGGTCCCCGACTAGGTGGACGACGCCCTTGGCGACCGGGCGGTACGCCCGGTCGCCAAGGGGGACTTCACTGCGGCCGCAGGGGAAGCGGAGCTAGAGCGCGCCGCGCTTCACCCGGCGGAGCAGGAGGAATCCCGCGATCGCCAGGACCGCTCCGAGGCCGGCCGGCCACAGGTTGGTCCCGGTGTCGGCCAGACCGCCGTTGATCGCCTGCTGGTTGGCCTGTCCCGCGGGGCTCGGGGCGAACCCGCCGGGGGCGGGGGACTGCCCGGGCGCCGTCGTCTGCTGGCCGCCCTGCTCCTCGCCCTGCTGCCCGCCCTGCTCCTCGCCGTGGTGCTGGTGGCCGCCGGCGGGGGGGTTGGCGGTGTCGTCCTGGCCCGCCGTAGGCGTGGTGTCGGCCTTGGGCGTCACCGTGACAGGAGCGTCGGGGGTGTCGTCGCCTCCGTTCTGGTCGTCGTCCGGGTTGTCCGCCGGGGGCTCCTCGGCGCCGGGGTCGTCGTTGCCCCCGTTGCCGGGCTCCTCCGTACCGGGGTCGTCGTTGCCCCCGTTGCCGGGCTCCTCCGTACCGGGGTCGTCGTTGCCCCCGTTGCCGGGCTCCTCCGTACCGGGGTCGTCGTTCCCGCCGTTGCCGGGCTCCTCCGTACCCGGGTCGCCGTTCCCGCCGTTGCCGGGCTCCTCTGCACCGTCGTCGCCGGCGCCGCAGGTGCGGCCCTGGTTGATGCAGTCGGCCACCTCCTGCATCAGGCCCTCGTCGAAGATGTTGATGAAGTCGCCGTGGTCGGTGATCGGCTTGTGCAGGTTCTCGGGGAAGGAGTCCACCGCGAACAACGGCACCGTCTTGCCGCCGTCCTGGACGCTCGGCGTCCGGACGTCGTACACGATGCGCTGGACGAGCTGCGGGATGGCCTTGAAGCCCTGCGGGCAGTTGCCGCCCGCGTCGGCGAAGGCCACGTGGGTGCGGTGGTTGGCGCTGTCGACGTTCTGGCCGTCCCAGCAGCTCTGGAACCGGAAGGTGCGGACCACGTCGCTGCCGTCGGGGCAGAGCGGGTACTTGTCCTTCAGCTGCCGGTCCTCCAGACCCGTGCAGCTCCAGGAGGCGTTGGCGTTGGCCGGCCCGTTGACGAAGGCCTTCGCGTCGCCCGTGATGATGCGCAGCAGGCGCGGCATGGGCGTGACCTTGCTGACGGGGTTGCCGACGAACGTGAGCGTGACCTCCTTGGGGGTCACGATCTTCCCGGCGTTGCCCTCGGTGCCGCCGCCGGGCGCCCCGGCGTCCCGCTCCACGGTGCCGTCCTGCACGCGCAGCACGGGCCAGTAGTACGACGACTTGTCGCCCTGGTCCTTGCAGCTCGTCTCCGCCTCGGCGAGGTCGTCGATGGTGGCGAGTCCGTTGTTGGACTGGTTGCCGATGTAGTCGTGGAAGTGGTGGGCGCCGTTGGTCACTCCGGGGGCGACGATGATGTTGTCGGAGTTGAACAGGCCGCCTGCGTTGACACCGCATTCGGACGAGAACGTGCCGGAAGAGGCGTCCGACGGCTGCGGGCCGCGCGGCGCGTTCGGGTTCACGCTCATGATGTCGGCGAAGTCCGCCACGACAGGGCCGTTGCCGCCCTGTCCGGCCGGGGCGCCCTGGCCGTTCTGGCCGTTCTGGCCGTTCTGGCCGCCGTCACCCGTGGACGGCTGCGCGCTGCCCTCCTGACCCTGCTGGCCCTCCTGTCCCTGCTGGCCCTGCCGGCCTTCCTGGGCGTCGGTGGAGCGGACCGTGCACCCCGCGAGGCCCTCGACGCCCTGCGGGGGGTCCCCCACGCGGTCGATGGCCTGCAGGATGCGCGCGATCGTCGCGGCGCGCTTGTCCTTCAGCGGGCCCAGGACCGCGTTGTCCACGAAACCGGGGTCCTGCTGCTGGGCCGCCGACGTGTCCTTCAGCCTCTGGTAGGCCTCGGCTATCTGCTGGTCCAGGAGGGCGAGTTCCTTGTCGACGTCCTCCTTCGCCTGCTCGGGCACGGAGGTGAGCTCCGTGCCGACGTCCGGACAGTCGACCGTGATCGCCTGGCCCGCGGAGGTCGTCTGGGCCGTCTGACCCGACGAGTCCCCCTCGGTCGCCGAGGCGAACACGTTCGCCGTCACCAGGACACCGCCTCCCAGCATCAGGGCGACGGCTACAAAGGTGCCACTACGTGTGCCGGTAGCACGTCTGCGCGAATTGCGTACCAAGGAAACCCTCCTGCGCGCCTGATGATTGGCGGCCTGAACACGACAAGCCGTCCACACATACGGACACCACCCCCGGAGTGTTCAACCGCCCCAGGAATTCACAGGAGTTACTGGTCAAGGCCGTGGCCGCCCAGACCGGGCCCGGTGGCGCCACGCCACCGGGCCCGGCCGGCGGGAGCACCTCACCAGGTGTGGGCCACGTCGATCACCAGACGGTCGGAGAGCTGGAACACCCGGAACGGCAGCCGGGCCCGCACACCGAGGCCCACCTGCGTGTCACCCTCGAAGCTCGACGCGAACCTCGCGTCCCGGAAGGTCCGGTAGCCGGTCAGGTCGACGCCCGGCAGCGTCCGCCCCGCGCGGCCCGGGTACGTCGCGGCGCCGGTCTGCGGGTCGTACGAGGGGGCGGCCACCCGGATCTCGATGATCGCCCCACCGGAGACCGGTATGACCCGCCCCGAGCCGTCCTGGTGGACGGCGTCGACGTACTGCACGGTGTAGCCGATCGCGTCCGTGCCTGCGGTGGGCACGTCGAACACCACACGGTCGTAGCACTCGTGGCTGCCGGTCCTGATGTCGGTCAGTGACCCGAGGTCGGCGTCGGTCCCGGACTTCGGGAGGCTGCCCCAGCCCGTCGGGCACGCCGCCGCGGGCGCCGCGGCCACCGCGGGCGCTGCCACGGCCACCCCCGCACCCGCCATCACCAGGGCGGCCAGGACCGCCCCGTATCGTTTCGCACGCATGGTTCCCCCTTGCATTGCGGCTCTTGCCTGCTTTCGATGTACGACATGCCGGGCAAGGGTTTGGTTGTGCCGGGACGCCCTGGAACGCGCCGTCGCCGGTCGGTCCACGGGCCCGCCGTCTCCCGTCAGCCGCCGGCGCTGGAGAACGCCGACTTCAGGGCCTCCGTGACCGTGGTGAGGGTGGCGTCCGACGGTGCGCGCAGGCACACGTCGATGCGCACCTCGAAGGGCTTGCCGTACGCCGCCGAGCGGCCGTAACCCCAGGCGAGGATCTCCGTGTCGCCCCGCAGTACCTGGCACCCCTTTCCCGCGGCCACCGGATCGCCCAGGGTGAGGGGCGTCGCCGGGCCGGCCTTGCCCGTCACGGCGGTCCGGAACGTCATCAGCACCCCGTCCTCGCCGAGTTCCTCCAGCGGCTCGCAGGCGGGCAGCGCTTCCTCCGCCAGGTCGGGGCAGGAGTCGCGTGACGGGAGGCTCAGGAGCTGCGAGGCGACGAAGCCCGTCGCCGTGCCGCGGTCGTCGACGGACAGGCTGTGCCAGGTCCGCGGTACCCGCAGCGTCAGTCCGGTGCCGCTCAGGAGGCGTACCGTCGTGCGGTCCCCCGTGGCTCCCGGCGAGGGCGTCGCTGCGGGGAGGGCGTGCCGCTGTCCCGCCGCGTCGGCCGGCGTCCGTGCCCCGCCCGGTGGCCACAGCCCCGGTGCGAGGGTCACGCAGGCCACGACGGCGGCCACCGCCGTGGCCGCGCCGGCGGCTGCCGCGCGGCGCCGCCGGCGCCGCTGCACACGCCGCCTGATCCGCGTCATGCGGTCGGCGGGGCCGGCGGTCTGCGGCACCACGTCGCGCAGGAGGCGGCGCAGCGCCTGTTCCGTCTCGTGCCACTGCTCGTCAGGTGCGGCGCGCATGGTCCTCACTCCCCTCCACGGGACGGCAGCCCGGCCCCGACTCCCGCACCGTGCAGGCCCCCTGCCATCGCGCTCCCTTCCCGGTTGAACTCCTCACTCCTGTTCCAACCAGGTGGGGCGCCGTTCGGTTGCCCGGGGAACACCCGCCGCCGACCAGGCCTCCCGCCCCGAACCGTGATGTGCGTCACATCGCCGGAAACGGCTCGTCCCTGAGCGGTGGTCCACCGGGTTGAGGACGTCAACGGGGCGCATCGCCCCGCCGTGACACCTTTCGAACGAAGTGATGGAACGACATGGCTCCCACACCCACCACGCGTGCACTGCGGCCGGCCGCGGCCGCCGGTGTCCTCGCGCTCACCCTGGCGCTCGCCGGATGCACCCAGGGCGACGGCGGTTCCGCCGCACCCGCCGGCTCCTCCTCCGACGGCCACACGTCGCCCTCGCGGGCCGCCGTCAACGGTGAACTGACCGTTCCCGAGGGAGCCGACGAGGGGACCAGACAGCAATACGTGTCGCAGAACACCATTGCCGCCTGCATGCGGAAGAAGGGCTTCACCTACACGCCGCACGTGTCGGGCGTGGAAACCGCCGCCATCCCGGTCGACGGTCAGGATTACGAACTGGCCAAGAAGTACCGCGACAAGTACGGCTTCGGCTTCTTCGCGGGCGCCGTCTACCCGGACGACCCCGACGTCCCCGGCAGCAAGGCCCACGAGGCCCGGGAGATGACCAACCCGGACGAGGCCTACCTCAACGCACTGTCCCCGGCCCAGCGGAAGGCCTACGACAAGGCGATGGGCACCGCGAAGCAACTCGCGAGCGGGAAGAAGGTGATGCTCCCGGGATGTGTGAAGGAGGGGATCGAGAAGGCCTACGGGCCGGAGAAGTCCCAGGCCGAACTCGACCGTGAGCACGCCGCGAACGAGGAGCGGGACCGCGCCGCGAAGCAGGCCCTCAACGGGGATCCCCGGTTGATCTCCCTGGCGCAGCGGTTCGCGTCCTGCCTGCGTGACGAGGGCATCGCGGTGACGACGACGCAGCCGACCGCCATCGGGGACATGGTGAAGTTCGCGACGGCCCAGCAGACTCCGCAGGACGGCGTCCAGAAGATGGACCAGGACACGGCGCGGGCCAAGCTCGCCCAGGAGATCACCATCGCCCGCAAGGACCTGGAGTGCGGCAAGGAGTTCCGGGCCGCCTACTTCCCCAAGCTCGCCAAGCACCCCCTCTACGGGATCACCGGATGAGCCGGCGTCTGCCGAGCGGCCCGAACGGGCGCGGCAAGCAGGTCGGGATGATCGTGGGCGTCGTCGCGCTCGTCGGCGCGGGCGGCTGGTTCGCCGGTACCCAGATGCAGTCGCCCGCCGACGCCGCCGCCTCGCGCCGGCCGCCGGAGGCGGGTCCGGTCACCGTCGCCGTGGAACGCCGGAAACTGACCGCGAACGTCATCGCTCAGGGCGGCGTGGAGTTCGGGGCACCGCACGGGGTGTCGCTGTCCGGGTCCGTCGGGTCCGCGGGCGGTTCCGGGGACGGTGAGGCGACCCAGCGGGTCACCAGGCTCCCGCAGGCCGGTGCCACACTGCGCGAGGGCAGCGTCCTGATGCAGGTGAACGGCCGTCCGGTGTTCGTGCTGCGCGGCTCGGTCCCGATGTACCGGGCCCTCGGCCCCAGCAGTTCGGGCGACGACGTCAGGCAGTTGCAGAGCGCGCTGCGCAGGATCGGGCACGATCCGGGAGCCGTCACCGGGAACTACCGGCAGGGCACCGCGTCGGCGGTGACCCGCTGGTACCAGGGCAAGGGGTTCACGCCGCAGCAGCCGGGCGTCGCCGACCAGCAGCAGCTGGGCGACCTGGAGGCCGCCGTCACCGACGCGCAGCTCGCGGTCCTCGCGGCGCAGGGCGGCGGAGCCGACAGCGGGGGCGAAGGCGGAGGCGACAGCGGGGCTGACAGCGGCAAGGCCGGTTCCGGCACGGCGGGCCCGCCGGCCTCCGGCGAGGCGTCGGCCCTCGAACTGCGCTCCGCGCGGCAGCGGCTGGACCGGGCCAACGCGGCGCTCAGCGCGTTCACCGCCACGTACGGCACCAAGGTCCCGGCGGGCGAAGTCGTCTTCCTGCCCGATCTGCCGGTCCGGGTCGACAAGGTCAAGGTGCGCCTGGGTGACACCCCGGCCGGCGAGGTCGCCACCGTGACGAGCTCCGACGTGGTGGTGCGGGCGGTCGTGCCCGGAGCCGACGGCTCCGCGTTGCGCGAGGGCATGACCGCACGGATCGAGACGGCGGACGGCACCCGTGTACGCGGCGTCGTCGCGCAGGTGGGCGGCGCCGGGAACCAGGCGGACACCGGAAAGGACGGCGACGGCACCGGCGCGGACGCGAAGGACGAGGGCGGGACCGAACCCGGTGCCGACGCCGGCGCGGAGCCGGGCGCCGACCCGTCCGCTCCGGTCCAGCTGGTGATCTCCGTACCCGAACCCGGCCCGTTGAAGGACCAGGCGGGCGGCACCGCCAAGGTGACCATCGAGGTGGGCGCCTCGAAGGGCGCCGTCCTGGTGGTGCCCGTAGCCGCGGTCCACACCAGCGCCGACGGCAAGGCCCGGGTGCGGGTGGACCGCGACGGCGAGGTGGTGAACGTGCCCGTCACCGTGGGCCTCTCGGCCGCCGGGCAGGTCGAGGTGAGGGCGGACGGCGGCTCGCTGGACGAGGGCGACCAGGTGGTGGTCGGACGGTGAGGCGCAGACCCGTACCGCCCCGCCCGGCCCCTGAGCAGGCGCCGGACCCGGACACCGTGATCCGGCTCAGCGGCCTGAGCCGGGTGTTCGACACCGACCCTCCCGTGCACGCCCTGCGCGACGTGCACCTGGAGGTCAGGAGAGGGGAACACCTGTCGATCGTCGGCCCCTCCGGCTCGGGGAAGTCCACGCTGCTCAACACCCTGGGCCTGCTGGACCGGCCCACGTCGGGCAGCTACTGGCTCGACGGGGTCCTCACCAACACCCTGAGCGATCCCGAGCGTACGGCGCTGCGCGGTGCCCGCATCGGCTTCGTGTTCCAGTCCTTCCACCTGCTGCCGTACCGGACCGTTGACGAGAACGTCATGCTCGCCGAGACCTACCGGACCCCTCGCCCGGGCCGTGCGCGCCGCACCCGTGCCGAGCGCGCCCGGGCCGCACTGACGCGGGTCGGACTCGGGCACCGCTTCGGCTTCCTGCCGGGCCGCCTGTCCGGCGGCGAACGGCAACGGGTGGCCATCGCCCGGGCCCTGATGGGCGAGCCCGCCCTGCTGCTGTGCGACGAGCCGACGGGCAACCTCGACAGCGAGAACACCGAGTCGGTGCTCGCGCTCTTCGACGAACTGCAGGCCCAGGGCATGACGTTGCTCGTGATCACCCACGACGACGCCGTGAGCGGGCGGGCCGGCCGGCGGGTGCGGATCCGCGACGGCATGCTGCGGCAGGAGGGCGCATGAGGCCCGGCATCCGTGGCGTGCGGCGCCGCGCCCCCGCCCACGAGCGCCCCTTCATGGACCCGCGGGACCTGTGGTCGGAGTCCCTGGCCGGGGTGCTCGCCCGCCCGGTCCGTTCCGCCCTGACGACCTTGGGTACGGTGCTGGGCATCGGCACGCTGGTCATCACGATCGGCGTGGCCTCGACGGCGGCGAACCAGATCGTCGGCCGCTTCGACGCCCTCACCGCCACCTCGGTGACCGTCGTGGTGCCGGCCCCGCAGCCGGGGTCCGCCGACCCGCCGCTGGTGGACTGGCCGGGTGTCGAGGCGGTCGAGCGCCTCGCCGGTGTGCAGTCGGCCGCCGCGCTCTCCGATTCCGAGGACAGCGCGAACGTCCAGGTCCGGGCGAACGACGTGGTCGCCCCCGGCGCGCTGACCGAGCAGACCCTGGCGGTCGTCGCCGCCACCCCGGCGCTGCCGGAGGCGGTCCGCGGCACGATGGCCACCGGCCGGTTCTTCGACACCGGTGACATCGCACGTCACGACCGGGTCGCCGTCCTCGGCGACCAGGCGGCCCGGCTGCTGGGCATCGACGACGTACGCGACGCCCCAGCCGTCTTCTTCAAGGGGCAGTCGTACACGGTGATCGGCGTGCTCGGCGGGTTCCAGCGCGAGCAGCGCCTGTCCGCCTCGGTGATCCTGCCCCCGACCACGGCGGCGGACCGGATGGGCATGGACAACGTGACCCGGGTCCTGGTCAACACCTCCCTCGGCGCGGCCCGGCAGGTCGCCCGGCAGGCGCCGATCGCCCTGTCCCCCGGACACGAGGAGGCGCTCACCGTGACCGCCCCACCGGACCTGTCCAAGGCCAGGAAGGGTGTCCAGGGCGACGTCAACGGCCTGTTCCTGGTCCTCGGGCTGGTCTCGCTGGTCGTGGGCGCCATCGGCATCGCCAACGTCACCCTCGTCACCGTGATGGAACGCGTCGGCGAGATCGGGCTGCGCCGGGCCCTGGGCGCATCCCGGCGCCAGGTGGCCGGGCAGTTCCTGGCGGAGTCCACCACCATCGGACTCCTCGGCGGCGTCGTGGGCGCGGCCCTCGGCGTGGTGGTCGTCGTCAGCGTGGCCGCCGTGAAGGACTGGACGCCCGTCCTGGACCTCCGCCTCGCCCTGGGCGCCCCGGTCGCCGGCGCCCTGGTCGGCCTCCTCGCCGGCCTCTACCCCGCCCTGCGCGCCGCCCGGATGGAACCCGTGGATGCCCTCCGCGCCCCGTCCTGACCCCGCGCCGCCGCGTAGCCTGGCCCCATGGTGCAGAGCAGGGCGGCGGACGTCGACGGCTACCTCTCCGAGGTCCCGGAGGAACGCAGGGAGGCGCTGGTCAGGCTGCGTGAGCTGTGCCGGGCCGAACTGAAGGGGTTCGACGAGGTGATGGCGTACGGCATGCCCGTCTACGAGCGCGGGGGCACGGCCGAGATCGCCTTCGCCGCCCAGAAGCAGTACATCTCCTTCTACCTCATGCGCGCCGACGTCCGCGCGGCCTTCGAGGACCGCCTCGCCGGGCAGGACATGGGCAAGGGCTGCCTGCGGTTCCGCACGCCCGAGCGCATGGACTTCGACCTCCTGCGCGACCTTCTGCGGGCCACCGCGGCCGAGCCCGGGGCGAGCGGGACCGGTGGGTGAGGACGACCGCCGGTGGGCCTGGGGCTGGCACGGGCCGTTGAACATCGCGGCGATGCATCTGAGCGGAGTGCTCCTGCCGGCGGGCTTCATCATGCTGACCCTTGCCGGTGCCGACGCCATCTCCTACGGGCAGACCTTCGTGCTGATGCTGTGGATCGCGATGGTCCACGTCCTCGTGCAGATCCCCGTCGGGGCCCTGGCTCCCGCTGGGCGGCCCGGGGTCTCGCGCGCCGGGCCGTCGCCGTCGCCGTCGTCACCGCCGGAGCGCTCACCTGGATCCTCGGCCTGCTCGCCGACTCCGGCGCCGGCAGCGTGCCGCCGTTGTGGTGGTGGCGGACCTGGGCCTGTCTCTGCGTCTCCCTGAGCGCCTACGTCTGGCTCTGCACCCTGCGGCGTTCCACCGTCCGCCGCCTCGCCGGCCGCGTCAGATCGTGGGCCGAGACCGCCGACCTGTGGCTGATGCTGCGCCTCCGCCGCCGCAGATGAACCCCAGTCACGTTGAGGGCGTCGGCGCCGAGCCGCAGTGCCTGGAGGATGTCGGTGGGGGTCATCACCCCGGCGAGGACCGGGAGTCCGAGCTCCCGGCCGGTAGCGATGCCCTCGCTGACCGCAGGGGTGACGAGGAAGGCGGCGCCGGCCTTGTGGGCGTCCCGTGCGTCCGGCGCTGAGCACGGTTCCGGCCCCGAGGGTCGCATCCGGGCCGAGCGCTGCGCGCGCCCGGGCAGGGACGGAGGCCGCGATCCGCTCCGGGACGGAGAACTCGGCGGCGCAGGCCGGGCACGTGGTGCGGCCGGACAGGTAGGTCAGATGCTCGGCGGCCGCGTGCTGCCCGGCCTCGGTGGCCAGGCGGTGGAGCCGGGACGCCGGCTACGCGAGCGCGGCGGCCGGGGTAGGGCGGACGCCGGTCTGCACCTCGCGCCTCCACGTCCGGTCCGGATCGTGGAGGCGGCTGCCCCTGCGCGTGTCGTCCAGGTCGATCTCCAGGGGCGCCGCGCACGAAGGGCACACCACCTCGTGGGTGTCGGGGACCACGCCCTGGTGCCACACCGGTACCCCCCTCGAAGGCCAGGAGGGCCTGCAGGGCGTAGAGGTACTCGCCCTCCTCGCCGTCGAAGGGCTGCGCCACCAGGTGCCGCCGGGTCACCCGGCGCATGTCGTCGAGCTCTGCCGCGCAGTGCGCGCGGACGTGTCCCGGCTCGTGGAGTTGCCCCTCCTCGCCCACGATCCGGCCGGCCGGTGCGAGCGCCGGCCGGGACTTCCCCGGCCGGCGGCCGGTGGCGATGTCCGCGAGAACGGGCAGCAGGGCCGCGAAGCCCGCCGGGTACACCGTCCCCTGATGGCAGAGCCGCCCCGCCGTCCGGGGTGCCGGACGGCGGGGCGGTGCGGCGCGCTCAATCCCGGCTCGTGCCCCGCTCATTCCTCCGTCGGTCCGAGGTCGGGGGTGTCCCGCAGGTCGACCGTCGCGCGGGCGCTGGCGTGCAGTTCGAGGACGACGAGTTCGTTCGTGCCGGGCCGCAGGACCGGGCCGGGGACGTAGAGGCGCCGCTGGGGGCCGCGGGACCAGTGGCGGCCCAGGGCGAAGCCGTTGATCCAGGCGTTGCCCTTGGTCCAGCCGGTGAGGTCCAGGTAGGTGTCGGCGGGCTGCTCCACCTCGAACACCCCGCGATGGAACGCCGGCCCCACCGGCTGCGGGCCGCCGGTGGTGAAGGTCAGGCCCGACAGGTCGTCCAGGGGCAGGGGCCTGCTGCTCCAGCCGGACAGTTCGGCGCCGTTGGCGGTGACCGTGCCGGTGAGGCCCTTGCGGTCGTGGATGCCCTCCCCGTAGTTGACGCGCCCCTGGTTCTCGACGAGGACCGTCAGGGTCGCTCCGCCGGCCGGCACCGTGACGGCCAGGGCGCCTTCGTGCAGTTCACGTTCGAGGACGCCGACGGCGGCGCCGTCGAGGAAGACCTGTGCCCGGTCCGCGATCGCGGCGAAGTGCAGCAGGGTGGGGCCCGGGTCGCGCAGCGCGGTCTCGTACAGGACGAAGCCGAAGTCCTGGCCGAGTTCCTCCATGGTCAGCGGGCGCGGCCCGGTCACCGCCTGGCCGAGGTGGCCGGCGGAGCCGAGCAGCGGGGCGTTCGCGGTGAGCCGGACGCCGAGGAGGTTGAGCTTCTTGGACGGCTCGGGCAGCGGCTCGTCGGGGACGCTGGTGTGCCGGGCGAGGACGTCGCGGAAGGCGAGGTACTTGGGGGTGATGTCGCCGGCCTCGTCCAAGGGCGCGTCGTAGTCGTAGGAGGTGATGGTGGGGCGGTAGGTGTGCTTGTCGTTGGCGCCGCTGGTGAAGCCGAAGTTGGTGCCGCCGTGGAACATGTACAGGTTGACGCTCGCACCGGCCGACAGCATCTCGTCGAGGTCGGCGGCGGCCGACGCGGCGTCACGGATGACGTGCACACCGCCCCAGCGGTCGAACCAGCCGTTCCAGAACTCGGTGCACATCAGCGGCCCGTCGCCCTGGTGCTCGCGCAGCGCGGCCAGGCCCTGTGCGGGGCGGCTGCCGAAGTTGACGGTGCCCAGGACGCCCGGGATGCTGCCGCGGGCGAGGTCGGCGGGCTGGTCGCAGGTGAACAGGGGGACGTCCACACCGCCTTGGCGCAGCTTGTCCTGAAGGTGCGTCAGGTAGGCGGGGTCCTCGCCGTAGGCACCGTACTCGTTCTCGACCTGCACCGCCAGGACGGGCCCTCCGTTGGTGGCGAGGTAGGGGACGACCAGCGGCAGCAGCCGGTCCAGGTAGTCGTCCACGGCGGTCAGGTAGCGCGGGTCGGCGGTGCGCAGGCGGATGCCGGGCGCGGCGAGCAGCCAGGACGGCAGTCCGCCGCCCTCCCACTCGGCGCAGATGTACGGGCCGGGGCGCAGCAGCACGTGCAGGCCTTCGTCCTGTGCGAGTTCCAGGAAGGCCGGCAGGTCCAGGCCGTCCTCGGTGCGGAAGGTGTGCGGCCGCGGCTGGTGGAGGTTCCACGGCACGTAGGTGTCGACGGTGTTGAGTCCGAGCAGCCGTGCCTTGCGCAGCCGGTCACGCCACTGGCCGGGGTGGACGCGGAAGTAGTGCAGGCCACCGGAGATGATGCGGAACGGCTCGCCGCCGAGGCGGAATTCGTTCCCTTCGATCCGCAGTACGGGCATGGGCCGTGCTCCTCCAGTGGAGTCGAGTTCTGGTGCGTGTGGTGCGTGCAGTGCGTGTGGTGCGGTCGCGGGGAGCTCGCCGGTGCCGGCGGGGACGCCCGTGACGGGATGTTTGCGTTGCCATCGCGACGATGCGGTGACCACGGGGGAACCGTCGGGGGGTTGGGCTCAGCGACCGCGCGGCGGCGGCGCGGTGCTGCTGCGCACGACCAGGCTGGTGGGCACCAGCGTGGTGCCCCGCTCCGCCTCGTCCTTGCGGATCTGCCGCAGCACCCCGTCGACGCAGCGCCGGCCGACCTCGGCGAAGTCCTGGTGGATCGTCGTCAGCGGCGGCATGTACGAGGCGGCCTCGGGGATGTCGTCGAAGCCCACCACGCTGACGTCCTCCGGCACCCGACGGCCCTGCTCGCGCAGCGCACGCAACAGGCCAAGCGCCATCTGGTCGTTGGCCACGAAAACCGCCGAACAGCCCGGGTCCCGCGCGATGCGCAGCCCGGCCCGGTAACCCGACTCCGCGGACCAGTCCCCGCGCAGCAGCGGCGGCACCTCGCGCCCCGCCGACTCCAGGGCCGCCCGCCAGGCACCCACCCGGCGCTCCGCGGCGAACGACTCCTTCGGGCCGGCGACGTGCCACACCGTGCCGTGACCGAGACCCAGCAGGTGTTCCACGGCCGCCCGGGCACCGCTGGCCTGGTCGGTGTCGACCACGCAGTACCGGTCCCCGGCGTCGGAGTCCACCACCACCACCGGCGCGGTCGGCGGCAGGGCCACCGTCATCGCGTCCAGCAGATGGACCTCCATGATCATGACGACCCCGTCCACCGCCAGCTCCCCGAGCCGGGTGAACGCGCCCTGGACCCCGTCCTGCGTGGGCACGGTGACCGGCAGCAGCGTCGTGGCGTAGCCCTCCCGGGCCGCGGACGAGGCCACGGCCTCCAGCGTGCGCATGTTGCCGGTGCTGGAGAGGTTGAACAAGATGACGCCGATGGTGCGGAACTCGCCCCGCTTGAGGGCCCGGGCCGCGCTGTTGGGCCGGTAGCCGAGCTCCTTCATCGCGGCCAGCACCTGCTGCCGGGTCTCCTCCAGCACCCCGGGGAAACCGTTGGAGACCCGGGAGACGGTCTGCGCGGAGACACCCGCCAGCTTGGCCACGTCGGCCATCGACGCACCGCGCCGCCGCCGCTGCGCACCCGCCGCCGAGCTCTGTCCGGTCCCGTCCACGTGCGTCGTACACCTCATACGTTTCACTGCCGTTGGTGGTCAGAAGTCTAGGGGGCCGAGCTGCGCGGACCGGCGGTCCGCGGGCCCCCCTGGCCGGCGCCGGCGCTCCCTCGAAGAGGGCCGCCGGGGCCGGCCGCGGATCGTGAGGGGGCGTCAGCCGCCGATGCTGAAGCCCTGGTCCTTGCCGTACTTCACCGAGGCGTCCTGCCAGGTGCCCAGCGCGTCGGACAGCGGCGTGGAGGACACGTAGGCCTTGCCGACGGTGTCGTTGAAGATCGAGTTGGCGTACACCTGGTACGGCAGGTACGACCAGCCCTTGACGACGTCCGCCGCCGACTTCGCGAAGATCTCGTTGGCCTTCTGGCCGCCGAAGTAGGGGAACGAAGTGTCCAGGAACGCCCGGGAGTTCAGGTCCGCCGTCGTGGCCGGGAAGGCACCGCCCTTGATGCGGGCCTGGACGCCGGCGTCCTTGTTCGCGTACTTGATGAAGGCGTAGGCCAGGGGCTTGTCCTTGGCCGCCTCCATCACCGCCAGCGAGCTGCCGCCGTTCTCCGCGCTGGCGCTCTGGCCCGCCTGCCACTGCGGCAGCGCCGCCGCACGCCAGTCACCGGACGCCGAGGGGACGCCGGAGACGAAGTTGGCGGGCATCCAGGCACCGGTCGACAGCGTGGCGATCGTCCCGTCGGCCAGGCCCTTGTACCACTGGTCGCTCCATGACGCGATCGGCGCGAGGAGCTTCTCGGAGATCAGCTTCTGCCAGACCTCCGTGAACTGCTTGGTGCCCGCGTCACCGAAGTCCACGTCCACCTTCGTGCCGTCCACCGCGTACGGGTGACCGCCGGCCTGCCAGATCAAGCTGGTGACGAAGCCGGCGTCACCGGTGTCGTTGGTGATGTACGCCTTCGGGTCCGCCTTGTGCAGCGCGCGGGCCGCGGTCAGGTACTCGTCCCAGGTCGTGGGCACCGCGATCTTGTACTTGTCGAGGACCTTCTTGTTGTAGAACATCGCCATCGGCCCGGAGTCCATGGGCAGCGCGTACACCCCGCCGTTGACGGCCACGGAGTTCCACGGGCCGGGCGAGTACGCCTTGGACAGGTCCTTGGCGCCGTACGGGCTGAGGTCGGTGACCGACTTGCCGAGCGCGAACTGGCTCAGCGCGTAGTACTCGATCTGTGCCACGTCCGGCGCCCCGGAGCCGGCCTGCACCGCGTTCTGCAGCGCGGTGTACTGGTCGTTGCCCGTGCCCGCGTTGACCAGCTTCACCTTGACCTTCGGGTACGTGGCCTGGAAGTCGGTGACCACCTGCTTCAGCGTCGGCTCCCACGCCCACACCGTCAGGCTGCCGCCCTTGTCCAGCGCCGCCTCGACGCTGCCCGCGTCCGCGGCCTTGGCACCCGAGCCGGACTCGTCGGAGGAACCGCAGGCGGTCAGGGACAGCGCCGCCGCGCAGAGCACCGCGATCGCCTGCGCCGAACGGCGCAGTGGCTTGTTCGTCATCGCATCTCACTTCGTTGTGGTGATGGTCTGCGGCACCGCCCGTCGCCACGGCACGGGTGTGCCGGGCGCAGGACCGCAGGGGGAGGTGGGTATGGCGCCGCCGCGCCGGTGATCACTCCTTGACGCTGCCGGCGGCGAGCCCGGACTGCCAGAAGCGCTGCAGGAGGAGGAAGGCCGCGACCAGCGGCACGATGGTCAGCAGCGAGCCGGTGACCACCAGGTTGAACACCGGCTGCCCGCCCGCGGTGGCGGCTTGGGCGTTCCAGGCGTTGAGCCCCAGGGTGAGGGGGTACCAGTCCGGGTCCTTGATCATGATCAGCGGCAGGAAGTAGTTGTTCCACGTCGCGACCACGGTGAAGAGCAGCACGGTGACGATGCCGGGTCCCAGCAGCGGCAGGCTGATCCTGAAGAAGGTGCGGATCTCCCCCGAACCGTCGACCCGGGCGGCCTCCAGCAGCTCGTCGGGGATCGCCTCGGAGGCGAAGACCCACATCAGGTAGAGGCCGAACGGCGAGACGAGCGAGGGCACGATCACCGCCCACGGGGTGTTGGTCAGGCCCATCTTGCTGAACATCAGGAACGTGGGCACGGCCAGCGCGGCACTCGGCACGGCGACCGCGCCGATCACCACCGCGAAGACCGCGCGCTTGCCGGGGAAGTCGAACTTCGCCAGGCCGTAACCGCCCAGCACGGCCAGGAACGTCGCGCCCCCGGCGCCGACCGCCACGTACAGCAGGGTGTTGAGCAGCCACCGGACGAAGATGTGGTCGTCGTAGGTGAGGGTCTGCCGGATGTTGTCCCACAGGGCGAAGTCACCGCTGAACCACAACCCGAAGGAGTCCAGCAGGCTCTTCTGGGTCTTGGTCGCGCTGAACAGCAGCCAGGCCAGCGGAACCAGGGTGTAGACCGCCACCAGCGCGGTCAGGACGGTGAGCAGGACGCTGCGCCGGGGCCGGTCGGAGGAGTGCCGCCGGCCGGCCGGGCGCTCGGACGGTGCGGCGCCGCGGCGCTCGCGCTGCGGGGCCGTGGCGGCCGCCTGGGTGCTCGCCTGGGCCATCGTCAGGCCTCCTTGCGCATGCCGCGCAGCTGCACGACGTAGGCGATGATCATCGTGACGACCCCCATGACGATCGCGACGGTCGCCGCGTAGTTGTGCTGCTGCCCGGAGAAGGACAGCGAGAAGGTGTAGAGGTTCGGCGTGAAGTACGTCGTGATGGCGTTGGGCGCCAGCGGCTTGAGGATGCTGGGCTCGTTGAACAGCTGGAAGCTGCCGATGATCGAGAAGATCGTCGCGATGACCAGGGCCCCGCGGATCGCCGGGATCTTGATGGAGGTGACGATCCGCAGCTGGCTCGCGCCGTCGATCTCGGCCGCCTCGTACAGGGACCGCGGCACGACGTGCAGCGCCGAGTAGAAGATCAGCATGTTGTAGCCGACGAACTCCCAGGTCACGATGTTGCCGATGCTCGCCAGCACCAGTCCGGGCGACAGGGGGTTCGGCAGCGAGGCACCGAAGGCGTCGTTGATGTCGGCGACCAGGCCGAAGCGGTCCCCGTACATGAAGCCCCACATCAGCGTCGCCACGACCGCCGGGACCGCGTAGGGCAGGAAGATCGTGATCCGGAAGAACTTCCGGCCGTGCAGCCGCCCGCTGTCCAGCGCGAGGGCGACCAGCAGCGCGATGCCCAGCATGACCGGCACCTGGACGCCGAGGAACAGCGCGACGTGGCCGAGGCCGGACCAGAACTGGCCGTCCTGGAAGGCCTGGACGTAGTTGTCCAGACCGACGAAGGAGGTCCCGCCGATGAGGCGGTCGCGGAACAGGCTCAGGTAGATCGAGTAGCCGATCGGCGCCAGGAAGACCAGTGTGAAGACGATCATGAACGGTGCCACGAAGCCCCATCCCAGCCAGCGCCGGCCCCGGCGTCCTCGGGGAGGAGCGGCCCGGCCGGTGCCCGGTGGCGGCGGTATGGCAGCCATGATCCCATCCTTCACATCGTCGTGCGGGGTCCCGCCACATCGGGCGGGTCCGGGATGGTTGCGCAAACATCAGCGACCGCAGCCGGCGCACGTTTACGCAAACATTTGATGGACGCGATGTTGGCACCGGCCATCAGGACACGTCAAGGGCCCTCACGCGGTTCCTCCCCGGCACCACCCCGCCAGGCCGTCCCCGCACGTCAACAGCCCTTTAGCCGGACCCACTTGACCACCGCCGGCCCGCACAGCGGACCGGCGGCACACACCCTCACTCCGTACGCAGCCCGTCCGCCCGCATCATCCGCCACAACGGCGGAAGGCTCAGCACCGCCACCACCAGGACCGCCACCGCACCGATCCCGGCATACGGCAGGAACACCCACCAGTCCCGCACCGGCTTCACCACGACGCCCAGCATCGCCCGCCCCAGGACCAGCCCCCCAACGATCGCGACGACCGTACCCGCCAGCACCGGCACCGCCGTCTGCCACAGCACCGACCACGCCAACGTCCTGCGCCGCGTACCGAACGCCACCAGCACCGACAGCAGACGCCGACGCTCCCTCAACTGCTCCACCTGCGCCACCAGCATCCCCGCCGCGATCAGCACGACCGTCAAGGTCCCCCCGACCCGCAGACCCGTCTGCACACTGGAGTACTGCCGGTCACGCTGCACGTTCACCAACCCGCCCACCCGCAGCATCGGATCCACCCGCGCCGCGGCATTGCGCAGGTACTCCGCCGCATCGGGAACCCGGCGGTCGATCGCGACGGACGCGAACGTCGACGCCTGCGGCAACCGGTGCCCGGCCAGCGCCCCCGGAGTGGCCAGGATGCCGTCATGGACCTCGCCCACCGGATCCCGGACCGCCACCACCGCCCGAGCCGTCACCGGCAACGTCCACGACTCGCCCTCCGAAACGCCCTCCGAAACGGCGTCGAGATCGATCCGCCCACCCGGCCGGGCAGCCTCATCGGTGAGGAGGTTCGCCTCCCGGGCCCGCCGCGACGCACCCGGCCGGTGCGCCACGAAGGCATCACCGTCACGGCACGAAGACAACGAGGCCAACGACCGCAACGTCGCACAACTGCCCACCGTCAACGTGGTGACGGACCCCGGCCCACCACCCGCATCCGGACGACTCACATACGCCTCGACCGTGGCGACCACCCGCCGCACACCCTTGACCTGTCGGAACTCCTCGGCCATCCGCTCCGCCAGGACCGGATCGCCCACGCTCTCCGAAGCCGCGGCAACCCGGAAATCCGCACGCACGACATCGGCAGGAGCGGAAGACCCACGCCCCGCCTTCGGAGCGGACGGCGAGGCGAAGTCCTCCTGCATGCCGCCGAACACCAACTGCAGCGCGATCGCACCGGCCACCGCCACGGTGATGCCGCTCACCGCCCGCGACGCCGTCCCACTGCTCAACTGCAACCGGCGCACCGCGAGCTGCCACGCGACCGGCCCCCCGCGCAGCCGCCTCACCACGGCCTCCACCAGCCACGGCAACAGCCCGGTCAACCCCACCAGGACCAGCACCGCACCCAGCGCGACCGGATACACACCACCCGACCCCAACTCCCCGTCCGCCGACCCCGTCAGCATCAGCACACCGACACCGACCACAGGACTCACCAGCCGCCACCACAACCGACGCGGCCGCAACGTGGCATGCCGCACGACCCCCAACGGCTCGATCGCCACCGAACGCAGCGCCGACAGGGTGACCACAACCGCCCCCACCAGGATCGCCACCACGATCAGTCCCGCCAGCAGCAGGTCAGGGGCGACATCGGCAGGAAAAGCACTCACGCCCCACAGCCGCACCGACCCCGCCAGCCGGCGCGCCCCCAGGAACACCCCGGTACCGACCAGCAGACCCAGCACGGCGCCGAACAGCGCCTCACCCGCCGCGATCCGCCGGGTCATCCCGACATCCGCACCGACCAGCCGCAACGCGGCCAGCCTGCGGTCCCTGCGGTCCCCACCGAACCGGACGGCCGTACCGATGAAGACGCCCACAGGAACCAGCAGGACGACGCAGATCAAAGCGACCAGGACCACCAACTGCGGATCGAACCGCCCGGAGCCGGGGTCATGGCCGTACCCTGCGGACCTGATCGCACCCCCGCTCCTGGTGAGCGTGGCACTCCCCGCGTAGAAGCGCAGCTCCCCCGGTTCGAGCAGACCCCGGTCCGCGATGGTCCCGGTGATCCGGTAACCGAGCCGCTCCTTGAGCAGCGCGCCGGACGACGAGCCCAGCAGCTCGCGCAGAGCGGGCGAGACCGCCATCTCCCCCGGCCCGGGAATCCGTGCCACACCCGGCGGCGGCGGAGCACCGGGACCGTCCGGGCGCAGCAACTGCCCGCCGACGGCCTCGCCACGGTACTCGGTGCTCGCGTCGTACCAGAGGAACGTCGTGTCCGCGCGCCGCACCGACACCTCGCTCTCGAAGTTCGGCGTCTCACGCGCGTGCCCGCGCTCCGCGCGGGCGCCCAGGACGTTCGGCACCGCGGCGGCGAGGAACAGCAGAGCCACCCCGAGCCCGACGCCCACCGCGGTCAGCGCCGTACGGATCCGCCCCTCGCGGCCCCCGGAGCCCGCCAGCCGCGCGCCGAGCCACAGATCTCCCAGCGCCGAACGGAACCGCCCCGGCGCGGCCCCGGCACCGTCACGGTTCATGCGGGGCCCCCTGGGCACGGAATGCCGTCGCGCGTGACGGCTCGGCGGTTGCGGGACGCGGCCTGGGGCGGGGGCGGCGCGAACGGGAGTCTGAGCGGGTCGAAGAACATGCAGTGAATATACACGCTGTCTATACACTCGATGTCTACCCACAAGGTGTCATTACAGTGTGCCCGCCCCTCCCCTTTATCGTCTTCACCGGTATCACATCTTGCCTGGTCAGAGCGCCCGTCGGGTCCGCCGGCCGATCCCGCGCACAGTGGCAGGAGTGTCGACACTGGTGCCGCGTCGAACGTGCGTCGCCGGGCTCGCAGGTGAACCCCAGGGCCGGCTCCGGGAGCCGCGGGACCTGGGGACGAGAATCTCTCGACCCCCGCATTACTTACGCTGGACAGGGCTCCCCTGCGACCCCGTTTCCCTTGCGGAAACCCGCAGGTGGCGCGCCGTTCCCCCACACCGCCGACGTGACCGGGCCGAAGGCGCGCGGGCGCGGCTCAATCATGTGGACTGGTCAAGATCTCCTGCCGTAATGTCCTCCTGCCCGCCGCTCGACGGGCACGTCTCCATGTTGTGTCCCTGGGGGGATTCCATGTCGCTCAACCCTGTCGGGCCGCCGCCCGGGGCTCCGTACCCCGTACCCGCCGGGCCTCCGGCGACCTCCGCCGTGCTCCGTTCCCCGCTGGGTCTGGCGGCCGCGGTGACGGTGCTGCTGTCGCTGGTGATCGCGGTCGATGTGCTCGCCATCGCCGCGGAGGCCGCCCGCTACGCCCTCATGGGCACGGCGGTCGCCGACGAACTCGCCACCGTCGACCCGTCCGCGCTGAACCGCTCGGACCTGTGGACGGGCTCCGCCGCGGTCCTGCAGGTCATCGCCCTGGTGGCGACGACCGTCGTCTTCGTCGTCTGGTTCCACCGGGTCCGCTCCAACGGCGAGGTGTTCGCCCCCAACGGGTTCGAGAAGGGCCGCGGGTGGGCGATCGGCGGCTGGTTCATCCCCATCGGCAACCTGTGGATCCCCTTCAGGGTCGCCCGCGAGACCTGGGTCGCGAGCTCCCAGACGACGCAGGACGGCCGCCTTCGGCCCGCCGACTCGGGCCCGGTCTCCTACTGGTGGGCGGCGTGGATAGCCTCCTCCGTGCTGGGCCGGCTCTCGGGGGGCATGTTCGACGAGAGCTCGGGCTACGCGGACGACCTCCGCGACGCCGCCGGCTTCGCCATCGCCGTGGACGGCGTGGACATCCTCGCCGCGGTCCTCGCCATCCTGTTCGTCCGCAAACTGACGGCCATGCAGCACCGCAAGGCCACGGAAGGCCCGTTCGCCCTGTCCTGACCCGGGCCGCGACCTCGTCGGGCGGGGGCGTCGGGCCCGTGGGGGTGGCGTGTCAGCGTGCGGTCAGCGCCCTGTCAGCGGGGGCGGGCAGTGTGCGGGCATGGACACCGTCACCGCGGAGCGATCCGCCCCTCCCGCCGCCGCCCGTCGCCTCCGCACCGCGGGCCCCGTGCCTTCCGCTCCGGCCGCGTTCGTGCGCTTCGCCGTGTGCGGCGGCGGTGTGGGGCTGGCGTCCTCCGGAGTGCTGATGGCGCTGTCGGGACCGGTGCCGTTCGCCCTGGCGAACGCGGTGGTGACCGTGGCCTCGACGGTGCTGGCCACCGAGTTGCACGCGCGCTTCACCTTCGGCGGGGGCCGCGCCGGGTGGCGGGCGCACCTGGAGTCGGCGCTGACGGTCGTGGTCTGCTACCTGTTCACCACGGCCGCGATGCTGCTCCTGCAGGCGGTGTGCGCCGCCCCCGGCGTACTGCTGCGGCAGTCGGTCTACTTGGCGGCCTCCGCGCTGGCCGGGGTGGGCCGCTTCTTGCTGCTCCGCGCGGTGGTCTTCGCCGGGCGGGGCGCCTCCGCCGCGTCGGTGTGGCGCAGCGACGCGGCGTACATCTCGTCGGGGTCGAGCCGGCGCAGCTCCTCGGCGATGAGCTCGGCGGTCGACCGCACCTTCAGCGCGAGGTGCCGGCTGGGCTGCCCGGGGATGGTGAGGTTGGCCAGCGGGCCCTCGGGGCGGTCGATGTGGATGTCGCCGTCCGCGGTGCTCAGCCGGACCGCGGTGACGACCGGGCCGTCGGTGACGACGCGCTCGACGGGCACGCGCAGCCGGTTGCCGAGCCAGCGGGCCAGGAGTTCGGCGCTGGGGTTGTCGGCCTCGCTCTCGACGGCGGCCGAGATGACCCTGGCCCGGGCCTGGTCGAGCGCGGCGGCGAGCATGGACCGCCAGGGCGTGAGCCGGGTCCAGGACAGGTCGGTGTCGCCGGGGGTGTAGCCGGCGGCACGGGTCTTCAACTCCTCCAGCGGATGCTCGACGGCGTACGCGTCGGTGATCCGGCGCTGCGCCAGCGCGCCGAGGGGGTCGGCGGCGGGGTTGGCGGGTGCGTCGACCGGCCACCACACCACCACGGGGGCGTCGGGCAGCAGCAGCGGCAGGACCACGCTGTGGGCGTGGTCGGCGAGTTCGCCGTGGAGGCGGAGCAGGACGGTCTCGCCGGTGCCGGACTCGCCGCCGACGCGCACCTCGGCGTCGAGGCGGGCGCTGCGCCGGTCGCGGGGGGAGCGGCCGGGGCGCTTGATGACGACCAGGATGCGCGAGGGGTGCTCGCGCGAGGCGTCGGAGGCGGCCTTGAGGGCGTCGTAGTGGTTGCCCTCGTCGGTGACGATGACGAGGGTCAGCACCATGCCGACGGCCGGACTGCCGATGGCCCTGCGCGCCTTGATCAGCGCGGAATTGATCTTGCTTGAAGTGGTCTCGGTCAGATCGATGTTCATGGCCGGCGCCAGCTCCTGCCGTCTCGTGCGAGCATCTCGTCCGCCGCCTTCGGACCCCAGGTACCGGCGGTGTACTGCTCGGGCTTGCCGTGCCGGTCCCAGTACTCCTCGATCGGGTCGAGGATCCGCCAGGACTCCTCGACCTCCTGGTGCCGGGGGAAGAGGTTGGCGTCGCCGAGCAGGACGTCCAGGATCAGCCGTTCGTAGGCCTCCGGGCTGGACTCGGTGAAGGACTCGCCGTAGGCGAAGTCCATCGTCACGTCCCGGATCTCCATCGAGGTGCCCGGCACCTTGGAACCGAACCTGATCGTCACGCCCTCGTCCGGCTGGACCCGGATGACCAGGGCGTTCTGCCCGAGCTCCTCGGTCGCGGTGTTGTCGAACGGGGAGTGCGGGGCGCGCTGGAAGACGACCGCGATCTCGGTGACACGGCGGCCCAGGCGCTTGCCGGTACGCAGGTAGAAGGGGACGCCCGCCCAGCGGCGGTTGTCGATGGCCAGCTTGATGGCGGCGTAGGTGTCGGTCTTGGACTTGGCGTCGATGCCGTCCTCCTCCAGGTACCCGAGCACCTCCTCCCCGCCCTGCCAGCCGTGCGCGTACTGCCCGCGCACCGTGTGCGCGCCCAGGTCGTCGGGGTGCCGGACGGCCTGGAGGACCTTGAGCTTCTCCTGCACCAGCGACTTGGCCTCGAAGGAGGCGGGTTCCTCCATGGCGGTCAGCGCGAGGAGTTGGAGCAGGTGGTTCTGGATGACGTCGCGCGCGGCGCCGATCCCGTCGTAGTAGCCCGCGCGGCCGCCGATGCCGATGTCCTCGGCCATCGTGATCTGCACGTGGTCGACGTAGGAACGGTTCCACAGCGGCTCGAACATCGTGTTGGCGAACCGCAGCGCCAGGATGTTCTGGACCGTCTCCTTGCCCAGGTAGTGGTCGATCCGGAAGACCTCGGCGGGCGGGAAGACCTGGTGGACGACCTGGTTGAGCTCCTGGGCGCTGGCCAGGTCGTGACCGAAGGGCTTCTCGATGACGGCGCGTCGCCAGGAGCCCTCGGGCGGGTCGGACAGCCCGTGCTTCTTCAGCTGCTGGACCACGGTCGGGAAGAACTTGGGCGGCACCGAGAGGTAGAAGGCGAAGTTGCCGCTGGTGCCCCGGGCCTTGTCCAGTTCCTCCACGGTCGCGCGGAGGGCGTCGAAGGCGTCGTCGTCGCCGAAGTCGCCGGGCACGAAGCGCATTCCGGCGGCCAGTTCCGTCCAGACCTCCTCGCGGAAGGGGGTGCGCGCGTGCTCCTTGACGGAGTCGTGGACGACCTGGGCGAAGTCCTCGTCCGCCCAGTCGCGGCGGGCGAAGCCGACGAGCGAGAAGCCCGGCGGCAGCAGCCCGCGGTTGGCCAGGTCGTACACGGCAGGCATCAGCTTCTTGCGGGACAGGTCGCCCGTCACACCGAAGATCACCAGCCCGGACGGTCCCGCGATGCGCGGCAGCCGCCGGTCGGATGGATCGCGCAGCGGGTTGTTCCAGCTGTCGGTTTCCGTCATGGGTCCACTTCTCTTCATCGTGGGTGCGGCGGTGGTCGTGGCGCGCCCGGGGGTCATGCGGCGCCGAAGAGTTCCAGGAGCGCGTCCTGGCCGAACATGCGGGCGGTGTCGATGGCCGAGGGGGTGCCCGCGGCGGGGTCGGCGCCGCCGTCGACGAGGAGGCGGACCACCTCGTCCTCGCCCTTGAAGACGGCACCGGCCAGCGGCGTCTGGCCGCGGTCGTTGGCGCGGTCGGGGTCGGCACCGTGCCGCAGGAGCGCGGCCACGGTGGCGGCGTGGCCGTGGTACGCGGCCAGCATGAGGAGGGTGTCGCCCTTGTCGTTGGTGAGGTTGGCCGGCACCCCGGCGTCCACGTACGCCGTCAGGGTCTCCGTGCCTCCCCGGCGGGCGAGGTCGAAGAGTTCGGCGGCGAGTCGCAGGACTTCGGGGTCCTGGGCCGGGTCGTTCTGCGGGGTCGGCTCGCTCATCGTTCCTCACTAGGCGTGGCTGCTCGCCGTGCGCGGGCGGGACCGCCTGTGATCCACCCTAAGCGGCCCCCACCGCCCTGGCCCTGCCGGGCGTGCCGCCGGTGCACGCCGGCTCGGGGGGCGCGGACCGCACGAGAAGCCATGGCCGAAGCTTAACGATTTTGATCACTCGAACGGGCGACTTCGCTGCTCCGTCGGCGGGGCCTGCCACATGACACGCCGGACGACCGGCGAGGATCACCCCGGAAGACAGTTCAGCGAAGCTGAACAGGTGAACTTCCCTATAAATCACCCATTTGCCTCTTTTCAGAACATATTACTATCTGTAATTCTGGAACAACTCATGGTGACAGTCCCCATCACACAGGAGTAGCCCCCATGATCCTGTCCATCTCAGGCGTCGTCCTGCTCGGCATCATCGTCTTCCTGTTCTTCCGCAAGGACGGGCTCAAGGCGTCCCACGCGCTCGTCTGCGCCCTCTTCGGCTTCTACCTCGCGGGCACCGCCATCGCCCCGAGCATCAAGGCCGGCGGGGCGAGCCTGGCGAGCCTCCTGGGCGGGATCAAGTTCTAGGCCGTCCCGCACGGCCGATCCACCGGGCCCGGCGCCGCTCCGCTCCGGGCCCTTCCCGTTCCGTTCCGTCGTACCGTCCCCGCAACGATCCTCTGGAGCTCCCCGTGGTCCGGCGTCCCCTCTCCGCCCTCCTGAGCAGCCGCCCCTCGCTCACCCGCGGCCGTGAGCTCGCGCGGGCCGCCGTCGACAGCACCACGGACGTCCTCCACCCGCTCTTCGTCATCGCGCGCGGGCTGCGCCGCCAGGCCGGCTGGGCGCGCGATTGGTGGGGCAGCACGCCCAAGGACCGGCGCGGACCGGCGCTGATGGCCTCCGTGGGAGCCGGGTTCCTCGTCCTGGTCCTGCTGCCCTACGGGGCCTACCTGATGTTCGCCGCCTGGATGGGTTCCGCCGGCTGGATGGGCCGGGACCGCACACCCGCCCCGACCGGACCGAGCGGCGCGGAGAGCGACCGGCTGACCGCGCTGTACGAGGCCCTGGTGCCGTACCTGTCCGTCGCCGCCGACCCCAGCCCGATCTACGCCCACGACGGCAGCTGGGAGAACGCCTTCGGCGACTACGCCTTCGAGGACGGGCGGCTGGTCCGCCTGCACCTCAAGTACCCCGCCTACTTCACTGACGGCGAGGCCACGGCCAGGGCCCGCGTGGAGCACGTGCTGCACGCCAAGGTGGGGCGCGGCCGCGAGTACCGCTTCGAGTGGAACGAGGAGGAAAACCACCTCACCCTCACCGCGCTCCCCCCGCTGCCCACGGGCATCGCCGCACAGCGTTTCGTCACCTCCCCGGGCGAGACGGTGCTCGGCTTCACCGACCCGGAGGCGGTGCAGCGCACCGTCCCGGTCGAGGACGGCGAGGAGGTCAGGGACGCGCCCCCGGTCGTGTGGCGCACCGGCCCACGCTCCACCGAGCCGCACCTGCTCGCCCTCGGCCAGCCCGGCACGGGCACCACCACGCTGCTGCGCTCCATCGCGCTCCAGGTGCTGCCGGAGGGCGACCTCGTGGTCGTGGACGGCAGCGGGACCGGCGAGCACGCGTGCCTGACCGGACGACCCGGGGTGATGGCCGTCGAGAGCGGCCTGGCGGGCACGCTGGCCACCCTGGAGTGGGCGGCGCACGAGACCGAGCGCCGTCTGATCGCCGTCAACCGGGCCCGGCAGGCCGGGCGTACCGCCCCCGACGACGTACGGCGCCCCTTGTGGATCCTCGTCGACCGGCCGACCGTGCTCAGCCAGCTCGCGCACGCCGAGAGCCGCCCCGACCCGCAGGAGCTGCTGGACATCCCGCTGCGGCACGGCCGCGCGGCCGGGGTGACCGTCGTCGTCGCCGACCACCTCGACGGCGCCGAGGCGCTCTCCCCGGTCGTCATCGCCCACACCAGGGCCCGGGTGCTGCTGGGCGCGGTCACCGCGGAGCAGACCCAGGCGGTGCTCGGCGCGCCGCAGTGCTCCACGTCCGCCGCGGAGGTGCCGCCGGGCCGCGGCTACGTGCGGCTGGGCTCGGGGCCGGTGCTCCGGGTGCAGGTGCCGGCGACCCCGGACCCCTTCGACGAGGACGCCAGCGACGGGCACCGCCAGGCCGTCATGGCGCTGCTGCCGCCCGCGGACGCCGCCACCGGGACGCAGGCGCGGGAGCGGGAGGCGGAGGCCGCGCAGGCTCCCGGGGCGGTCCGGGTCTCCGAGCCCTCGGGCGCGGTCCGGCCGGCCGGCGACCCGGCGCTCGAGCACTGAGCCGGACCGTCGCCGCGCGGGTCAGCGTCGCGGCAGTTCGTGCAGCCGCACCTGGGTCAGCGCGCCTCCGGCCGCCTCGGCGGTGAGGTAGGTGCCGTACGGCTGACGCCTGCGGTCGGTCGGCGATCCGGGGTTGAGCAGCCGCAGCCCGCCCGGCGCCGTGCTGTCCCAGGGGATGTGGCTGTGCCCGAAGACCAGGACGTCCAGGTCGGGGAAGCGCTCCTCGCAGCGGCGTTCGCGCCCCTGGGCAGGGCCGCTGTCGTGCACCACGCCGAAGCGCAGCCCGCCCAGCTCCGCCCGGGCGACCTCGGGCAGCCGCGCGCGCAGGTCGGCGCCGTCGTTGTTGCCGTACACGCCGATCACCCGGCGGGACCGCGCCTGCAGCAGGTCGAGGGTCGCCGCGTCGACCCAGTCGCCGGCGTGGAGGACGGCGTCGGCCTCGGAAATCCGGTCGAGTAGTTCGGCCGGAAGCTCCTTGGCACGTTTGGGCAGGTGTGTATCGGACATCACAAGAAGACGCACACGTCCACGCTATCCGCGTGGGGGGACGGGAGCGGCGCCCGGCACGGCGGCCGAAAGGGAGGCCGACGTCGCGGTGTGCCGCAAGGCGGCGTGGCCAGTGGGGCGACCCCGCGGCCGCCGGGACCGCGGCCTCAGCCATGAAGGGCCCACACGTCATGTGCGGTGACACGACCCCCACCCGCTCGGCGGAACTCGTGCAGCCGGCGGAGCCCGCCTACGTGGGCGCCGCGCGGCACTTCACGTCCGAGTTGCTGGGCCTGTGGGGACTGACCGCGGAGGACCGCATCGCCGCCGAGCTGATCGTCGACGAGCTCGCGGCGAACGCCGCGCGCCACGGCAGGGCGCAGATGTCGGTCCGGCTGTGCATGCACGACGACGGCCTGGTCATCACCGTCACCGACAGCGGCGCGGCCCGGCACCACGACGGGACCTCCCCGGACAGCACCCCGCCGGACGAGCACGGCCGCGGTCTGGAGATCGTGCGCCGGCTGGCCGGGTCCACGTGCATCCACGACGACGAGCGCGGCCGCCGCGTGGTGACCACGCGGCACCTCGCCCCGCTCCAGCGGCCCGTCGCGGGGGTCACCAGCCCGGCGTCGTAGGCGCACGCGCAGGGGCGACAATGAAGGACCGGACAGGACCGGGCCGGCCCAACGTCCCCGGGATGCAGGCCACATGGGTGTCCGCGCCGGTCCCGTTGGACGCCGGCCCGCACCCCGAGGAACGAGAGTGACCGCGTGAACCCGCACAAGCCCTCCGGGACCTCCCCCGCCGTCCCGCCGCACCGCGTCCTGGTGCTGCTGTTCGACGGACTGCAGCTGATGGACGTGACCGGCCCGCTGGACGTGTACGCGGCGGCGAACGAGTACGGCGCCCACTACGCGATGAGCACCGTCTCGCCGGACGGCGGGCCCGTGACCACCACCGCGGGGCTGCGGCTCATGCCGGACCTGTCGCTGGACGAGGTGGACTTCCCGGTCGACACCCTCGTCATCCCCGGGCGTCCCGACTGGTGGGCGGCGGTCTCCGACACCGCGCTCGTGGCGGGCATCACCCGGCTCGCGGACCGCTCCCGCACCGTCGCCTCGGTCTGCGCCGGCGCTTTCCCCCTGGCCGCGACCGGGCTGCTGGACGGACGCCGGGCGGCGACGCACTGGCGGCTGGCGGGCGACCTCGCCGCCCGCTACCCGAAGGTGGAGGTGGACGACGACGCGATCTTCGTACGGGACGGCCGGTTCATCACCTCGGCGGGCATCAGCGCCGGGATCGACCTGACCCTGTCCCTGGTCGAGTCCGACCTCGGGCCGGACATCGCCCGCAAGGCCGCCAAGTTCCTGGTGGTCTTCATGGCGCGGCCGGGCGGCCAGTCGCAGTTCAGCGTGCGGCAGAGCCCGCGGCACCCCGCGCACTCGGTGCTGCGCGGGGTGCTCGACCAGGTGGCCGCCGATCCCTCGGGGGACCACGGCCTGCCCGCGCTGGCGGCGCGGGCGGGGGTGAGTTCACGTCATCTGACCCGGCTGTTCCGCACCGAGACGGGCGGCACGGCCTCGGAGTACGTGGAACGCGTCCGCGTCGAGGCCGCCCAGGCGCTGCTGGAGGCGGGCGACGACGCCCTCGACGTGGTGGCCCGGCGCAGCGGTTTCGGGTCGGAGGAGACGATGCGCCGGGCGTTCCGGCGCCGTCTGGGCGTCAGCCCGGGGGCGTACCGTGACCGCTTCCGCACCACCCGGCCGCACGGCAGCCGGGAGGGGTGAGCGGGCGGCCCGCCCCGGCCGCCCGGCCGCTGTGGCTGCCTCCGGCCGGGTCACTCCGCCCAGGGCGACTGCAGGATGGTGTCCACGAAGTTCCCGCGGACGAAGCCCGGTACGAAGCGCTCCAGGACGTCGGCCTTGACGTTGCCGAACGTCGTGCCGGGGCGCGGCGCGATGCCGTGGGTGAACTCCTTGAGGATGTTGTTCTTGAAGTCGGGCCGCGGGTGGACGGCGACGACCGCCTCGCGCTCCTGCGGCGTGATCTCGTCGTACCCGATGCCGAGGACGTCGACCTCGACCCCCGAGGTGACCAGGGCGATCTCGGGCGCCATGTGCCACGGGATCTCCGGCGTGGTGTGCAGGGCGATCGCCTCCCACACCACCCGCGCGCGGTCCTCGGGGACGTCGTGCTCCAGCAGGAAGCGGCGGGCCTCGTCGGCGCCGTCGATCTCGAAGCGCTGGTCGGTACGGGCGTAGGTGTCGGTCAGTCCGAGGTCGTGGAAGAGGGCGCCAACGTACAGCAGCTCGGGGTCGAAGTCCCACCCGCGGTTGCGGCCGCGCATCGACGCCCAGAAGTACACCCGGCGGGAGTGGTGGAAGACCACCGGGTCGGCGGCCTTGCGCACCAGTTCGGTCGCCTCCGTCACGAGCAGGGTGCCGGGCACCTCGATGTCCGCGATGATTTCAGCCACGTCGAATCTCCTGACAGGTTTCCGGTTCCGGCGGCGTCCGGGCGGGCCGCCCGGTGCCGTTGGATCCATCGTCGGACGCGGCGGCGGTCCCCGCCGGATGCCGGACGGACGCGCGACCCTCGGATCGGGACACGCGTCCGGCCGGCCGTACCGGGAGGGGCGGCGGTCAGGACGCGTCGGCGAGTTCCGCGATGACCTGCGCGTGGCACGGCTCGGGCAGGCACCAGCAGCCCAGCCTGCGGCCGCGCAGCGCGGGCAGCATCGCGAGCAGGTCGGGGCGGCCCAGCAGGTGTTCGCGGTACTTGTCGAGGACCTCCTGGCGGGTGCCGTCCCGCCCTGGGCGGTAGGGGCTGGCCAGCGGGGAGCCGGCCAGGTGCCAGCCGCCGCGGTGCGTCGGGCGGCCCACGTAGACGACGTCCGCGTACGCGGGGTCGTCGCGGTGGCCCTTGAGATTCACGACGGTGGTGCGGGGCTCGGTCTCGCTCATGACCAGTTCCTTCCCACGGTCCGGGGCGCCGATGGGCGTCAGGGCAGCTTGGCCGCCAGGACGTCCACCGCGCGGATGTCCGGCGGCGAGCCGAGCTTCGTCTTCGCCGCCTCCGCCAGGGCGGCGGCGATGCGGCCCGACAGGTGGCCGGCGCGGCCCGCCTCGTCCTCGAAGGTGTCGAAGACGCCGAAGGTGGTGGCGTCCTCGCGGAACGCGAACCAGGTGACGGTGTGCTCCTCCTCCCGGGCCGCCGCCAGTGCGTCGCGCAGCATGGCCGCGACCTCCTCCGCGTGCTCCGGCCTGGCCTCGATGCGGGCCAGCAGGCCGATCTTCGTCATCGTGTGCTCCGTCTCGGTGGTCGTGCGGTGGTGGACGTCGTCCGGCCGGACACCGGAAACCTATGCCGCGCGGCACCCCTGCCCCCAGCGTCGGAAACGACATGTTCGATACCGTTTCCGTCATGGACGTGGCAGTGGTGGCGTACGACGGTGTGTTCGACTCCGGTCTCTCGGCGGTCCTCGACGTCCTCGAGGCGGCCAACGCGATGCGCGGCGAGCTCCCGCAGCCGCCGCCCGCCTGGAAGGTGACGACGGTCGGCCCGCGCCGCCGGGTCCGCACCGGCGCCGGGCACACGGTGGCGGCGGCACCGGCCGGCGAGGCCGCGGGGGCGGATCTGCTGCTCGTCCCGGCACTCGCGGAGCGCCGGCCGGACGCCCTCGTGGAGCGCGTCTCGGGGCCAGGCACGGCCGCCGTGCGCCGTCTGGTGGCGGCCACGCGCGAGCGCGGCAGGCCCGTCGCCTCGGCCTGCACGGGCACCTTCCTGCTCGCCGAGTCCGGGGTGCTGGACGGGCGGCGCGCCACGACCAGCTGGTGGCTGGCCCCGGTCTTCCGGCAGCGCTACCCGGCCGTCACGGTCGACGAGACCCGCATGGTGACCAGTTGCGACGGGGTCACGACGGCGGGCGCGGCCTTCGGCCACGTCGACCTGGCGCTGGCGGTGGTGCGCATGTCCAGCCCGGCACTGGCCGATCTGGTCGCCCGCTACCTGGTCGTGGACGAGCGCCCGTCGCAGTCGGCGTACACCATCCCCAGCGCCCTGGCCCAGGCCGATCCGACGGTGGCCGGCTTCGAGCGCTGGGTGCGGCTGCGTCTGGAGGAGTCCATCAGCATCGCCGAGGCGGCCCGCGCCCTGGGGGTCGGCGAGCGGACCCTGCAGCGGGCCGTGCGGCGGGTCCTGGGCGTGTCCCCGGTCCGTTTCGTGCAGGACCTGCGCGTCGAGCAGGCCACGCACCTGCTGCGCACCACCGACCTCCCCGTCGAGGTCGTCGCCCGCCGCGTGGGCTACGAGCACGCCAACACCCTGCGCGTCCTGCTCCGCGACCGCACCGGCACGACGGCCGGCGGCCTGCGCGGCCGATGAGCCCTGTGATCCCGGCGGGCCCCGTCGTCCCGGCAGGCAATTGGCGCGCGCCTTCCCCCGGACGCCTGTACGGTGCGGAGCCGTGGGAACGGACATCCACGGCGGCATCGAGTTCCGCCATCCGCTGGCATGAGGTCGACTACGCCTCCTTCGGCTACCTCTTCGGGGTGCGCAACACCCTCGGGTTCCGCCCCCTCGCGGCGGGCCGGGGCCTGCCGGAGGACCTGTCCGGCCGCTTCCGCGAGGGGCTCGCGCCGTGGGTGGAGTCCGGGGCCATGGACGGGGCCGGCTGGGTCACCTGGACCGAGCTCGCCGCCGCCGACCGGGCAGCCGTCCCCGAGCACTTCGTGGGCCGGGTGACGTGGCGGCGGCCGTCGCAGCCGGGACCGCCCTGCCGGTGCTTCGTACCGGCCGTGTGGCCGCCGGACGTGGTCGCGGCCGTGGGGCCGCGGCCGCCCGAACTGGACGGCGCCACGCACGGGTTCACCTGGAGCGGTCCGGCGGGGGAATGCCGTTACGAGCCGCTGACCGCGGGCCTGGTCCTGGGCGAGGGCACGCACTGGCCCCATGTCTTCGCCGTGATGGAGGCACTCGCGGGCCGCTTCGGCCCGGACGGCGTCCGGCTGGCGGTCGCCTTCGACTGAGCCGGGCCGTCCTACGCTGAGGGTGTGATCACCAAGCGGCGCACCCGGGGCGCCGCCGCGGCTGCGGCCGTGGCGTGGTCGCTGCTGACCGTGTTCCTGCTGGCGGTGACCGCCTTCACCGCGGCCCACGGCGCGTACGAGACCGGGGTGATCGGCCGCGAGGTACGCATGGTGCTGACCGGGTGCGAGCAGCGCCCCGAACGCGGCCGCGCCCCCATGCAGTGCACGGGCGTGCCGCTGGAGGCCGTCACGGGCCGGGATCCGTCACCGGAGCCGGTGAAGGTGCGCCACGCGGGCAGCCCGGGGCAGGTGGTGGGCGTGGTGCGGACTGCGTGGGGGACTCACATGGCCACGGACCGCCGTCCCGGGGCGCGGGCGGCGGCGGTCCTGGCGACGATGGTGCCGCTCACCGCCGCCGTGCTGTGCGGCTGCGCCGCCGCCCGGCGGGCGGCCTCGGGCAGGGGGCGTCAGGGACGGACGTAGCGCAGGACGCCGAACATGGCGTCGGCGGGGAGTTCCTCGCCAGGGTCGGCGACGCAGGCGTCGAGGCCCTTGCGCAGGGCGGCCGCGTCGAGGCCCGCACCGATCATCACCAGCCGGGTGGCGCGGGACTCGTCCCGGGACCAGACGGACGGCAGGAAGCGCAGGAAGCCGCCGACGGAGTGCAGGGTGTACTTCTGCTCGTGGGCCGGTGCGGCGAAGCGCAGGAAGCCCTTCATCCGGTACAGGCCCGCGGGCCTGCCGTCGAGGAACTCCATCAGCCGGCGCGGGTGCAGCGGCGCCTCGGAGGTGAACTCCACGCTGTCGTACGCCGCGTGGAGATGGCCGGTGTGGTCGCCGTCCGCGTGGTGCTCGTGCCCGTCGTCCGCGTACAGCTCGTCGAACGACAGCTGGCGGGCGGCCGTGCCGTCGGCCGCGCGCGGCCGGGGCTCGAAGAGCAGGGCGGGGTCCACACGGCCGTGGGCGGCCTCGACCAGCGGTGTTCCGGGGGCCACGGCGGCCAGTGCCTCGCGGACCCGTTCACGGCCGGCGGCGCCGACGCGGTCGGTCTTGTTCAGGACGACGAGGTCGGCGGCCCGCACATGGCGGTCGAGTTCGGGGTGCCGGGCGCGTACCGCCTCGTACTCGGCGGCGTCGACGACCTCGACCAGCCCGCCGTAGGTGATGGCGGTGTCGGTACTGGCCAGCAGCAGCCGGATCATGCCCTGGGGCTCGGCGAGACCGCTCGCCTCGATGACGATGACGTCGATGCGGGCCTGCGGACGGGAGAGCCTGGCGAGCATGTCGTCCATCTCCGTGGCGTCCACGGCACAGCACAGGCAGCCGTTGTCGAGGGCGACCATGGAGTCGACCTGGCCGGCGACGGAGAGCGCGTCGATGTTGATGCTGCCGAAGTCGTTGACGATCGCGCCGATGCGGGTACCGCCGCTGTTGCGCAGGAGGTGGTTGAGGAGCGTGGTCTTTCCCGAGCCCAGGAATCCCGCGATGACGACGACCGGAATCCGTTGCTTGGCCAAGGCTTCCTCTCCGGGTACGGGCTGCCGGCCCCTCATCGTAAGCCCCGCGCACCCCGAGGTGCTTCGTGCGGGTGAACCGGCCCCCGGTGCAGAACCGGGGCGGGGGCCGCGCGGTCTTCCGAGGCGTCCACGGGGATGGCTCTACGACGGAGGAGGCGCCCATGGCGGAGCAGGAGGCGGACCGCGGCACGGTCCTGGTGTGCATCGCCGCGGAGGACGAGGAGACGGCGTACCGCATCGTCGACCTGATCTCCGGGCGGCACCCGGCGACGGAACCACAGCTGCGGCGCACCCGCGAGGGCACGGTCGCGTGCGCGCTGCGGGCTCAGACGCTCCGGGTGCTGGGCGACGGCTGACACGGTTCGGCGGGCCGGTCCGCCGGCCCGCCGGGCACCGAGGAACGTGCCGGGTGCTAACCGAACTCGCCCTCGCGCACACCCTCCCGGAACGCCGTCCACTCCTGCGCGGTGAAGCGCAGGGGCGGCAGGTCCCTGTTCTCGGAATCACGGATGGCGACGGCTCCACCGCCGAGGTCCGCCACCTCGACGCACTCCGGCAGGTAGCCGCTCTTGCTGCTCTTGACCCAGCGCGCTTCCCTCAGGTCCCGCGCGTAGAGGTCGGCCTTTCTCGTTCGCATGAGAACCTCCGTTCGAGGTTCGTGCGGATGTTCCCTCCCCACCCTCACTCCGACCCCTGCCTCCGCGCAACCATGCGGGTGCGGCCGCCGCCCCCGGGGGGCAACGGAGCCGTCGGCGATCCCGGCTTGACGGGCCCGCTCACCAGGGCGGTCGACCGGCCTCGGCGGGCCGGCCCGTCAAGCGGGGTGGGACGCGATGAGCCCTAGCCGAACTCGCCGTCGCGCACGCCCTCCCGGAACGCCGTCCACTCCTGCGCGGTGAACCGCAGCGGTGGCAGGTCGCTGTTGTTCGAGTCGCGGATCGCGACGGCTCCGTCGGCGAGCTCCGCGACCTCCACGCAGTCCGTCCGGTAGGGGCTCTTGCTGCTCTTGACCCAGCGCGCTTCCGTCAGGTCACGCGCGTAAAGTTCGGTCTTCCTCGCTTGCATGAGAAGCTCCGTTCGGATCTCGATCGGATGTTCCCCCTTCCCACCCTCATCCCGTCCCTCCCACCTCGCAACCGGCGCCCTGCCCGTGATCACGACGCAGCCCCGTACCAGCTCAAGTACCCACGGCCGAGGGGTTGCTGACGACACGTCGCCATTCGGTCGCGCCCTGTCGCGAAACGCCGGGACGGGGCACCATCGAACACATGGCGACATCCTCGGGGTGCGATGTCTGCGGGCGGGAGGACGACACCGTCCGCGACTGCGGTATCCGCCACCTCCCGCTCGCCGTGTGCGACGCGTGCTTCGCGGACATGGCGCGGGCCCGGCGCGGCCCGCTGCCGCGTCCGCTGGACGGCGCAGAGGTGATGGCCGCCGTGCTGGAGGCGCTTCACGAGGACAGCCGGCGCTCCTCCTGAGCGGGGCCCGGCGCGGGCGGATCGGCGAAGGTCGACGGCAGCACGGCCCGGCCCCGGACCGCCCCCACCGGCACGGGACGGGACCGCCGCGGGTCGGCGGCGGACAGCCCCTCGGCCCGCAGGGCCACTGCGCGCACGGGGTCGCCGTGCGGGCCGAGGGCCTCGTGCATGGCGTAGGCGGCCTCGGCGAGTTCACCGGGGTCGGAGGTGGGCTCCGGCAGGGTGCGGCTGCGGCTGACGGACGAGCCGCCGGCGAGCCGCACGGTCAGGGTGAGGCCGGTGGCGGTGCGTCCGGTGCTGCGCAGCCGGTCGCCGAGACCGAGCCCGAGTTCGAGGACGGCGCGGCTCAGCGCGCCCCGGTCGGTGGCGTCGGCGGTGAACAGGCGGTCGGCGGCGAGCGAGCCGGGCGGGTGCTCGGGGGTGATCGGGGCGGGGTCGAGACCGTGCGCGCGTTCCCACACGCCGCGTCCGGGAGCGGCGCCGAGGATCGCCTGGACGTCGGGCAGCGGCGCGGCGGCGACCCTGCCGACGGTGTCCAGCCCGGCCGCGACCAGCGCACGGACGGCCTCCGCCGTGATCCCGGGCAGCGCCGCGACCGGCTTGGCGCGCAGGAAGTCGGCGACGGCCCGCGAGTCGGAGTCGACGGCCCGGATCCGGCCGACCAGGACGTCGTACGCGGCCATGGCGGCGACCGTGCGGCTCCCGGCGACGCCGATCGTGAGGCCCACGTCGTACAGGGCGGAGGCCCGGGTGCTGATCATGAGGGCGAGCTGCTCGGGCAGCAGCCCGTAGAAGCTCACCGCGGAGCGCACGTCGGCCACGACCGCGTCCGGCGGCTCGGCGCGGACAACGGGGGTGAACTGGCCGACGAGCCCGGCCAGCGCCGCGAGCGTCGCCGGGTCGGTCCCGCCGCAGCGGATGTAGAGCACGCAGGGCCCGGGGTCCTGGTGCGGCTCGGCCTCGACCATGGTCTGCCCGCCTCCACCTCGTTCGAACAACTGCTCGAATTCGAGTGTAGGGCATTCCAGGGCCCCGCGTCCGGCTCATAGGGTCGTCGCATGACCCTGACCGCCGTGCAGCGCCGAGCCCTGCTGGAGTCCGACGCCAACACCGGGCAGTTGGGCGCGCGCGAACCGACCTGCGCGGCGCTGGCCAGGCAGGGCCTCGCCGTGCGGTACGGCCGCACCGGCGGCTGGTACCTCACCCAGGAGGGCCGCCGGGTGCGCGCGGAACTGGCGCGCGTGGAGCTCCCCCACCCGCACACCGGGGCGACGCCCGGGACGGAGCCGGAACCTCGCCAGGAGCCCGCCGAGCGCGGCTTCGCGGCCGACGACGGGCACGGCACGGGAGCCCCCGCCCCCGGTCGCGCCGCCGAGGTCGCATCGGCCTGGTCGGGGCTGCTGGAGATCCGCCGCGTCCTGCAGGACGGCGACACCACGCGGCCCGCGCCCTGGGAACGCGAGCGCCACGTCCACGCGGTGGCCCTGGCCCTGGAGGCGGCCGGGAGGCCACCGTCCGCGCGCGGCACCGCCGGGCGTCCCCCGGCCGCCGGCTACGCCGTCGCGCCCGCCGCCCAGAGCGGGGTCGCCGAGGTGTCCTGGCACTCCCCCGCCGGGGACGCCCCCGGCACGGCCGAGGCCGAGCTGGCCCGGTGCCAGGGCGTCCTGGAGGGGTACGGCTGGCAGTGCACCCTCCACCACGACCGGCGGCGGCGGGCGTTCCTCCTGGTCTCGCCCCGCCGGGCCTGAGGGAGCAGGATGGAGGCAGCGACCGTAGGAGGTCCGCCATGAAGTCCACGTCCTCGGACGCCGATCCGTACCTCTACGCCGAGACCCCCTCCCAGGCGGAGGGCGAACGGATCTACGACGACGCCGAGCGAAGCACGATGGAGATCCACCCGGACGTTCCCCGGACGACCCCCTCCCAGGCGGAGGGCGAGCGCATGGACGACATCCCGCCCAAGTGAACCGCCGGCGCGGACCCGCGCCGTCCGCCCGTCCGTCCGTCCGTCAGCGATCCCTGCGGGACAGCACCGCCAGGGCGAGGACGAGGACGGCCAGCCCCGCCCAGGACAGCGGCGTGGGCCGCTCCCCGAGGACGGCCACCCCGAGCAGGGCGGCCACGGCGGGCTCGGCGAGGGTGAGCGTGGTCGCGGCCGAGGCCGGTGTGTGCCGCAGTCCGCGCCCGAACAGCCGGTAGGCCAGGAAGGTCGTCAGCACCGCCAGGTGCAGGACCACCGCGGCGCCCCTCGGCGTGCCGAGCCACACCACGCCCGCGGCGAGCACCACCGGGAGGGTCAGCAGACCGGCGGACCCGAAGAGCACTCCCATCACGGCGCCCGGCGCCTGCCCGCGTCCGATGAAGTGCCCGCCGACCAGGGAGTACACCGCGTACGAGAGCCCGGCCAGCGCCGCCAGTGCCACCCCCGCGGCGTCCGTGCGCGCGGCGGGACCGGCGTCCGCGCCGCCGAGCACCAGCAGCCCGCAGCCGAGGACGGCCACGGCCGTCGCGGCGGCCCACCGGCGGCTCGGGCGGTGCAGGCCCACCGCCCAGGCCAGCAGCCCGGTGAAGACGGGCGCGCTGCCCAGGGCGATGACGGTGGCCACGGCGACCCCGGTACGCGAGACCGCCGGGTAGAAGGAGAGCGGGTAACCGGCGACGGCGAGGGCGCCGACGGCGAGCAGGGCTCCTCCACCGCGCCCCGCGGTGCGTAGCAGGGTCCGCGCTCCCTTGGCCCCGGCCAGCAGCAGGAGCCCGCCGAGGGTGAGTCCGGCACTTCCGACCGCGGCGGGCGGGGCACCGGCGGGCGCGAAGGACGCGGCGGTGCCGGTGGTGCCCCACAGCAGGGCGGCGGCGAGGATCGGCAGCGCGCCCTGGACGAACCGCGGCCGGGGGCCGACGGCGCCGGGCGCGAGCGGGCGTGCGGGGGCGAGGGAGGGGGTGCTGTCCGGCACGGAGATGGCCTTTCGTCACGAATCGGAGGAAACGGATCCGGAACGGGCGCACCACACCTGCCCCTGGCGGCCGGGCGGCCTGCCGGGGGTGGGGGTCCGAGTCGTCAGTGAGTGCGCCCGGTCAGGCGCACAGCGGCGGAAGGACGACGTGCCAGTGGGAATTCACCCGACGATCCTACCGAAGGGCGGGCATGGCAGGGTGAACGCATGCCGATCACTGATGTCACCGATGAGCAGCCCGGACGGGTCATCGACCTGCGCAGCGACACCGTCACGGGGCCCGGCGCGGACATGCGCCGCGCCATGGCGGAGGCCGAGGTGGGCGACGACGTCTTCGCCGACGACCCCACCGTGCGCGCCCTCCAGGACCGGATCGCGGAGCGGCTCGGCTTCGAGGCCGCGCTGTTCGTCTCGTCCGGGACGCAGAGCAACCTGTGCGCGCTGCTGACGCACTGCGGCCGCGGTGACGAGTACATCGCCGGGCAGTCGGCGCACGTGTACCGCTGGGAGGGCGGCGGCGGTGCCGTGCTCGGCGGGATCCAGCCGCAGCCGCTGCCCCACCGGGAGGACGGGACGCTGGACCCGGCCGACATCGCGGCCGCGGTGAAGCCCGACGACCCGCACTTCCCGCGCACCCGGCTGCTGTGCCTGGAGAACACCATCGGCGGCCGGGTCGTCCCCACGGACTACCTGCGGACCGCGACCGGGCTGGCGCGTGAGCACGGGCTGGCCACGCACCTGGACGGGGCCCGGCTGTTCAACGCGGCGGTCGCCGCGGGCGGCGACCCGTACGAGCAGGCGCGGCTGATCGCCGGCTACTTCGACAGCGTCTCGGTCTGCTTCAGCAAGGGCCTGGGCGCACCGGTCGGCTCCGCGCTCCTGGGCAGCCGGGAGTTCGTGGCGCGGGCGCTGCGCTGGCGCAAGGCGCTCGGCGGCGGGATGCGGCAGGCGGGCATCATCGCGGCGGGCGCCCTGTACGCGCTGGAGCACCAGGTGGCGCGGCTCGCCGAGGACCACGCGAACGCCGCGCTGTTCGCGGAGGGGATCAAGGACGTGCCCGGTCTGGTCGTGGGCGACTCCCAGACCAACATGGTCTTCGCCGAGCCGGCGCCGGGGCTGTCCGCCGAGGAGGTGCAGGAGCGCCTCGCGCGGCGCGGACTGCACTGCGCCGGCTACCCCGGACGGCTGCGCTTCGTCTTCCACCTGGACGTGTCGCGCGCCGACACGGAGGAGGCCGTACGCATCGTCCGCGAGGCCCTGGACGGCGCCGCGCACGGCTGACGGCCCGCCATCTCCCTTTCCCGCACCGGTCGTTCCGCAACCTCCGGTGCCTCCCGCGTGTCCTAGGGGGTGAGGTCGTCGCGCGACGGCCTCGACGGGGAAGGGGAAGCGATGAGAGCGGGAGCGTCAGCGGGACGCCGGGCGGGGGCCGCCCTCGCGGTGGCGGTGATGGCCGTGACACCGGTCGTGGCGGGGGGCGGCACGGCGCAGGCCGCGTCGTCGTGCACGACGAGCAAGGGGCCGTACCAGAAGCAAGTGGAGAAGTTCCTGGGGCGGCCGGTGGACGGGAAGCAGTCGGCGGCCGACTGCAAGGCGATACGCGCCTTCCAGACGAAGAACGGGATATCCCCGAACATCGGCTACGCGGGCCCGGTGACCTGGGGCGTCATGAAGATCATGAACGCCCAGAAGGCCGCGGGCGGCAATCCCAACAAGGCCGGCAAGTGCCCCACGAACAAGGGGCGGATCGCGTGCGTGGACCTCACGCGGCAGCTGAGCTGGATACAGGACGGCAAGAAGCTGAAGTTCGGGCCGGTCCCGGTGCGGACGGGCCGCAACGGCTACGAGACGCGCACCGGTGCCAAGAAGATCTACTGGCGCCACAAGGACCACTGGTCGACGCTCTACAACGTGGCCATGCCCTACAGCCAGTTCTTCGACGGCGGGCAGGCGTTCCATTCGATCGCGGGCAGCGTGTGGTCGCCGCCGGGGTCGCACGGCTGCGTGAACATGCGCAGCGGGGACGCCAAGAAGTACTGGAGCCTGCTGAAGAACGGCGACGACGTGTACGTGTACGGGCGCAAGCCCGGCACGTGACGCGCCGCGGCGCCGGCAGGGGCGGGCGGGACCGGGCGGGGCTCCGCACGGCCCCGCCCGCCCTTCTTGGTCCAGACCTCTTGACGGCGCCTGGGGGCGGCAGTTCAATCACGGCGTGAACTAAGTCTTGAACTCACCCGGACGGGGATCCCGTGCCCCCACGCACGAGGGTGCAAGAAATGTCAGGTGCATGACTAGCGCTACCACACCCGGCCCTCCGTCCGTCACCCCCACGACCGCCCCGAAAGGCAGCCCCCTGTGAAGGCACTCCCCCCACGCCCCCGCCCGCGCCGACGCGTGCGCGCCCGCGGCCTGCTCACCGCCGCCACCGCCGGGCTCCTTGCCCTCGCCGCCCTCACCACCACCGGCCCCACCGGCCATCCCCTCCCCGCGGCCCCCGCCGCCACCGCCGCGGTCACCACCTTCGCCGACGAGTTCGACGGCGCGGCCGGCAGCGCCGTCGACGGCGGCAAGTGGCAGATCGAGACCGGCGACAACGTCAACAACCACGAACGGCAGTACTACACCGCCGGGAACCGCAACGCGGCCCTCGACGGCCAGGGCCACCTCGTCATCACCGCCCGCAGGGAGAACCCCGCCGGTTACCAGTGCTGGTACGGCAGTTGCCAGTACACCTCCGCCCGGCTCAACACCTCGGGCCGCTTCACCACCACCTACGGCCACGTCGAGACCCGGATGAAGATCCCGCGCGGCCAGGGCATGTGGCCCGCGTTCTGGATGCTGGGCAACGACATCGGCAACGTCGGCTGGCCGGCCAGCGGCGAGATCGACATCATGGAGAACGTCGGCTTCGAGCCCGGCACCGTCCACGGCACGATCCACGGCCCTGACTACTTCGGCTCCGGCGGCATCGGGGCGGGCTACACCCTGCCGGGCGGCCAGGCCTTCGCCGACGCGTTCCACACCTTCGCCGTCGACTGGAGCCCGGACGCCATCAGCTGGTCCGTCGACGGCACCGTCTACCAGCGGCGCACCCCGGCCGACCTCGGCGGCCGCCCGTGGGTGTTCAACAAGCCGTTCTTCGTCATCCTCAACCTCGCGGTGGGCGGCTACTGGCCGGGCGACCCCGACGGCAGCACCGCCTTCCCGCAGCAGCTGGCCGTCGACTACGTCCGCGTCACCACCTCCGACGGCGGGGGCGGGGGCGGGGGCGGCACGACGGGCCGCATCACGGGCCTGGCCGGCAAGTGCGTCGACGTCGCCGGGGCCAACCCCGCCAACGGCACCCCCGTCCAGCTCTACGACTGCAACGGCACCGCCGCCCAGCAGTGGACCGCGGCCTCCGACGGCACCCTGCGCGCCCTGGGCAAGTGCCTGGACGTCAAGGACTTCGGCACCGCCGACGGATCCCAGCTGCAGCTGTGGGACTGCGGCGGCGGCACCAACCAGAAGTGGGTCCTCTCCGGTGCGCGCGACATCGTCAACCCGCAGGCGAACAAGTGCCTCGACGTCACCGGCAACAACTCCGCCAACGGCACCCGGCTCCAGTTGTGGACCTGCACCGGCGGCGCCAACCAGAAGTGGACGCTGACCCCCTGACCACCCGCTCAGCTGACCCGCTGACCGCCGCGCCCCTGAACTCAGATCGGCGCACTGGAAACTGACGGACCGTCATGACAGGGTCACCTCATGACGGAACCCCTCCCCCTCGCCGGACGCGCGGCGCTGGTCACCGGCGCGTCCGGCGGGATCGGGCTGGCCGTCGCCGCGGAACTGGCCGCCGCGGGCGCGCGCATCCTGCTGACCGCCCGCGACCCGGTCCGGCTGGAGGCGGCGGCCGGGCGGCTGCGCGCCGCCGGGCACACCGTGGCCACCCTGGCCGGGACGGTCGCCGACCCCGGCCACCTCGCGCAGTGCGCGGCGCTCGCGGTGCGCGCGCTCGGCGGCCTGGACGTCCTGGTCAACAACGCCGCCACCAACCGCCCGTACGGGCCGCTCGTGGAGGCCGACCCGGACCAGTGGCGGGCCGCGTTCGCGGTCAACGTCGAGGCGCCCCTGCGGCTGACCCAGCTGGCGTGGCGGGCCTGGATGCGCGAGCACGGCGGCGCGGTGGTCAACGTCTGCACCGAGGGCGCCGGGCACGTCGGGCCGAACGTCGGCGCCTACGGCACCAGCAAGGCGGCGCTGCTGCACCTGACGGCGCAGCTCGCGGGCGAACTCGGCCCGGCGGTGCGGGTCAACGCGGTCTCCCCCGGCCTGGTGCGCACCGAGATGGCGCGCTTCGTGTGGCAGGACGCCGAGCGCGCGATCGCCGCCGCGCTGCCGATGGGACGGATCGGCGAACCCGGCGACGTCGCCCGGGCCGTGCGCTGGCTCGCCTCCGACGAGGCGGCCTGGGTCACCGGCGCCGAGCTGGTGGTGGACGGCGGGACACGGGTCCGTGCCGCCCGCACCGCCCGCACCGGCGGCACGGGCGGCACGGAGCGGTCGGGCGCCGGCGGCGGTGCCGCCGACGCCGTACAGGAGCGGCTGCTCGGCCGCCGGCCCGCTCCGGAGGGTCAGAACTGCACGTCGGAGCAGGCGTAGAAGGCGTTGCCGGTGTCCGCCACGGACCAGACGGCCAAGATGATGTGCCGTCCGGTCCTGCTGGGCATGGTGCCCTGGTGGGTGACCGTGGCGGGCGGCCGGGCGCCGTTGTAGTTGACGGTCAGGAACGGTGTCAGGGTCAGCGCGGAGCGGGTGAGCGGCCGGCTGGGGTCGAAGCCCTGCTTGGTGATGTAGTACTTGAAGTCGCTGGTGGCGTGCGAGGCGGTGAACTGCCACCGGAAGCTGTAGTTTTGACCGGACGTCACCTTCGTGGTGGGCCAGCCGGTGCCGCCGCGCGGGTCGTCGAGCTGGGCGAACCGGCTGTTGCCGCCGGCACAGAGGGTGCCGTCGGACGGGCCGGAGGACGGGAAGCCCTTGGGGCCCTCGACGCTCTGCGGCTCCCACTGGATGTCGCCGCAGTTGGTCACGGTGCCGTTGGCGCAGACCTTCTGACGGCTGATCGGGGCGTCGGTGTAGCCGTGGCTCCAGGCGCTGCCGGTGCCGAGCACGGACAGCCCGACGAGGCCCAGGCCGACGACGGCGGCGCCGAATTTCCTGTGCATGCTTCGCTCCTCGGAGAACGTGGGGGAGTTCTGAGAGCAGTGCGCAGCCCGCAGGCACTAGGTCTAGACCAAGAGCGAAGGTACTCCCATGAGTTGGTCATGTCTAGACCAAAAACAAAGGGAAGCCCCGGCCAGGACGGGGGGATCTGGCCGGGGCAGCTGGGGGTTCGCCGCGGACGCTCCTGGGTCCGCCGGGCGATCTGAAACTAGTTTAACAGTGAAAGAGGAGTGCTTCGTGCCACTCAAACTTGTCAACGTTGTGGTGTCCCGCACATGCGTGGGTCCAGCACCCGCTGCAGCCGGTACGCCACGGGCCGGAAGCCCACCTCCGGCCAGTGCGCCGCCGACACCGGCGAAAGCGCCGGCCAACTGGCCGTGATGTGCCGGTAGCCGCTGTCGTACGCCCACGCCAGCGCCGTCGCGAGCAGCACCCGGCTGATGCCCTCGCCCCGCGCGGCCTGGGTCACGTACGCCTCGGCCAGTTCCACGCACCCGTCGGGCACGACGGGGCCCGGCGCCGCCGGTGTCAGCACCACCATGCCGATCTCCTCGCCCCTGCGGGCGGCGACCCACGCCCCGCAGCGCGCATCGGCCAGTGCGGGCGCGTAGTGCGTCCGCAGCCTCGCCAACGCCCCCTCGGGCTGCGGCCGGAACACCGCAGTCCCGCGGTCCGCGCGTGCCGCCTCCACCGCCATCCGCCCGATCCGGTCCAGGTCGCCGGGCCCCGCGCGGCGCACCGACAGCGCGTCCACACCGCGCGGCTGCCGCCCGCGCGGCCGCACCGCCATCAGGCCCCGCACCCGCTCCAGACCGAAGCCGGAGCGGAACCAGGCCGAGGCGACCGCCTCGTCGGCGGGGAGGTCCACGTAGTGCACCGGCCGGCGCTCCGCGACCAGGCGCGCGGCCACCGCCGCGTACAGCCCGCGCAGCACGTCCTCCCGCACCCCGTCCCGGCCGCCGCGCAGCGCGTGCCCCCCGTACGAGACCAGCGCGGAGCGCGGGTGGGCGCGCAAGCCCGCGCGGTCGTCCTCCGCGAGGTCGAGCGGGGTCGCGGCGAGGTAGCCGGTGAGCGCCCCGTCACCGCCCCGGGCGAGGACGGCCTCCACGCGCGGCTCGGCCAGGATCTTGCCCAGCAGTTCCTCACCCGGCGGCGGCGCGGTGGTCCGGCCGGACTGGTGGGGCAGCGCCTTGCGGGCCCTGGCGTGCCAGCGGTCGAGGAGGGCCGCTGCCTCGGGGACGTGCTCGGTGGTCAGCGGAGCGATGGCGACAGTCATGGTGGTCCGCGACGGTAACGGTCACGGCGGTACGGCGGCAAGGGCCGCCGGGTCACCCGGTCCAGGCCGGGTGCCGCGGGTCGTCGGTGTGCACCAGGACGTCCGCGGTCTCCCCGGGCGCCGTCTCCTGCTCGTAGCGGGCGTACGCCGGGAGCGTCCAGCGCTCGTCCTGCGGTGTGCGGCGGGCCAGGGCCGCCCCCGACATCCGCAGGTGGACGCAGAGGTCGAAGGGGAAGCCGTAACCCTGCAGGAGCGCACCCTCCAGCAACAGCACGCCCCCGGGCGGGAGTTCCTCGTACCCGGCCCGCGTCGCACGGTCGGTCACCGGGTCCCGCAACGAGGGCAGCACCCGCCCGGTGCCTCCGGGCGCGAGCGGATCGAAGACCTCCCGCCACAGGGCCCCGGTGTCCAGCCAGCGCTCGTAGTAGGCGTCGGAGTCGTGGCGCCCCGTTTCGTAGCGCTGCGAGGCGGGCCGCCAGAAGGTCTGCGCCCGCACCCGCACGACCGGCCGGCCACTGAGCCGCAGCGCCTGCGCCAGCGCCTCCCCCAGCGCGTCCGGGCGCGTGGCCGGGGCCCCGTCGATCGCGACCCTGGGACGCTCGCCGCCGTCGTCGGGCTTCAGCTCCAGCACGCGGTCCACGACAGCCTCGGTCAGCCGTTCCCAGGTCACAGGCGTCAGTCGCACGCCCCCCATACTGCCGGTCGAGGTCCCCGCCCGCGCAGGCGGGCCGTGCTCACCCCTCGCCGGGCACCTCGCGCGGCTCGCACGGCACCCGCAGGTCGACGGTCGTGCCCTCGCCCGGGGCGCTGCGGACGGCGAGCCGGGCGTCGATCAGCTCGGCGCGCTCGCGCATCGCGGACAGCCCCATGCCCCGGGTCTGCGGCGACGGCGGCTCCGCGGCGCGGAAGGTGCCGCGGCCCGCGGCGGTCGCCGCGGCCATGCCGTGCCCGTTGTCGGTGATCGCCACGTGCACGGAGCGCTGGTCGCTCTCCAGGCTGACCACGACGCGGGTCGGCTCGGCGTGCTTCACGGCGTTGGTGATCGCCTCCTGGACGATCCGGTACATCTGCGCCTGCGTCTCGGCGGTGAGCTGGCCGCCGACGGTGTCCGCGTGCGCGCCGAGCCGCAACTCGGTGCGGATGCCGTACGTCTCGAAGGAGCGCCGGCACAGCGCCTGCAGGGCCGGGCGCAGCCCCAGCTCGTCCAGCACCACCGGACGCAGGTCGACGATCAGGTGCCGCAGCGAGGCGATCTGGTTGCCGACGAGGCCGCGTGCCTGGTCGATGGCCTCCCGCATGGCCTCCGGCCGCCCGTCCGCGGCGGCGGTGGACAGCACCACCTGGACCGCCCCCAGTTCCTGCAGGGTGTCGTCGTGCAGCTCACGCGCCCAGCGGCGGCGCTCGCGCTCCTCGCCGTCGTGCCGGGCCCTGACGCGCTCGCGGCGCAGCCTCGCATCCCGGCGCGCCGAGGAACGGACGGCGAAGAGCGCGTAGGCGACCAGCAGCAGCGGCAGCACGTGCAGGACGTTCAGCGAGGGCTGCTGGGCGACGCGGACCGTCCCGGCCACCGTCAGCATCAGCGCGAAGGCGATGGCCACCACCAGCCACAGCCGCTGCCGCGGCGCCACCAGGGGGGTGAGCAGCACATAACAGACGGCCGCCGCGAGGGCGAGGACGAGCTCCCAGCCCTGCGAGCGGTCGGTGACCTCCATGACGGTCGCCGCCGCGAGGAGACAGGTGCCCAGCCCCTCCAGGGCCAGGCGCGTCCCGGTCCTTCCAGGGCCGGACGGCGTCATGCCACCAGCCCGCGCTCTCTGGCCGCGGCGATCAACTCGGCCCGGCTGTCCTTGCCGAGCTTGTCCCGCAGCCGTGACCGGTGGGTCTCCACCGTCCGTTCGGAGACGAACAGGCGCCGGGCGATCTCCTGGTTGGTGTGCCCCAGCGCCAGCAGGGTCAGCACCTGGGCCTCCCGGTCGGTGAGCGGCTCCTCGTGGTGCCGTTCCGCCAGGTCCAGGTCCTCGACCGCCAGCCGCGCCCCCAGCGAGGGCTGCACATAGGTGGCGCCACCGGCGACCTGGTGGGCGGCGGCGAGCAGTTCCTCGGCGGCGGCCTCCTTCAGCAGGTAGCCGGCCGCCCCCGTGCGCAGCGCCTCGCGGGCGAACGCCGGGTCCTCCTGCATGGTCAGCACCAGGATGCGCGTCCTGGGCGACTCGGTCAGCAGTGCCGGGATCGTCGGCAGGCTGGACCTGCCCGACATGGTCAGGTCCAGGACGAGCACCCTCGGGTGGTGGCGCCGGACGGCTTCCAGGGTCTCCGGAACGGTGGACGTCTCGGCGACGATCTCGAAGGCCGGGTCGGCGGCCATCAGCAGCCGCATGCCCGCGCGCACCACCAGGTGGTCGTCGGCGAGTACGACCGAGATGACCGGGTGCGGCTGCCTGCCGTCGGGGCGGCTGAGGACGTCCATAGCACACACGTTAGATCGGGCGCGCGCGGCGGGCAGCCCGCGCCGCCGGTGTTGCGGGAAACCCGCAGTCACATCTGCGGGGAATCCCGGATGACCTCTGCGGATCGACGGGGATGCGTTCGCCCGGCCGGAGGGGCAGCCTCGAAAGCGGAAGACAAGTGTTTGAAATGCCTACCAAACAGTCCGCCGACCCCGACCTCACCCGAGGCGACCGTCATGCTCTGTGCCACCCTCCCGCCCCAGGCCGGCCCTGTGGACCGGCCGTGGTCCTACGACGCAGCCCAGCAGCTCGTGGATTCAGCCGTGCCGACCGTGGCCGACTTCGCCGCCGTCGAGGTCTCGGACGCCACCGTCTCGGAGCAGGCCGCCATCTCCGGGCTGCCCGCCACCGGACTCACCTTCCGCCGGGGGGCCTTCCGGGCGGCCCGGGGCACCGCGGTACCGCGCGCCTTCGAGGTCGGCGACGTCAGCAGCCTGCCGCCCAGGACTCCGTACCACGCGTCGCTGACCGACCTGCGGCCGCACCTGGTGATGAACCTCCGCCCGCAGACGGGGTGGCTCGCCCGCGACCCGGTGCGCGCCCCCCTGCTGCGGATCACGGGCACGCACTCCCTGCTCGTGATGCCGCTGGACGTCGGCGGTGTCGTCCTGGGGGTCGCGGCCTTCTACCGGACGACGGGCTCCCCGGCCTTCTCCCGGGCCGACCTGATGGCGGCGGGCCGTCTGGCCCGCAGGGCCGCCAGGCTGCTGGACGATGCCCGCCGGCGCCTGGTCCAGAACGCCGCCGGACGGATCCTGCAGCAGGCCCTGCTGGCGCCGCAGGGCCCGCGGGTCACCGCGATCGAGGACCCCCGGGGGCACCTGCCGCCGGCCGCGGCCCCGGGGGCCTGGGTGGACGTCATCCCGCTCCCCAGCGCCCGGGTGGCCCTGGTGACCGGTTCGGTACGCGGGCAGGGCGTCCCCGCGGCGACGGCGATGAGCCAGCTCAAGGCCGCGGTCCGGGCGCTGATACTGCTCGACATGAGCCCGGGCGAGGTCATCTCCCGGCTCCACCGGCCCACCGCGACCCCCCTCGCCGACGAGGCCGACCGGTGCCTGATCGTCGTCTACGACCCGGTGGCCTGCCGCTGCACCGTGGCGTGCGGCGGTTACCCGGCCCAGGCTCTGCCCGCCACGCCCCCGGAGGCGGCGGAGGAAGTGGAGGAGGACGCTCCCGTACCCGGCGGGCCGGAGGTCACCGAGTGCGACGTGCCGCCCGGCAGCGTGCTGCTGCTGAGCTGCGGCACGGACGGGCTCCCCATCGGCTCGGAGGGCGCCGGCCAGGTCACCGGGCTGCGCGTGCTGCCCGCCGGCGGCGGGGAGGCGGCCGAGCCGGCGACGGTGCTGGACGGCGTCCTGCGCACCGCGGCACCCGGCTCGGAGCCGGTGCTCCTCGCCGCCCGCACCCGCGCCCTGAACGCCGGCGACGTCGCCACCCGCGAGGTGTCCAACGATCCCGCGGCGGTGGCGGAGGCACGGGCCTGGACGGACCGCCTGCTGACGGACTGGAAGCTCCCGGAACTGTCCTTCACCACCACGCTGGTCGTCAGCGAACTCGTCACCAACGCCATCCGGTACTCCACGGGGCCGATCCGGCTGCGGATCATCCGCGACCGGGTCCTGGTCTGCGAGGTGTCGGACTCCTGCAGCGCCGCCCCGCACCCGCGCCACGCGGCGCCCAGCGACCAGGACGGCCGGGGGCTGTCCATCGTCGCGCAGCTCACCGACGCCCAGGGCACCCGCTACACGGAGACGGGCAAGACGGTCTGGGCGGAGCAGGTGATCACCCCGCCGGTCGCCGCGTAGGCCCGGCCGAGGCCGGGCCCACGCGACATCGGGCGTCGGCCGGCGTCAGTCGGCCGGGTGCTCCGAGCGGTCGCCGCCCCAGAGCGTGTGGAAGGAGCCGGGCTTGTCCACCCGCTTGTAGGTGTGGGCGCCGAAGAAGTCGCGCTGCCCCTGGATGAGCGCGGCGGGCAGCCGCTCCGCCCGCAGGGCGTCGTAGTACGCCAGCGCCGCGGAGAAGCCCGGTGCGGGCACGCCGAGTTGTGCCGCCGTGGAGACGACCCGCCGCCATGCCGCCTGCGCGTTGCCGAGGGCCTCGGCGAAGTGCGCGTCCGTCAGCAGGGTGGGGCGGCCCGGCTCGGAGTCGAACGCCTCCTTGATGCGGTTGAGGAAGCGCGCCCGGATGATGCAGCCGCCGCGCCAGATCGTCGCCATGGAGCCCGCGTCGATGTCCCAGCCGAACTCGTTGCTGCCCGCCTGGATCAGGTTGAACCCCTGGGCGTAGGCGACGATCTTGGAGGCGTACAGCGCCTGCTCGACGTCGTCCGCGAAGCGGTCGCCCGCCGCGCTGTCCAGCCAGGTCTCCGCCGGTCCGGGCAGCCCGCGCGAGGCGGCCCGCAGCTCCGCGCTGCCGGACAGCGACCGTGCGAAGACCGCCTCGGCGATGCCGGAGACGGGGACGCCGAACTCCAGGGCGTTCTGCACCGTCCAGCTGCCGGTGCCCTTCTGGCCGGCCTGGTCCAGCACCACGTCGACGAACGGTTTGCCGGTGTCGGCGTCCGTGTGGGCCAGCACCTCCGCGGTGATCTCGACGAGGTACGACTCCAGGCGGCCGGAGTTCCAGGTGCGGAAGATCTCCGCGATCTCGCCCGGCCGCTTGCCCGCGGCGTGCCGCAGCAGGTCGTAGGCCTCGGCGATGAGCTGCATGTCGGAGTACTCGATGCCGTTGTGGACCATCTTGACGAAGTGCCCGGCACCGTCCGGGCCCACGTGGGTGCAGCACGGCACCCCGTCGACCTTGGCGGCGATGTCCTCGAGGATCGGGCCGAGCGACTCGTACGACTCCACGGAGCCGCCCGGCATGATCGAGGGACCGTTGAGGGCGCCCTCCTCGCCGCCGGAGATCCCGGTGCCGACGAAGTGCAGACCCTGTTCGCGCAGCGCCTTCTCCCGGCGCCGGGTGTCGCGGTAGTCGGCGTTGCCGCCGTCGACGACCATGTCGCCGGGCTCCAGCAGCGGCACCAGCTCGTCGATCACGGCGTCGGTGGGGGCACCGGCCTTGACCATGATGATGATGCGCCGGGGCCGTTCGAGTGAGTCGACGAACTCCTTGAGGGACTCCGCCGGATGGAACTCGCCCTCGCCGCCGAACTCCTCCACGAGGGAGCGCGTCCTGGCCGGGGTGCGGTTGTACAAGGCCACCGGGTGGCCGTGCCGCGCGAGGTTCCGGGCCAGGTTGCGGCCCATGACCGCGAGTCCGGTGACGCCGATGCGGGCCTGCTCCGCCATCTGCGGTTCCTCTCTGTGCTGTGGTGCGGGGGGCACGTACGGCGTCCAGCCTGTCAGCGAACCGGCCGGGCGGCCGGGATTCCAGCGGATCCGTCAGCTGCCCGTGCCGATCCGGCCCTGACCTGCTACACGGCCCATGGCACGGCGCAGCCCCCTGGCCGGCGGCGCGGGAACGGCTCCGACGACCTCGCCCGCCGGTGCCCGGGCCTGGGCCGCCCTGAGCTGTCCCACCGGCGCAGGTGGTGGCGGAGGCGGCGGTAGCAGGGGCGGCGCCACCGTGTGGTCGCCGAGGGCCTCGCGCAGCCGGCGCGCGTCCTCAGGGAGGTCGCGGCGCCACGCCCAGCCCAGGAACGGGCTCAGCAGCAGCATGCCGCCGCCGAGCTGGCAGGTGACCTGGAGCTGGACGAACGCGCCCCGCGAGTGCGGCAGCATCCGGAACGCGAACTCGGGCGTCTGGGTGCCCAGCGGGCTCCACATCCGCCGGCCGCGGTAGGCGATCCGCCGGCAGGGCTGGTAGACCGAGCACTCCAGCCGGTGCTCCCGGTGGCGGCCCGGATAGTGGTAGCGGTAGACGGCCCGCTCGCCGGGCGGTACGGCGTCCGCCGCCACGGCGGCGATGCCGGAGTTCCACGACGCGAGGTTGCGGGCGTCGGCAAGGAAGGTGAAGACCTCTTCCACGGTACGGGTGACGATCACGCTCGTAGACACCGTCGGCATCGCAGACCTCCCCGGTGCCGGCGCGGCCAGCATGTGAGCAGAGTGGCTTCTTGGCTCCTCACCGACAGCCTGCGTCCAATCGGGCGGTGTGTCGTGGCGGGTGAGCCGTCCGGGTGAATCCAGGGTGCGTGACCGGCGCGAACGGTGTGCCGGCGGACCCTCACCGTCAGTGCCCGAGGGGCTCCGAACCGCTCCTGCGGTCGCGGAATTCGCACCACACTGCCTTGCCGGAACCGTGCGGCTCCACACCCCACGCGTCGGCGAGCCGGTCGACCAGCAGCAGACCGCGCCCGGACACCTCGCCGTCGCCGGGCCGGCGACGGCGAGGCCAGTTCGCCGCGAGGTCGTGCACCTCGATGCGCAGCCGCCGGGTGGCGTCCGGGGTGGCGTGGGCCAGGGACGCGTCGGGGAGCATGCGCAGGGTGAGCACGGCGCCGCCGTCGGTGTGCACCAGCGCGTTGGTGATCAGCTCGCCGGCGGCGAGTTCCGCCTCGTCCACCCGGTCGCTCAGGCCCCAGCCCGCCATGGCGTCACGGACCGTGGCCCGGGCCTCGGACAGGGCCTTGGGGTCGCCGGGGGCGATGTGCCGGTGCAGCCGGTGCGGCGGGTGCGGGGAGGCGTCGCTGTCGCGCCGGAGCAGCAGCAGGGCCATGTCGTCGTCGGTGGCCTGCTCGCCCATGACGGCGGTGAGGTGGTCGGCGAGGTCCCCGACCTCGCGCGGGCCTTCGCCCAGCGCCCCGGCCAGCCGCCGCACGCCGTCGTCGAGGTCGGCGCCGGGCCGCTCGACGAGTCCGTCACTGAACATCAGGAGGGTGTCGCCGGGACCGAGTTCAGCGGGGGTGACCGGGTAGTCGGGCCTGCCGAACTGGGCGGACAGGCCCAGCGGCAGCCCGCCCGCGGTGGGCAGCACGCGCACGGTGCCATCGGCCTGCCGGACCAGCGGGTCGATGTGGCCTGCCCGCACCAGCAGGGCGGACCCGGTGGCCGGGTCGACCTGCGCGTACAGGCAGGTGGCGAAGCGGTCGGTGTCGAGCTCGTACAGGAAGGCCGAGGCCCGCGCCATGACGCTGGCGGGCGGATGGCCCTCGCCGGCGTAGGCCCGCAAGGCGATCCGCAACTGGCCCATGACGGCCGTGGCGTGGGTGTCGTGGCCCTGGACGTCGCCGATGATGACGGCGACCCGGCCGCCGGGCATCGCCACGACGTCGTACCAGTCGCCGCCGATGTCCCGGGCCAGCCGGGCGGAGCGGTAGCGCACCGCTATCTCGGTGCCGGGGATGCGCGGGATGGTGCGGGGCAGCATCGCGGTCTGCAGACCCTGCGCGATGTCGTGCTCCTGGTCGAAGAGGATGGCCCGCTGCAGGCTCTGCGCGATGCTGCCGCTGAGCGCGATCAGCAGATGGCGCTCCTGCGGGGAGAAACCCTGCTTGTGCCGGTACAGCAGGCCCAGGGCGCCGATGGGCTGGCCCTGGGCGATCAGCGGGAGGTACGCGGCGGCGGAGGCGCCGAGCGGCTCGATGTGCGGCCACAACTTGGGGTAGCGCCGGGCGAACTCCTCGCCGGAGGTGATGAAGCGCGGGACGAGGGTCCGTACCACCTCGCTCATCGGGAAGTCGTCCTCGATCCGCGTGTACTGCAGCGACGGCACCCAACTGCTGGCCTTGGCGTCGCTCACCACGTGGACCCGGCCGGCCTCGACCTGGCCGAGGAAGAGGCTGGCTATGCCGAGCCGGTCCATCCTGGGGTTCCCGGTGAGGGCCGCGGTCACGTCGCGCACGGTCACGGCCCGGGCCAGCGACGCGGTGACCTCCATGACCAGGGTGCTCTCGGTCGGGTGGTCCTCGTCCGCGCGCAGGCACTCCGCCGCCTGGGCGAGTTCGTCGGTGGCGTCGCTGACGATGCCGATCACCCGGTTCGCCCGGCCGGTGCCGTCGCGGACGATGCGGCCCTGGAAACGTATCCAGCCACGGCGGCCGTCGCGCCGGGTGAGCCGGCTGAAGGCGCGGAAGGAGGAGTGGCCCTCGCCGAGGGCCTGGGTGATCGTCCGGGTGACGTCGCCGGCCTCGTCGGGCGCCAGCCGGGAGAACAGCGCCTTCGGGTCGCCGTCGAAGTCCTGCGGGCGCAGGTCGACGGTCCGCAGGGCGTGTTCGTCGAGGTGCATGCGGTCGCGGTCGAGGTCCCAGTCGAAGCCGCCGACGTCGTTGAGCGACATGTGGGCGGCGGCGGGAGCCGGCCAGGCGACCGTCGCGGGCGCAGGGGGCGCCCACTGCCGAGACTCAGCCATCACGCCCTCCGGACCTGCTCCCCGCTGCGTCGAGCCGCACCGGAACGGTGACAGCGTACCCATAGTCCGGTAGGGGGACATGCTACAGAGGGGACCTGTGGGAGAGCCGGGTTTCCGCCGGTTCCGGGAACGCTCCCGGCGGCCGCCCGGCCCCCCTCCGCCGTCCGCCGGACGGCTCAGCGGGCCGCCGGCGGCGCGTACTTGTAGCCGACCCGGCGCACGGTCACGATGCTGCCGCGGTGTTCGGGGCCGAGCTTGCGGCGCAGCCGGGCGATGTGGACGTCGACGGTGCGTCCGTCCCCGACGTGGCCGTACCCCCAGACCGTGGTGACGAGCTGGTCGCGGGTGTGCACGCGGTGCGGATGCGCCACCAGGTGGGCGAGCAGCTCGAACTCCAGGTAGGTCAGGTCGAGTGCGCGGCCGCGCACCTGGGCGACGCGGCGCTCGCCGTCGACGGTGACCGGCAGGTCGGCGGATGCCGGGGACGGGGGCACCGGCTGCCCCTCGATGGGGACGAGGACGAGGTAGCCGACCATCGGCGGCCCGCCGACGCCCGTGGGCATCAGGTGGCCGGGGGCGGGCAGCCAGGTGGCGCCGGGCGGGAGGAAGTCCGGCACCGGCGGGACGTCGCCGGAGCGGACGGCGCGCAGGTGCTGACGGTTAACGGCGGGCAGGGGCAGGGACTGGGTGCTGGACGACATGGAGGTCTCGGCTCTCGCGCGAAGGGTCGTGGGACGACGTATTGCGCGGGACCGCCGGGAGGCCGGCAGCGGGCGGCGACCGGGGGACGGCGTCAGCTGTGGGCCGGGGTCCGCGCGGGGACCGCGCGACAACACTCCCGGTCGAACTGGTACTCCTGCCTGGACGGCCAGAACGGCTCGAGGTCGCTGCGACCTGTCGCGGTGTCAGTGAGGCTGGCCATGGCACCCATTGAACCAGACGGGACGCCCACCGGGACAGCGATGGCTCACTTCACGGCTCTGACCAGGCATTACAGAGGTTGCGGCGCCGGTTGGGGTTCGGGCTCGGGCTCCGGCTGCGGGGGCGGCGCGGGCACGGGGTCGGGGGTCGGTCCGGGGACCGGATGCGGGGCGGGCGGTACGGGGTCGGGCGGGAAGGGCGGCACCGGGCTCGGGGCGGGCGGCACGGGCGGCACGGTGGCCCGTCGTGCTGGGGCGGTCATGGCGGTCTGCCTCCTGGGACTCGCCGGAACGGATCTTGCGCTGCGCTTACCCGGCCCTCCTCGTCCTACCCGTCCTATCCTCAGCCTCATGACCTGGTTGCGCGCCCTGCGCCGCAGTGCCCGCGAAGGGCTGCGGATCGAGCGCGCCGGGCTGGAACCGCTCGTCGCGCTGCGCGCCGCCGCGGGCGTCGCCATCGTCATCGGCCTCTCGCTGTGGCTGGCCGGCCCCTCGGTGGCCGCTTCCTCGGCCTTCGGCGCCTTCGCCTCCGGCATGGCCACCTTCCAGCGCAGCTGGCGGCCCCGGCCGGTGCTGGCGCTGGTCGCCGGTACCGGCCTCGCCGTCAGCACCTTCCTGGGCTACCTGGCGGGGGCGCACTGGTGGGTGTTCGTGGTGCTGCTGGCGGTCTGGGCGTTCCTGGCGGGCATGGCCTGGGCGCTGGGGCCCACCGCGGGCATCGTCTCGTCCCTCACCGTCGCCGTCATGCTGGTCGTGATCACCCTGCCGACCTCCGTGCTGGGCGCCTTCGGCCACGCGCTGGTCATCGCGGCGGGCGGGGTCGTGCAGGCGGGGCTGATCGTGCTGTTCCCGGTGCGCCGCTGGGGCCGGCAGCGCGACGCGCTGGCCGACGCCTTCGCGGCGGAGGCGGACTACGCACGCCGGCTGCGGCACGACCCGGTGGCGCCGTTCGACCCCCAGCCGCTGATGACCGCGCGCAACGCCGCCGTCATCACCGACCGGCAGGCGCGGCGGCGCCCGGCCGCGCTGCGCGGCAAGCGGGTGCTGGCCGAGCGCATCCGTCCCGTGCTGGCCTCGCTCGCCGATCCCGCGGTCGGCGCCGCCGCCGAGGGTCCGGAGCGCGACCGGGCCCGCGAGCTGCTGGCCGCGGCGGCCTCCGTGCTGGACGCGGTGGCGCGCGCGGTACGGGAGGCCCAGCCGGTGCGCGTACCGCCGGAGGCGGACTCCGTGGTGCTCGTCGAGCCCGTACCGGAGGAGCGGCTGACCGGGCCCGCCCGGCGCACCGCGCTGCGGCTCGTCGCGCTGCTCAGCGAGGCGGTCTCCTCCGCCACCGGCCGCGGCGGCTCGGTGAGCAGCGACACCGCCCACCTGCGTCGTCCCAGCGTGGCCGAACTCCTGCCGCTCGCCACGCGCACCGTACGGCGGGAGGCCCGTTTCGACTCGCCCGTCTTCCGGCACGCCGTCCGGCTGGCCGCCGTCACCCCCGCGGGCTACGCCCTGGGCGTGGCCCTGCCGCTCGGGCACGGCTACTGGGCGCCCCTGACCTCGGTGCTGGTGATGCGGCCCGACTTCTCCCAGACGTACGGCCGCAGCGTGGCCCGCTTCATCGGCACCCTGGCGGGCGTCACCGTGGCGACCGCCGTGATGCAGTCCTTCGCCCCGGGGCCCTACCCCTGCGCCGTGCTGGCGGTGGTGTCGGTCGCCCTGATGTACGGCCTCCTGCGCACCGGCTACCTGGTCTCCCAGGTGGCCGCGTCGGCGTACGTGGTCTTCCTGCTCGGCATGGCCGGCTCCAGCTGGACGCAGACGGTGCCCGACCGCGTGCTCCTCACGCTCCTCGGCGGGATGCTGGCGACGGCCGCGTACGCGCTCTTCCCGGCCTGGGAGACCCCCCGGCTGCGGAACCGGCTGGCCGACCGCATCAAGGCCACCGGGCGGTACGCTGCCGCCGCGATGGAGGCCCACGCCGCCCCCGCCGGGGGACGGCGCGAGGCCGTGCGCGCGGCCCTGCTGGACGCCCGCGCGGCCGCGCTCGCCTGGGACCAGGCGGTCGCCCGCGCCGACGCCGAACCCGTCCGCGGCCGCGGCCTGTCCCACCGCGCCGCCGACGGCGCCGACGCGGCCCTGTCGGCCATGGGCCGCGTCCCCATGCTCATGGAGGCCCACCTCCCGGCCCCCGACGCCGACCCGGTCCCGGACGCCGCCCCCTTCGCCCTGCACCTGCGCACGGCCACCGCGGACGCCGCCACCGCGGTCCGCGAACGGCGCCCCCCGGACTTCGCCCCCGTCCGCGCCACGCTCGACGCATGGCCCCCCTCGGACGCCGACCGCATCGTCCGCCGCAGCGCCGAACTGCTCATGGAAACCCTCGACGACCTCGAAACCGCCCTCCGTCCCCGCCCCCGCCCCCGCCCCTCCCGCCGCCGCTGACGCCTCCCGGCGGGTTTCGGGTGGGGCCCGCCCAGCGGCCGCGCCATCGGGTTCGGCCTGCTCACCCCGTACAGCCGCGGCTCGGTGCGGCTGGAGTCGCCCGACCCCTCGGTGTCGCCGGTGATCGACCCGGCGCTGCCGGCGGGCGAGCGATACGTGGACCGGATGCCGACCGGGCTGCGCATCGCCCGTGCGGTCGGCGCCGCGGCTCCGCCGACTCGCCGGCGGCCCGTCCACGGGGCCGACGAGTCGCGGCGGTTCCTGCGGCGGCACGGTGTCGACCGGCTCCGCGTCGTCGACGCGTCCGTGAGGCCCTCCCCGCCCGTGGTGAAGGCCGACGCCGCCGTCCTCGCGACCGCCGAGCAGGCGGCCGGGCCGACCGGGACGGCGGCGTGAGCGCGCCGGGCGTCAGCGGATCGGCATGCCCGACAGGGTGCGGGCGATGACGAGGCGCTGGATCTCGCTCGTGCCCTCGAAGATCGTGTAGATGGCGGCGTCGCGGTGCATGCGCTCCACCGGGTACTCGCGGGTGAAACCGTTGCCGCCGAGGATCTGGATGGCCTGGGCGGTGACCTTCTTCGCCGTCTCGCTCGCGTACAGCTTGGACATCGAGCCCTCGGCCGAGGTGAAGGGCTTGCCCGAGATCGCCATCCAGGAGGCGCGCCAGACCAGCAGGCGGGCCGCGTCGATCTGGGTGCGCATGTCGGCCAACTGGAAGGCGACGCCCTGGTTGTCGATGATGGGGCGGCCGAACTGGGTGCGGGTCGTGGCGTAGTCGAGGGCTACCTCGTACGCGGCGCGGGCGGTGCCCACCGCCATCGCGCCGACGGCCGGGCGGGAGGCCTCGAACGTCGCCATGGCGGCGTTCTTCACCCGCTCGCCGCCCTTGGCCCGCTCGCGGGCCCTGGCGAGGCGCTCGTCGAGCTTCTCCTTGCCTCCGAGCAGGCAACTCCCCGGGATGCGGACGTCGTCCAGCACGACCTCGGCGGTGTGCGAGGCGCGGATGCCGTGCTTCTTGAACTTCTGCCCCTGGGAGAGTCCGGGGGTGCCCGGCGGCACGATGAAGGAGGCGTGGCCCTTGGAGCCGAGCTCCGGGTCGACGACGGCGACGACGACGTGGACGTTGGCTATGCCGCCGTTGGTCGCCCAGGTCTTGGTGCCGGCCAGCACCCACTCGTCCTTGGCCTCGTCGTACACGGCGGTGGTGCGCATCGAGCCGACGTCGGAGCCCGCGTCGGGCTCGGAGGAGCAGAAGGCGGCGACCTTCACGTCGTTGACGTCGCCGTACATCTGGGGGATCCAGGTGCCGATCTGTTCCTCGGTGCCGTTGGCCAGGACGCCCACGGCGGCCAGGCCGGTGCCGACGATGGACAGGCCGATGCCCGCGTCGCCCCAGAAGAGCTCCTCCATGGCGATCGGGATGCCGAGGCCGGTCGGGTCGAAGTACTGCTGGGCGTAGAAGTCGAGCGAGTAGAGTCCGATCTTCGCGGCCTCCTGGATCACCGGCCAGGGGGTCTCCTCGCGCTCGTCCCACTCCGCCGCAGCCGGGCGCATGACGTCGGCCGCGAAGCCGTGGATCCAGTCGCGCACCGATTTCTGGTCGTCGTTGAGCTCGAGCGAGAAGTCGCCCATCGTCCCCTCCACGTGCTTGTTACTTGCGGTAACGCCAGTGTGTTACCGGCTGGTAAGGGATGTCAACCGGACGAGGGGTGTTACGTTGCGCAGGCGCGAGGAAATTCGAACGGGCGGGGAGGCTCGGGTGGACACCAGCCAGCGGCAGGAGCGGCGGACGCCGTCCGCGGCGGAGGAGCGGCGCAGGGAGCTGCTCGAGGCCGCGGACCGCGTCGTGCTGCGTGACGGCCCCGAGGCGTCCATGAACGCCATCGCCGCCGAGGCGGGCATCACCAAGCCCATTCTGTACCGTCACTTCGGCGACAAGAGCGGGCTTTACCGAGCCCTGGCCAAGCGGCACACCGACGCCCTGCTCGCCAACCTGCGCGCCGCCCTCGACGCCCCCAACGAGCGCCGCGACCGCGTGGAGGCCACCCTCGACGCCTATCTGTCGGCCATCGAGGCCCGGCCGCAGGTCTACCGCTTCCTGATGCACCCCGCCGAGAGCACCGCGGACTCCGACCGCGGTTTCGACATCGGCCGCCACTCCGCCCCCGTGCTGCGCCGCATGGGCGAGGAACTGGCCGACGTCATCGCCGAGCGCCTCGACCTCGGCCCGGAGGGCCAGGTGGCGGCCCGGGTCTGGGGCCACGGCATCGTCGGCATGATGCACGCGGCCGGGGACTGGTGGCTGGGCGAGCGCCCCGTCGCCCGTGACGTCCTCGTCCGCCACCTCGCGGACCTGCTCTGGGGCCGCCTCGCCGCCGTGGGCGACCGCCCGGGCGCGCCGCGCCTCTAGGTCGTGTCGTCACCGGGCGGCCCCCAGGGGGCCCGGCGGACGGCGCGCAGGGCGCGGCGGCGGCGCAGGCCGGTGAGCCGGTCGACGAACAGGCCGCCGCCGAGGTGGTCGCACTCGTGCTGGAGGCAGCGGGCGAAGAAGCCGGTGCCCTCCACGCGCAGCGGGGCGCCGTCGGTGCCGACGCCCTCGACGACGGTCTCGTCGTGCCGCGCGGTGCCCGCGTGGACGCCCGGCAGCGACAGGCAGCCCTCCTCGCCGGTCACCACGACCCCTTCGTTGTGCACGACGCGGGGGTTGACCACGTAGCCGAGGTGCCGGACGTCCTCGTCGTCCGGGCAGTCGAAGACGAACACCCGCAGCGGCACGCCGATCTGGTTCGCGGCCAGCCCCACCCCGTCGTGCGCGTACATCGTGGCGAACAAGTCCTCGACGAGACGGGCGAGTTCGGCGTCGAAGACGGTCACGTCGCGGCAGGGCTCCCGGAGCCCGGGGTCACCCAGCAGCCGCATCGGGCGGACGGTCCCGGAGCTGCCGGGGATGGGGGCGTGTGGCATGCGGGCCAGCGTACGGGGGCGGCTCGTTTCAGCGCCGGTGGGGGAAGTGGATAGGCTGATCGGCGACCGATGCCTTCCGGCCGGTGCAACGGCCCGGGGCACGCACTCCGGCCCGACGGCCGGGGAGGTGAGCGGGGCCGGACGCGAGGAGGATGTGGAGACGATGGCAGGCAATGCGGAGCCACTGTCGCCGCGGGCGAAGCTGGCCGTGACGGCGGGCAAGGCCGCGGCGGCAGTGTCGCGGGCGGCGGGGCGCGGCAGCGGATCGGTGATCGGCGGCCGGGTCGCCCTGAAACTCGACCCTGATCTGCTGGCCCGGCTGGCGACCCATCTCGACGTCGTGCTCGTTTCGGCCACCAACGGCAAGACCACCACGACGAGGCTGCTCGCCGAGGCGCTGCGCGCCAACGGCGAGGTCGTCTCCAACGCCCTGGGCGCCAACATGCCCGCCGGCATCACCTCGGCGCTCGCCGGCGGCTCCGAGGCCCGCTACGGCGTGATCGAGGTCGACGAGAAGTACCTGGCCGGCGTCGCCCGTGACGTCAAGCCCAAGGCCATCGCCCTGCTCAACCTCTCCCGGGACCAGCTGGACCGCGCCGCCGAGACCCGCATGCTCGCCGAGAAGTGGCGCGAGGGCCTGGCCGGCTCGGACGCCATCATCATCGCCAACGCCGACGACCCGCTGATCACCTGGGCCGCCTCCTCGTGCCCGACCGTCGTGTGGGTCGCGGCGGGCCAGGAGTGGAAGGACGACGCCTGGTCCTGCCCCTCCTGCGGCGGTGTCCTGCAGCGGCCGGCCGAGGACTGGTTCTGCGGCGAGTGCGGTTTCCGCCGCCCGACGCCGACCTGGGCGCTGTCCGGCGACCACGTGATCGACCCGTACGGGTCCGCGTGGCCGATCCAGCTCCAGCTGCCCGGCCGCGCCAACAAGTCCAACGCCGCCGTGTCGGCCGCCGCGGCGGCCGCGTTCGGGGTCGACCCCAAGGTCGCCCTGGAGCGGATGTACAAGGTGCAGGCCGTCGCCGGCCGCTACGACGTGGTGTCCTTCCAGGACCGCGACGTACGGCTGCTGCTGGCGAAGAACCCGGCCGGCTGGCTGGAGACCTTCTCGCTGATCGACGGCCCGCCCACCCCCGTGATCCTCTCGGTGAACGCCCGCGGGGCCGACGGCACGGACACCTCCTGGCTGTGGGACGTGGACTACACCCGCCTGGCCGGTCACCCGATCCGGGTCATCGGCGACCGCAAGCTGGACCTCGCGGTCCGGCTCGAGGTGGCGGGGCTGCAGTTCGAGGTGTGCCGGGACTTCGACGAGGCGGTGCGCACCTCGCCGGCCGGCCGGATCGAGGCCATCGCCAACTACACCGCCTTCCAGGACCTGCGCCGCCGCGTCGGCAACTGACCGAAGACCCGTTTCGACAGGAGAACACGCTGTGAGCGACTCCAGCCTGCGTCTGGTGTGGGTCTACCCCGACCTGCTGAGCACCTACGGCGACCAGGGCAACGTCCTGGTCACCGAGCGCCGGGCCCGCCAGCGGCGGGTGCCGGTCACCCGGATCGACGTACGGTCCGACCAGCCGATCCCGACCTCCGGTGACATCTACCTCATCGGCGGCGGCGAGGACCGCCCGCAGCGGCTGGCCGCCGAGCGGCTGCGCCGCGACGGCGGGCTGAACCGCGCGGTCGACAACGGCGCCATCGTCTTCTCGGTGTGCGCCGGCTACCAGATCATCGGCCACGAGTTCGTCAACGACCTCGGCCGTCCCGAACCGGGCCTGGGCCTGCTGGACGTCGTGAGCGTCCGCGGCGAGGGCGAGCGCTGCGTCGGCGACGTGCTGGCCGACATCGACCCCGTCCTCGGTCTGCCCCCGCTGACCGGCTTCGAGAACCACCAGGGCGTCACGCACGTCGGCAAGAACGCCCGCCCCCTGGCACGGACCCGCTTCGGCAACGGCAACGGCACCGGCGACGGCACCGAGGGCGCGTACAACGAGACCGTCTTCGGCACCTACATGCACGGCCCCGTCATGGCCCGGAACCCGCAGATCGCGGACATGCTGATCAAGCTGGCGATGGACGTCAGGGCGCTGCCGCCGGTCGACGACCAGTGGTACGAGGCGCTGCGCGCCGAGCGCATCGCGGCGGCGTCCCAGCCCGCCTGAGGTCCGCAACGTCGCGGGTCCGACCGGGGGAAACGGGGCCAGGGCCGGGTTGTGTCCGCAGTGCGGGCGGCGTTTCCGCCGCCCGCGCCCGGCTCGATAACGTAGTGAGCAGCGGTGCGCGTCGCCGCGGGTCCATCCGGACGACGGCGTCCGGCGCCCGGATCGATCTTTCAGGAGTAACGAGCAAATGCGTATTGGTGTGCTGACGAGCGGCGGCGACTGCCCCGGCCTCAACGCCGTCATCCGGTCGGTCGTGCACCGCGCGGTCGTCGACCACGGGGACGAGGTCATAGGTTTCCACGACGGGTGGAAGGGCCTCCTCGAGTGCGACTACCGCAAGCTCGACCTCGACGCGGTCGGCGGCATCCTGGCCCGTGGCGGCACCATCCTCGGCTCCTCCCGGGTCCGCCCCGAGCACCTGCGGGACGGCGTCGAGCGGGCCAAGGGCCACGTCGCCGACCTGGGTCTCGACGCGATCATCCCGATCGGCGGAGAGGGCACCCTCAAGGCCGCCCGGCTGCTGTCCGACAACGGCCTGCCGATCGTGGGCGTGCCCAAGACGATCGACAACGACATCGCCTCCACCGACGTCACCTTCGGCTTCGACACCGCCGTGACGGTGGCCACCGAGGCGCTGGACCGCCTGAAGACCACCGCCGAATCGCACCAGCGCGTGCTCATCGTCGAGGTCATGGGCCGCCACACCGGCTGGATCGCCCTGCACTCCGGCATGGCGGCCGGCGCGCACGCGATCGTCGTGCCGGAGCGCCCCTTCGACGTCGCGGAGCTGACCCAGCGGGTCGGCGAGCGCTTCTCCGCGGGCAAGAAGTTCGCGATCGTCGTGGTCTCCGAGGGCGCGAAGCCGCGCGAGGGCACGATGGAGTTCGAGTCGGGCGTCAAGGACGTCTACGGCCACGAGCGCTTCACCGGCATCGCCACCCGGCTCTCGATCGAGCTGGAGGAACGGCTGGGCAAGGAGGCCCGCCCGGTCATCCTCGGCCACGTGCAGCGCGGCGGAACCCCCACCGCCTACGACCGGGTGCTGGCCACCCGCTTCGGCTGGCACGCGGTCGAGGCCGCGCACAACGGCGACTTCGGCATGATGACGGCGCTGCGCGGCACCGACATCACGCTGGTGCCCCTCGCCACCGCCGTCGAGCACCTCAAGACCGTCCCCGCCGAGCGCTACGTCGAGGCCGAGTGCGTGCTGTGACGCGCTGACACACTCCTGGAACCGCCCCCGGTCGCGAGCGCGACCGGGGGCGGTTCTAGTCTGGTGCGGGCGCACCCGCCCCAACCGGCACATTGCCGACGGCGCGGTGCGTGCGGCAGGCACGACAGGAGAGTGACGGATGGACCACGGCGGACACGGGATGACGGCGGAGCTCCCGCCGTTCACCCTCGGCCGGGGGCTCGAGTTCAGCGGGGATCCGGTCTTCCTGGCCGGCTGTCTGCTCGCGCTCGCGCTCTACGGCTGGGGCGTCGTACGACTGCTGCGGCGCGGCGACCGCTGGCCGGCCGGACGGATCGTCGCCTTCGTCGCCGGCGTGCTGTCCATCGCCCTGGTGATGTGCACCGCGCTGAACGACTACGGCATGGTCATGTTCAGCGTCCACATGGTGCAGCACATGGTCGTCAGCATGGTCTCCCCCATCCTCCTGCTGCTGGGCGCCCCGGTGACCCTGACGCTGCGGGCGCTGCCGACGGCGGGACGGGGCCGCAAGGGCCCGCGGGAGCTGCTGGTGGCGCTGCTGCACAGCCGCTACCTGCGGGTGATCACGCATCCGGCGTTCACCATCCCGCTGTTCATCGCCAGCCTGTACGGGCTCTACTTCACGCCGCTGTTCGACACCCTGATGGGCAGCCGGACCGGGCACATCGCGATGATGGTCCACTTCCTCGCCGTGGGCCTGGTGTTCTTCTGGCCGATCATGGGCGTGGACCCGGGGCCGAACCGGCCGAGCCATGTGATGCGCATCCTCGAACTGTTCGCCGGGATGCCGTTCCACGCCTTCTTCGGCATCGCCTTGATGATGGCGAGCGAGCCGATGATCGGCGCCTTCAAGCACCCGTCCGCCTCGCTGGGGATCGACGCGCTGGACGACCAGACCGCGGCCGGCGGCATCGCGTGGGCGTTCAGCGAGATCCCGTCGGTGATCGTCCTCGTGGCGCTGCTGATCCAGTGGTACACCTCCGACCAGCGCCAGGCGCGTCGCAAGGACCGCGCCGCGGACCGCGACGGCGACGCGGAACTGGCAGCCTACAACGCGTACTTGGCATCCTTGGAGGCACGGGGTCGCGGCTGACGGGGCCGCCCGCCGCGAAGGGAGGCCCGCGATGGGCGACCAGGTACGGATATCGGGCGACGCGCTGCAGTTGCCGGGCGGTGTCACGGTGCGCTTCATGCGCACCCTGCGGCTGCCGGAGACGGGGACGCATCCGCTCCCACCCGGGATCGGCACCTTCCCGCTGCGCCGGGTCTCGGACCACCCCGACACCGCCCCCCGGGAATGGCTCGCACGGGGCGGGGTCATGCTGCCCGTCTACCAGCGCGAGGCCATGTGGCTCAGCTTCTCGGCCTCCGCGCCGGCCGCGCTCCAGGTGGGCGTCGGCAAGGTGTGCGCGGTGTCGGGGCGGCCGTGGAGCGACCGGCTGTCGCAGGACCCGCAGAACTACGTGGTGCTGCCGCGCCAGCCGTGGCTGGACGGCATCAACTCGGGCTCCGGGACGATCAGGCAGTTCGTGGCCGTGCCCCTGGGTCTGGGCGCGACCGTCGAGGGCCAGGTCACCGGCGAGGAGGTCTGGGGCGGGGTGCAGTTGCAGGTGACCGAACTCGGCGAGGAGCAGTTGGCGGCGTGGGTGGCGGAGCAGCGGCGCCGGGAGAGCACGCGTCGCGCGGCCTTCGGCGGCTACGGCGGCGCCCCGGGGGCGATGCCGATGGCCGCCCCGGCGGCCGCCCCTCCGCCGGCCCCGGGGAGCGTCCCGCGTCCGGGGGGCGCCGCGCGCCGGGCGGGGGGCGCGGGACGGTCCCCGGTCTCCATGGGGCTGGGCGCCGGCGGCCGCATGCGGCAGGAGGTCTACCGTGACGACCGCAAGCCCTCCGACTGGCGCGGCAAGCCCTCGGGCCGGGTCTACGTCCACCTGACGACGGTGCCGGAATGGCGCCGCATCACCGGCGAACCGGCTCCCCCCTCCCCGGTCGACCGCGCCGCGTACACCGCCGCCGGACTGCCCTGGTTCGACTACTACGACGCCGACGCCGACGACCTGGCGGCGCCCGGCACGCTCACCCAGGTGAAGCCGGTCGGCGACTGGCTCGGCGAGGACGAGTCGCCGTGGGTGGCGCCGCACCCGGGTCAGGTGCAGCAGCTGGGGGACGAGGGTCAGGTCACCGACGGCGACTGGTAGCGCACGGCGGGCGGCGGCGGGACCATGGAGTCCGGGCCGCCGCCGCGCGGCCCCCGGGGAGGAGGCCAGGGATGCCCACACCTGCCAAGGCGATGATCACGTGCACGGTGGCGTGTCTGGTCGCCGTGACCGCGTACACGGTGGCGCTCGGCCCCAACGGATGGGTGTGGTTCGCCTGGGTCGTCCTCACCCTGGCCACGATCGGGGTGTTCGCGATCCGCACGCCCCGCTGAGGCTTCCCGGCCGCCGGCCCGTCCTCAGCGCCGTGCCGCGGCGGTCCGCGCGTCGCGGGCGGCGATCGTCCCGATGCGGCGCAGGTCGCCGGTGAGGTCACCGCTGCGGTCGAGGTGCGCCGGGACCAGCCGGCCCACGAGCCACCGGAACCAGGCGGGCGTGTTCCGCATCCGGTAGGTCTGCACCACCCGTGTCCCCGTGCCCGCCGGCTCCACCGCGATGGTCCAGTCGGTGCTGTCGGGGAAGAGCGGGGTGGCGACGGTGCGCCACGTGATCCGGTGCGGGGCCTCGAACGCCACGATCTCGCAGACCCGGCTCCACCTCAGCCGGCCCGATCGGTTGCGGCCGCGGAAGCGGGCGCCGGGTGCCGCCGTGCTCGCCCCGCGCAGCCAGGTGACCCGGTGGCACTCGTGGCTCCACTCGCTGGTCCGGGTCACGTCCGCGACGACGCGCCACACGGCCTCGGCCGGCGCGTCGACGACCACCTCGGTGCGGCACGTCCGGGCGACGCCCCGCTCCCTGTCGTTACCCCTCACTGTTCCTCCCCCTCCAGGTCGTGTGCTCGGGTCTCACGCGTCGAGCAGCCGGTCGATGACACCGGCCACCCACTGTTCGTACTGCTGCGGTGTCCAGCCGGAGATCCCGGTCAGCAGGTGGTAGACCTCGACGCCGAGGACGGCCCACACCCCGTCGAGCTCCTCCCGGGTCACCGCACGCCCCGTGACGCCGGTCAGGCCCTGCTCGACGCTGACGCGCCGGCGCCGCTGGTTGTCCCGCAGCTTCCCCGCCAGGTCGCCGTTGGAGGCGGCCGCCTCGCGCAGCGCGAGGTGCACACCGGCGGTGCGCCGGTGGATGGCGGTGACCAGCCGCGCAGCGGCGGCGATGCGCTCCTGCCGGGTCCCCGACGCGAGTCCGGCGAACTCCGGGCGTTCGGCGAGCGCTTCGGGCTCCGCGTCGCCGACGACGGCGACGTCGAGCGCGGCCATCAGCAGCTCGCCCTTGGACCGGAAGCCCGCGTACACCGTCTCGACCGACACCCCGGCCTCGCGGGCGACGTCACGCATCCCGGTCGCCGCCCACCCCCGCTCGCCGAACAGCCGGACGGCCGCGGCCAGCACGACGGCCCGGGTCTCCCCCGCCTGCTGCTCGCGTCGCGGTGACCGGTACGCGCGCCGCGCCCGGGGCTCCTCCTGCTCCGCCATCAGCGGACCGCCCCGCCCCGCTCGGGGTCCTGCGGCCGCCACCATTGCGCCAGGCGCCGCCGGTAGGCGCGGGCGAAGCCGTGCAGCAGGATGAAGCGCGGAACGGGGGGCACCAGAGCGACCACGATCCGGTGCCCCTCGGGGTCGATGCCGTCGAGCAGCCAGTGCCCCTCCATGCCGAGCTGCCTGAACGACTTGGACTTCACGTTGTACCGCTGGTCCCAGTCACGCCACTCGTCCTGCGTGAGGGTGGCCGACACGACGGGCATGGCCTGCTCGACCTCGCGTTCCAGGTGCGGTACGAGCACGGCCGTCAACGCGTCGAGCGCCGCCAGCAGTCTGACGCGCGCCTGGTCGGAGGCCGTCTCCGCGTACCGCCGGGCGGCGTCCGTCACGGTCACGGCCGCCGGGGTGATCCGGCGGTGGTCGGCGTCCAGCGAGTCCAGCAGCGGCCCGGTGGCCGGGTCGCGCTCGCGCACCAGCGGCCACAGTCCTTCGTCCTCGCCGATGTGGTGCGCGTGGAGGAACTCCATCAGCCACACGACGTGCCGGCCGACCGCGCTCCCCTGCCCCGGCTGCGGATGCGGCTCGGTGGACAACACCGTCCGCGTGCGCTCCAGGTCACGGCGGAGCGCGCCGTGCACGATCCCCATCATCCGTGTGTCCGCGGGTGCGGAACCCGTCCCCATGCCGACCTCCCCGTCGCCGTCCTGCTCGGAGACTAGGGCCCCGGATGTTTTCATTACAACGTCGTTCCGGTGAATTCTGGTCCCGTGGGCACCACCACCCCCCACGCCCTGGCGTGGGTGCAGGCCGTCAGGCCCTCGTCCTTCGTCCGTCCCCTGTCACGGAGGCGACCACCTTGGCGATGACGGCCGTCACGACGAGGCTCCCGGTCAGGACCATCCCGACGCCGACCACGAAGAGGCCGCTTGAGTCGTCCGACCAGTCGACGAAGGCGGCGGCGGTCAGGCCGAGCGTGGTGCCGAGCACGGCGGCCATGACGAAGCCGCGGGACGCGGCCCAGCACACGACCGCCACGAGCGTCACAACCAGCCCTGTGACCTGCCAGGCTTCGTAGGGACCGGTCACGGTGCCGTCGGGCTGCACATCACGGTGGCTGTCCCAGCCCAGCCAGGCAGCCCAGTCGGCCGACGCGACGACGGCCGGCAGGAGGATCGGCAACAACCGGGAAGCGGGATTCGCTGTTGATGGGCGCATGAACCGAGCGTCCCGCCCCGCCCGGGCACCGGCCAGAGCGCACGTACTCAGCTCCGGCCGAGTACGTGCCCCCCTACGCGGCAGCCGCAGAGGCCCGGCGTCAGGCCGGGGCGTGGCGGGCGAGGCCGGAGACGAGCAGGTCGAGGCCGAACTCGAAGCGTTCGTCGCCCTCGTCGCGCATGAGGGCGTCGACCATGCCCGTGATGTGCGGGAAGCGCGCGGGGGGCAGCGAGCCGAAGTACTCGCGGATGCGGGCGATGTGCTCGTCGAGGGGGACGCCCGTCCCGCCGAAGCCCTGGCTGTTGCGCAGGCTCTCCTCGACCGCGGTGGCGGTGACGAAGAGCGCGAGGGCGTCCACGCCGTAGGCGCAGACCCGGTCGGACAGGCCGCCGGCCTTGAAGATCGCGAGCATGGCCTCGGCGTTGAGGAGGGCGTTGGGGCCGAAGGGGATGCCCTGGCCGATGGCGGCTCGCGAAAGGTCGCGGTGGGCGACGAGGACGCGGCGGCCCTGCCGGGCCATCTCCTTGATCTGCTCCTGCCACCGCTGCGGGTCGGGCTCGGGGCGGGTCACGTCGGCCTGGATGCGGTCGAGGAGCAGCTCCAGCAACTCCTCCTTGTTGGCGACGTGCGCGTAGAGCGAGGCGGCGCCGGTGTCCAGTTCCTGGGCGACCCGGCGCATGCTCAGCGCGTCGAGGCCTTCGGCGTCGACGACGTGCAGGGCCGCGCTGACGATCGCCTCGCGGCTGAGGCTGCGGCGGGGGGCCTTCTTGCGCTCGGCGCGCCAGGGCGGGACGGGGACCGATGTCACGTGCTGCGCACCTCCGGGAGCGGAACACGAACAGCGTACTTGACACGAACACTGTTCGTCTTCTAGAACACTGTTCGTTCAAAACGAACGCCGTTCGCCCTATCCCGCGGAGGCCCCCATGACCACCCAAGCCCCCTCCCCGCCGGCGCCCCCGGCCGTCGGCCACCCCCTGCGCAAGCTCGGGCTGGCCGTGATCCTCGCCGTCGAGATCATGGATCTGCTCGACGCCACGATCGTCGGCGTCGCCTCGCCCTCGATCCGCGCCGACTTCGGCGGCAGCTCCACGCAGATCCAGTGGATCACCGCCGCCTACACGCTGGCCTTCTCCGTGCTGATGATCACGGGGGCGCGGCTCGGCGACATCGTGGGCCGCCGCCGGATGTTCCTCGTCGGGCTCGCCGGGTTCACGGTGTGCTCCGCGCTGTGCGCGGCCGCGGGCTCCGCGGGGATGCTGATCGGCGGGCGGGCCGCGCAGGGGCTGTTCGCCGCCATGATGGTGCCGCAGGGGCTCGGCATCCTGCGCCAGATGTTCCCGCCGAAGGAGCAGGGGGCGGCCTTCGGCGCTTTCGGGCCGGTCATGGGGCTCGCCGCGGTCGCCGGGCCGGTGCTCGGCGGTTTCCTCACCGACGCCGACCTGTTCGGCTCCGGCTGGCGCTCGGTGTTCCTGATCAACGTCCCGCTCGGCGCCGTCGCCTTCGCCGTCGCGCTGCGCATCCTGCCCGAGGGCCGCTCGCCGCACGCGCCGCGGCTGGACCTGCCGGGGTCGGCGCTGGTCAGCCTCGGGGTGCTCATGCTGGTGTACCCCCTGGTCCAGGGCCGCGACCTGGGCTGGCCGCTGTGGACGTACCTGTCGATGGCGGGCGCGGTCCCGGTGCTCGGCCTCTTCGCCTGGTACCAGCGGCGCCTGGTGGCGCGGGGCGGTTCCCCGCTCGTCGAGCCGGGGCTCTTCCGCCACCGCGGCTTCTCCGCCGCGCTCGTGGTGGGCGTGGCCTTCTTCGCGGCGATCAGCGGGCTGATGCTCGTGCTCACCCTGCACCTGCAGGTCGGGCTCGGCTACAGCGCCCTGCACGCCGGGGCGTCGATGATCCCCTGGTCCGCCGGCACGGTCGTCGGCGCGGTCCTCTCCGGTGCCGTCCTCGGCCCGAAGTACGGCCGGCGCACCATCCAGGCCGGCTTCGCGCTGTCGGCGGTGGCCGTCGCCGCGCTGGCGCTCACCGTGCACCTGGCGGGCCAGGGGGCCACCACCTGGCAGCTGCTGCCCGCCCTCCTGCTGAACGGCTTCGCGATGGGCCTGGTCATGGCGCCGTTCTTCGACATCGCCCTCGCCGACGTCGAGGAGCGCGAGACCGGCTCGGCCTCGGGTGTCCTCAACGCCGTGCAGCAGCTGGGCGGTTCGGTCGGTGTCGCGGTGCTCGGCACGGCGTTCTTCTCGTACGCGGCCGACGGGGGCACGGTGCCCGCGACCCAGTGGACGGCGCTCATGGCCGCGGCCGCGTTCGTCGCGGCCCTGGCGGCCGCCTTCCTGATGCCCCGCCGCGCCCGCGAGGGCGCGACGGGACACTGAAAGAGCACCTGCCTCAGGCGGTGTGCAGGGTCAGGCCGTAACGGGCCAGGATCGGGTTGACGGGCTGGAACCAGGTCTCGCCTCCGGAGGAGCAGTTGCCCCAGCCTCCGGAGGTGACGCCCTGGGCCTGGTCGCCGCTGATGAACGAGCCGCCGGAGTCGCCCGGTTCCGCGCACACGTTCGTCTTCGTCAGGCCGTACACGCTGCCCTGGCTGTAGTTCACGGTCTCGTTCTTCGCCAGGATGGTGCCGCAGTGCCAGTGCGTGGTCGACCCGGACCGGCAGACCGACGCCCCCACCGGCGCCTCGGCGGAGCCGCGCACCAGGGCGTCGGGGACGGTGCCCCAGCCCAGCACCACAGGAACCGTCCACCAGCCGCTGCCGACGTTGACCCAGCCGTAGTCGTTGCCGGGGAACGTGCCGCCCTGGAAGGCGCCGACGTAGGAGCCGTCCCAGCCGTACACGGCGGCGCCGGGCTGGGCGCAGTGCCCGGCGGTGACGAAGCCGCCGTACACCGAGAAACCGATGGAGCAGCGGATGTTGTGGCTGTAGTACGGGTCCCCGCCGACCGTCCCCGCGGAGAGCGTCGCCGGTGCCTGCGCGGCCCGGCGTACCGAGGTGACGACGGCGCCGGGTGCGGCCCGGCGGGCGGAGGCGACGAAGGCGCGCACCGCCGCGGTGTCCCGCGCGCCCGCGCGGACGTCGACGACGACGCGGTTGGCCCGCGGGTCAACGCGCCAGCCGGTCACGGCCGCCGGAGCGGCCCCCGCCCTGGCCCGGCGGTCCAGGACCGCCTTCGCCGCGTCGAGTTCGCCCGCGGAGTGCTCGACGACCCGTACGGCCGCCCCGGTCCCGCGGACGGCCGCGGCCTTGCGTTCGCCGGTCACGGCGACGACGAGGGCGCCCGTGCGCGCGTCGAACCAGGACCCGCCGTAGTCCGCGCCCGCGGCACGCCGGGCGGCGGGCTCCAGACGGGTGGCGGCGGCCTCGTCGCGCAGGCGTTCGTGCGCCTGCGCCTCGCTCAGGCCCAGGTCTCCGGCGAGGGCCCGGACGAGCCCGGCGGACGGCGTGCCGGCGGCGGAAGCGGGTGCGCTCCCCGTGGCGGGAGAGGCGGCGGCGGGAGTGAGCGCGGTGGAGGTCGCGCCCAGTCCCGCCAGGACGAGCAGCACGGACAGGGCGGCACGCGCGCTGATCCTGCGTCTCATGGCAGTTCCCCTAACTGGTGTGGGAGGAAGTGGTGCAGGGGAGGTCGTGAGAGCGCTCTCAAAACTGACGTCGTCGCGAGCCTAGAGGTGACGATTAGTCATGTCCATACCAATCGCTCGGCGCACGCGTGCGGGCCCGGTGACGCACGGCACCCGCCGCGCCTAGACTGACCATCCTCGAACCGCGTTGTGACCTGGCAGAACGCCGCCCCGGAGCCGATCGGCGCCAGTTGGGAGTCAGTCCGTGTTCTACTACGTGCTCAAGTACGTGGTCCTCGGCCCGCTGCTGCGGGTGCTGTTCCGCCCGAGGATCGAGGGCATGGAGAACATCCCGGAGGAGGGCGCGGCGATCGTCGCGGGCAACCACCTGTCGTTCTCCGACCACTTCCTGATGCCCGCGATCCTGCCGCGCCGGATCACCTTCCTGGCGAAGGCCGAGTACTTCACCGGAACCGGCATCAAGGGACGGCTGACCGCGGCGTTCTTCCACAGCATCGGGCAGATCCCGGTCGACCGCTCCGGCGGGAAGGCGGGCGAGTCGGCGGTCCGCGAGGGGCTGAAGGTGCTCGCCAAGGGCGAGCTCCTCGGCATCTACCCCGAGGGCACCCGCTCCCACGACGGACGCCTCTACAAGGGCAAGGTCGGCGTGGCCACCATGGCCATCCGCGCCGGGGTCCCGGTGGTCCCGTGCGCGATGATCGGCACGTACGAGATCCAGCCCGCCGGCCGGCGGCTGCCGCGCATCAAGCCGGTGACGATCCGCTTCGGCGCGCCGCTGGAGTTCTCCCGCTTCGAGGGGATGGACAACGAGCGCTTCGTGGTGCGCTCGGCCACGGACGAGATCATGTACGCCATCCTCGGCCTGTCCGGCCAGGAGTACGTCGACCGGTACGCCTCCGAGGTCAAGGCGGAGCAGCAGGGCCAGTCCGGCATCGGCTCCCGGCTGCGCCGCAGCGCCTGACCGGTCGCACCCTGGGCGGTTGCGCCCTGGGCGGTTGCGCCCTGGGCGGATCCGCGCACGGCGAACGGGCCTGGCCCCGCCGTCACCGGCCGCCTAGCGTCGCCGTCATGACGAGGACTGCGTTCGTGATCGGGGCGACGGGACAGATCGGCCGGGCGTCGGTACGCGCCCTCGCCGAGGACGGCTGGGAGGTGCGGGCCGCCTCCCGCGGGGGCGGCGGTGACGTGGACTGGCCCGACGGGGTACGGCCGGTGGCCGTGGACCGCGAGGACACGGCGGCCCTGGCGTCGGCGCTCGGCGAGGGCTGCGACGTGCTGCTGGACTGCGTCGCCTACGGTCCGGAGCACGCGCGGCAGCTGACGGACCTGGCGGACCGGATCGGCTCCGCGGTCGTCGTGTCCAGTTGCTCCGTCTACGAGGACGGCCGCGGCCGCAGCCTGGACACCGACGGGGAGCCCGGCGGCGCGCCCGTCTTCCCGGTGCCCGTCACGGAGGCACAGCCGGTGCTGGCCCCGGGCGAGGGCGGCTACTCGCCGCGCAAGGTGGCGCTGGAGCGCGACCTCCTCGCGGCTGAGGGACGGTTGCCCGTCACGCTGCTGCGCGCCGGGGCCGTCCACGGCCCGCACAGCCTGCGGCCCAGGGAGCTGTACTTCGTCAAGCGGGCCGTGGACCGGCGGCCGTTCCGGGTGCTCGCGTACGGCGGGGAGAGTCGCTTCCACCCGGTGCACGCCGCGAACCTCGCCGAACTGGTGCGGCTGGCCGCCCGCCGCCCGGGCTCCCGGGTGCTCAACGCCGGTGACCCGTACGCCCCGACGGTGGCGGAGATCGCGGACGCCGTCGGCGCGGTGCTGGGCCACGAGACGGAGACGTACACCGTGGACGGCCCTCCCCCGGCGAAGAACGTCGGCGACACCCCGTGGACCACGGCCCACCCCTTCGTGCTCGACATGTCGGCCGCGGAGCGCGAGCTGGGCTACCGCGCCGTGACCGGCTACGTGCAGTCGCTGCCGGAGAACGTGGCCTGGCTGGTCGAGCGGCTCGGCGGGCGGGACTGGCGGGAGGCCTTCCCCGTCCTGGCGTCGACGTACGACCGGTTCGGCGACCTGTTCGACTACGCGGCCGAGGACCGCTGGCTGGCCTCCGGAAAACCGCTCGCCGCGCCCTGAGAGCCCCACTAGCCTCGGGGCGTGGGAAAGGACCGGACATGAGTGCGCGGCTGCGGGCCCTCGCCAAGGAGACGGAAGGCCTCGTCGCGACCGGCCGGTACCGCACGGCACGCGGCGTGGAGGTGGCGATCGGGGAGGCCGTCGCGCGGGCCGTGCGGGGGACGCGGATGTACGGCCCCGGGCCCGTCGATCCCGGCCCCCGCACGGAACGCACCGGGCCCACGGCCTTCGAGGTGACCGGCGAGGACAGCCTGCAGGCCGCGCGCCGCCTGGTGCGGCAGGCACCGGGGGTCCCGGTCGCCGTGCTGAACTTCGCCTCGGCGCGCAACCCCGGCGGCGGCTACCTCAACGGGGCGCAGGCCCAGGAGGAGGCGGTGTGCCGCGCGTCGGCGCTGTACACGACGCTGCTCACGGCGAGGCAGTTCTACGACTGGCACCGGGCCGACCGCAGCCCCTTCTACAGCGACCGGGTGATCCACTCCCCCGCCGTCCCGGTCTTCCGCGACGAGCACGGCGTCCTGCTGGACGAGCCCTTCGAGGCCGGCTTCCTCACCTCCGCCGCGCCGAACGCGGGGGTGATCGCCCGCCAGGACCCCGGCGCCACGGACCGGGTGCCGGCCGCCCTGACGGCGCGGGCGGGCAGGGTGCTCGAGGTCGCCGCGGCGCACGGCTACCCCTGCCTGGTGCTGGGCGCCTGGGGCTGCGGGGTGTTCCGCAACGACCCGGCCGCGGTCGCGGCCGCCTTCCGCGAGCACCTCTGGCCGGGCGGCCGGTTCGCGGACCGCTTCGGCCGGGTCGTCTTCGCCGTACTGGACCGGCGCGCGGACTCGCCCACCCGAGCGGCCTTCGCCGCCGCCTTCCCCGGGTAGAGGAGTCCCATGAGCGACAAACGCAACATCGACACCGTGATGGACGCCGTGGACCAGAAGTGGATGCCGCACGTCCTCGCCGAGGTCAACGACTACGACGTGAAGGTGGCCAACGTCGAGGGCGACTTCACCGAGCACGCGCACGCGGACACCGACGAGTTCTTCCTCGTCCTCGCCGGCCGTCTGCACCTGGAGCTGCCGGACCGTACGGTGACCCTCGGCCCGCACGAGGTGTTCACCGTGCCCCGCGGTGTCCCGCACCGCCCGCGCGCCGAGGAGGGCACCCGCATCCTGATGTTCGAGCCGCGCGGCACGGTCAACACCGGCGACGGCAACGAGGGCACGGGCACGACCGGGGTACGGCTCGGATAGCCGGACGGGCCCGGAACGCCGGACGGCCCCGCCGCGCCCCTGTGGGCGCCGCGGGGCCGTCCGCCTGTGTACCGCGGAGGGTCAGCTCGTGGGCGGCACCGGCGTGGCGTGCGGGGCGCACGTCACGTCGGACCGGTCGAGCCTGCCCGTCACGAAGTAGCCGGTGACCCGGTCGTTGATGCAGGGGTTGACCAGGCCGGTGACGCCGTGCGAACCGGCGCCCTTCTCGGTGATCATGAGCGAGCCCTTGAGCCGCTTGTGCAGCTCCACGGCGCCGGTGTACGGGGTCGCCGCGTCACGGGTGCTCTGGACGATCATGACGCGCGGCAGGCCGTGGCCGGTCCGCACTTCCACGGGGTTCTGCTGCGGGACGCCCCAGGTGGCGCACGGCAGGTTCATCCACGCGTTGGACCAGGTCAGGAACGGGTACTTGGCGTGCAGACGGGTGTTGTCGCGGTCCCAGGTGCGCCAGTCACGGGGCCACTTGGCGTCGGTGCACTCCACCGCCGTGTAGACCGCGTTGCCGTTCTCCGAGGAGATGTTGCCCGCGGTGTCCGACAGGTCGGGCGCCGCGGCGTCGACCAGCGCCTGGGTGTCACCCGCGAGGTAGGCGCTCCAGATCCCGGCCACGGCCGCCCACGACGAGTCGTAGTACGGCGCGCTCTGGAAGAGGCCGAGCAGTTCGGCCGGGCCCACGACCCCGCCGATGGGGTGCGCCTTGGCGGCGGCCCGCAACTGCTCCCACTTCGCCTGGACCTTCGCCGGGGTGTTGCCGATGTGGTAGACGGAGTCGTAACTGGCGACCCAGGCCTTCCAGTCGTTCCAGCGGCCCTCGAAGGCGACGTCCTGGTCGAGGTTGTTCCGGTACCAGATCTGGTCGCGGGACGGGTTGACGACGCTGTCGACGACCATGCGGCGCACGTGCGACGGGAAGAGCGTGGCGTAGACGGCGCCGAGGTAGGTGCCGTAGGAGACACCGAGGTAGTTGAGCTTGCGCTCGCCGAGGGCGGCGCGGACGACGTCGAGGTCGCGGGCGGTGTTGGCCGTCGTCATCTGCGACAGCATCGCGGCACCGGTGCGCTCCTTGCAGCCTTCCGCGTACTCGGCGGCCAGCTTGCGCTGCGCCCGCTTGTCGGCCTCGCTGTCGGGAACCGGGTCGGCCTTGGGGGCCTTCACGAACTCCTGCGGGTCGGCGCAGGAGATGGGCGCCGAGTGGCCGACACCGCGCGGGTCGAAGCCGACGAAGTCGTAGGCCTTGGCGGTCGCCGCCCAGATCGGGTTCTTGGTCGTCACGCGGAGCGGGAACCGCATTCCGGAGCCACCAGGCCCGCCCGGGTTGTAGATGAGGGCGCCCTGGCGCTCGGCGGCGGTGCCGGTGTTGCCGATGCGGTCCACGGCGATCTTGATCGTCTTGCCGAAGGGCTTGGCGTAGTCGACCGGAACGGTCACCCAGCCGCACTGGACGGGGTTCGCGATGCCCCAGTCGGCCGGGCACGCGGCCCAGTCGATGCCCTTCTTCGCCGCGTGCGCGGCGGCGATCCGGACGCCGCGGGCCTCGGCGGCGCCGCTGTGTCCGTGGGCCTTCGGCGCGCTGCGGGCGACCGCGGTCTGCGGTGCCGCCGTGGCGACGGTGCCGGCTATCAGGGCCGCGGTCAGCCCGAGCACGGCCGTGCGTCTCACCATGAACTCCCCCTGCTGTTGGTGCCGCTCGTGGCGGCCTGAACGCAACTGCAGGGGGATCCTTTCGTCCCGGAGGCCCCGGGGAGAAGATCTTATGAGTGTTTCTTTACCAACGCATAAGGCGGGAGCTCCGGTTGGCGGCGTGCGCGGGTCACCGGACCGTCGCCGACCGGCTCCGGCTGGACGAGGGCCGCCAGGTGGAACGGGTGGCCCGGGAGTTCGGCGACCCGGGGTTCGCCGTCGGGGTCGTGGCCGGGGCCTCGCCCCTGGCGGCCGGCGCCCGGACGGCGAGGGCCCTGGCACGGCTGCGGGAACTGCGCCCGCGCGCCCGGGTGACGCTGCGGGAGCTGGACCGCGCGGAGGTCGTCACCGGGGTGGCGGCAGGAGGGCTCGACGTCGGGCTGGTCGACGGCGCGGCGGCGTCCGGCGATCCGCTGCGGCTGCCGAGGCCGGCCCGCTGCACGCGGTGCGCTGCTCCGAGGAGGACCTGACGGTGGTCCTGGCGGAGGATCATCCGCCGGCCCGCCGGCCCCGCCGGCGGGGAGTGCGGCTGGCCGGACCTCACGGACGCCCTGTGGGTCGACGCGCTGCCACCGGCGCTGCTGCATCCGGCCGCGGCCGGGAGGGCTTCCGGGCGGGCGTGCGGCACGAGGGGCCCGAGGTCTGGACGGTGACTCGTCAGGTCGGGGCTCGGTCCGGCGCTGCTGCCGTGCTCCGCGGCCGCGGGGGGCCCCGGCGTCGCCGTGGTGCCGCTCACCGCACCGCGGCTGGTCCACCGTACGGAGGTGCTGCACCGCGGCGGCGCGGGCCGGGCGGCTGTGCTGACCGGCCTGCTGACCAGGGCGCCCGGCCCGCAGCGGCCGACGGGGCTCACCCGTTCGGCCCAGTGCCTTTTGCCCCGCCCAGGTGACGGCCGCACAGTCGAGGGACGGCGGTATCTGGGCGCCCCATCCCCCCGGGGTGGACGAGGCGGTCCCCCGGGCGACCGTCCCGGGACCCGCGCTCGACGGCCCCTGCCACGCGACTCCCGCGCCGCCCCGTGCGATCGAACGGCCCGCCCGGGCCCCACGCCACCGTCCTGAGCGCGGCTGCGGCGTGCGCACGGTCCTCGCGCCCCCAAGGATCGAGGTCCCATGGACAGCACACCGAAGACACGCGTCGTTCTGCGGATTCGCCTGCACGAGGGCAAGGGGGATCAGTATGCGGCGGCATACGACCTCGTGCACCAAGGCATCGTCTCGGCAGACGGCTTCATCAGCTCGCAGCTGTGCCGGTCCCACGCGGACCCGGACAGCTGGATCGTGACCAGCGAGTGGCGGTCGCTCGACCAGTACCTCGCCTACCTGGCGAGCGAGGACTTCAAGGCGCGGCGGGTCGGGCTGCGCGAGTGCATCGTGGAGCACGAGTCGACGCAGTACGCGGTCGTCGCCGACGTGAAGCCGTGACGCCGTGAAGACCCCGGCCCCGGGGACGGTAGCCGCCCCCGGGGCCGGTCCGCGTGCGCGTCAGCGCCAGCGGTACAGCTCCTTGAGCCGGTTCACGACGATGTTGAAGCGGCCCCGGTCCAGCGCGCAGGCCTCGCGGCGCATGCCGTCGGGGTGGACGCGCAGCACGCGGTCGACGTTCACCCAGGACGGGCGGCCGGACTTGTCCCACGGGCCGGAGCCGATGGCGACCCACTCCCGGTCGTCGTTGTGCTCCTTGCTGGACAGCTGCACGGCGAGCAGCGTGTCGGTCCGCTCGCGCGCGACGACGAGGACCGGACGGTCCTTGCCGCGGCCGTCGTTCTCCTCGTAGGGCACCCACGTCCAGACGATCTCGCCCGGGTCGGGGTCGCCGTCGTGGGCGGGTGCGTACTCGGTGCGGACGGGGCCGACCTGCTCCGGCTGGGCCTCGGTGGTCGCACTGGGGCCGTAACGGCCCGGGTTCTCGGTGTCTATCGACGTCACGGGGCCACGCTAGCCGACAGGATGCGGCGCAGGCACAGCCCGTCCGGCGCGAGCGCGGTCAGCAGCGCGGCGGGACCGGCGAGCGGGGTCAGCACGGCCTCGCCCTGTTCTGCGTCCCGCACCGGCACCCGTGCCTCCACCGGCTTGGCCGTGAACGCGGGGTCCACGACCAGCAGTTGGCCCGCCGCCCGGTGCGTGTGCAGGACGGCGGGCCCTGACCAGCCCGCCGCGCCCGGCCCGAAGGAGAGCTGCTGGTCCAGCAGCGGACGGCCCCCGACCCGTACCGTGAGGCGGGTGGTGAGCCCGCCCGGCCGCTCCCCCGCCCGGCCGAGGATCTGCTCCTCGCGCAGCACGAGGCGGGCGCCCGGGGCGAGTTCGGCCGTCGTGGTCATGAGCAGGTCGCTGCCCTCCGCGGCGATCAGCGGCTCCGGCAGCCAGTGCAGCACGGCGTCCTCGCCGACGGTGAGCCGTACGTCGTACCGCGCCTGCTCCCCGCCCCGGCCGGGCAGCGACACGGTGGCCGCCGCCGCGTCCACGTGGAGCACGGCGCCGGGCCGGGCGGTGACGTGCACGGCCAGCCGGTCGCCGCCCAGCGGCGCGCTCATGGCGCCGACGACCGTCACCCGGGCCGCCCGTGCGTCGGCGGACCGCGTACGGCGCAGCGCGAGCGGCCCCTCCCCGGTGAGTTCGGGCAGTGCGGTGCCGCCGCGGCCGTCCGGGACGGCGGTGATCCGGGCGGTGGCGTGGACGCCGCTCACGCGGGGACCGCCGCCCAGGCCGTCAGCCGCGTACGGATCCACTCGGCGACGGGGGCGACGCCGTTCTCGGCGACGAGGGAGGTGAAGACCACCGGCAGGTCGCCGCGCTGCCGCTTCGCGTCGCGCGCCATGCGGCCGAGGTCCGAGCCGACGTACGGGGCGAGGTCGGTCTTGTTGACGACCAGCAGGTCCGCGGTGGTGACCCCGGGGCCGCCCTTACGCGGGATGTCGTCGCCGCCGGCCACGTCGATCACGAAGACCTGGGCGTCGACCAGGCCCTTGGAGAAGGTGGCGGTGAGGTTGTCGCCACCGGACTCCACGAGGACGAGGTCGAGCGGCCCGACGCTGTCCTCCAGGTCCTCGACGGCCTCGAGGTTGGCCGAGATGTCGTCGCGGATCGCGGTGTGCGGGCACGCACCGGTCTCCACCGCGGCGATCCGCTCGGGCGGCAGGACGGCTTTGCGCAGGAGGAAGTCGGCGTCCTCGCGGGTGTAGATGTCGTTGGTCACGACGGCGATGGACAACTCCTCGCGCAGCGCGCGGCACAGCGCGGCGACGGTGGCGGTCTTGCCCGAGCCGACCGGGCCGCCGAGGCCGATGCGCAGGGCGCGGCGGCTGCCGTCGGGGCGGGCGGTGGGGGTGGCCCAGGTGTGCCGTTGCGGGAAGACGGTGTGGTCGTGGTCGAGGTGCATGAGGGGGTCCCCCTAGGATGCGAAGAGGCGGACGGGCCACCCGGCGTGGGCCTCGGCGTACACGTCGAGCAGCGGCGCGGAGGCGGCGGGCAGGGCGTCGGTGCCCTCGGTGAGGCAGCGGTGGGCGGCGTCGGCGGCCCGGCCGGCGACCTCGTCCAGGTCCGGGGCGAGCCGGGCCAGCACGGCGGTCACCGCGAACGGGTCGAGGCTCAGCAGGCGTACGGCGGCGGTGGCCGGGCCGGTCACGGCCTCGTACGCCGCCGCGTGGGCGGCGTCCAGCGGGGTGAGGCCGGCGGCCCGGGCGGTCACGCCGAGCACGACGGGCTGGTGGGCCCCCCGCGGCCGGGCG
>NZ_JARAVL010000093.1:0-701 GCF_033792725.1 Streptomyces sp. PA03-5A | reverse complement strand
AGCGGCAGGACGGTGGTGTTGCGGCGGATGACGTCGCGGCTGCGGCTGGAGAGCACGGCGGTGATGGAGTGCGGGTACATGAACAGCGCGAGCGCCGAGCCCAGTGCGAGGGTGCCGTAGGCCCACTGGGCGGTGTCGCCCGGCGCCAGGGATCCGCGCGGCTTGCCGGTGGCGGGGTTGACCTGGGAGTAGGCGTCGCCGGCCTTGGCGAAGATGTCGTCGAAGCCGCCCAGCTTGATCGGGATGTAGATGATCGCCACCGCGATGACGATGTAGATCAGCGTGTCCTTCACGAACGCGATCAGCGCCGGTGCCCGCAGGCCGGAGGAGTAGGTGTAGGCCGCCAGGACACCGAAGGCGATCAGCAGCGGCAGGTCCTTGACAAACCAGTTGGACGACTCGCCGCCGCCCACGCCCATCACGTCCAGCACGGCCTGGATGCCCACCAGCTGCAGCGCGATATAGGGCATCGTGGCCAGGATGCCGGTGACCGCCACCGCCAGCGACAGGCCCTTGGAACCGAACCGCCCGCGCACGAAGTCGGAGGTGGTCACGTAGCCGTGCTTGTGCGACACCGACCACAGCCGCGGCAGGAACGTGAAGATCAGCGGGTAGACCAGGATCGTGTACGGCACGGCGAAGAAGCCGGACGCACCCGCCGCGTACACCGCCGCCGGCACCGCCACGAACGTGTAAGCCGT
>NZ_JARAVL010000016.1:180983-198881 GCF_033792725.1 Streptomyces sp. PA03-5A | reverse complement strand
GCCATGCCGCCGGCGGAACGTCAGACCCCCTCCGATCCCCTCGTGTCGGCCCCCGCCCCCGCCAAGCCCGGCCGCGGCGGCCGGCGTGCGCGCGGCGGACGCACCGCGCGGCAGTCCTCCGAGGTGCGGGACCGTCAGGCCGCCCGGGTGGTCGCCGGCGAGGGGCTCGCCACCGTCCAGCACATGGCCGCCGCCCCCGCGGACGGCGCCCGCGGACGGCAGACCGTACGGCTGCGCTCCACCGACGCCCCCGGCGGCGCCCCGGCCACCGGTCCGTCCTTCGACGGCTCCGCGGGCCGGGACCGGCGGGCCGCCACCGCCATGGCCGCTCCCGTGGAGCCCGGCCGCCGGGCCACGGCGGGCGGCGGGACCCCGGGCGTCCCGGGTGTCCCCGGTCCGACGCAGCCGGAAGGCGGCGAGCCGCGCACGCGGCAGCGGACCCCTGACACGACGCTGCCCACGTCCCGGACGACGGGCCGGCAGGGAGGCCGCGGGGGCCACGCGGGCGGGCACCCCGTCGACGAGGACTCCACCGGCGGCCAGCCGCTCAAGAAGATCGGCCCGCAGAACCGCGGCCGGGCGGGGCAGGCGGAGACCGAGCGGCTGCGCTACGTCGGCGCGGCCACCCGCCGCATCGCCCGCGGCCTGGACCTGGACGAGATCGTGCTGGGTCTGTGCCGCTCCGCTGTGCCCGCCTTCGCCGACGCGATCCTGGTCTACCTGCGCGACCCGCTGCCGGTGGGCGACGAGCGCCCTTCCGGCCCGCTGGTCCTGCGGCTGCGGCGCACCGACCGGGTTCCGGACGAGAACGCCCCGGAGCCGGTGGAGGGCCTGCTCATGCCGGTCGTCCCCTCCACGGAGGGCGCGTACGGCGCTGCCGCCGAGGTCGTGACCGTCCCCATGGACGGCCCGCTGGCCGAGGTGCTGCGCGGGGTGCGCCCGGTGTTCTCCGACAACGCGCAGGCCACGGCGGCGCTCCACGAGCTGGTCGGGGGCTGCCGGCAGGCGGAGTTCGGCGAGACGTTAGACCTGCCGACCGGACGCCGGGCCATCCTGGCACCGCTGCGCGGCCGCCGCCGGGTCATCGGCGCGACCGTGCTGCTGCGCCGTCCCGAGCGTGCCCCGTTCGACCCGGACGACCTGCTGATCGCGGCCCAGCTGGCCACCCACACCGCGCTCGGCGTGGACAAGGCGGTGCTCTACGACCGCGAGGCGTCGATCGCCGACTCCCTGCAGCGCGAGATGCTGCCGGACTCCCTGCCGGAGCCCACCGGGGTCCGGCTGGCCAGCCGCTACCTGCCCGCCGCGGAGTCGGCCCGGGTCGGCGGCGACTGGTACGACGCGATCCCGCTGCCCGGCAGCCGGGTGGCGCTGGTGGTCGGCGACGTCATGGGCCACTCCATGACCTCGGCGGCGATCATGGGCCAGCTGCGGACGACCGTCCAGACCCTGGCGGGCCTGGACCTGTCGCCGCAGGAGGTGCTCTACCACCTGGACGAGCAGGCCCAGCGGCTCGGTCAGGACCGCATGGCCACCTGCATCTACGCGGTCTACGACCCGATAGCGCACCGGGTGACCATCGCCAACGCCGGCCACCCGCCGCCGGTGCTGCTGCACGCCAGCGGCCTGGCCGAGGTGCTGCGCGTGCCGCCGGGGGCCCCGATCGGCGTGGGCGGCGTGCCTTTCGAGGCGGTCGAGCTGCCCGCCCCGGCCGGGGCGACGCTGCTGCTGTACACCGACGGCCTGGTGGAGTCCCGCACCCGTGACGTGTGGGGCGGCATCGAGATGCTGCGCGAGCGGCTGCACACGGCCTCGGCGGTGCTGTGCCCGCCGCCGCTGGAACCGCTATGCGACGAGGTCCTGGAGATCGTCGGCCCGGGCGACCGGGACGACGACATCGCGCTGCTGGCCGCCCGTTTCGACGGCATCGCCCCGCGCGACGTCGCCTACTGGTTCCTGGAGCCGCGGCCGCAGACGGCCGGCCGGGCCCGGCGGCTGGTGCGCCAGGCGCTCAGCCGCTGGAACCTGGAGCCGCTGGCCGAGGCGACCGAGCTGCTGGTCAGCGAGGTGGTCACCAATGCGGTGCGGTACGCGGAGCGGCCGATCACGCTGCGGCTGCTCCGTACCGACGTGCTGCGCTGCGAGGTGGGCGACGATGCCCCGACGCTGCCGCGGATGCGCCATGCGCAGCCGCAGGACGAGGGCGGCCGCGGGCTGTACCTCGTCAACCGGATGGCGCAGCGCTGGGGAGCGACCCGGCTGAGCGCCGGGAAGGTGGTCTGGTTCGAGATGGGCATTCCGGGCGGTGCCGACCGGTAGACGCTCCGTATCCGTACACGTTTTATTTCTGGACATTGTCCAGATCCATGGCGTGAAGTCATTGCCCGGCGTGCCGAGCCGGTGATTCAGTGTTTGTGTGGTCGTTAGCGACCAGGAGCCCCCGACGGACTCTTCCGAAGATCGACGGGAGGACACACTCACATGAGCACCCCCTACACCACCAACAACGCCGGGATCCCGGTGGAGAGCGACGCGCACTCGCTCACGGTGGGCTCGGACGGCCCCATCCTCCTCCAGGACCACTACCTGATCGAGAAGATGGCGCAGTTCAACCGCGAACGGGTACCGGAGCGTGTGGTGCACGCCAAGGGCTCGGGCGCGTACGGCGTCTTCGAGGTGACGAACGACGTCAGCCAGTTCACCAAGGCCGACCTCTTCCAGCCGGGACGCCGCACGGAGATGCTGGCCCGCTTCTCGACGGTCGCCGGCGAGCTGGGCAGCCCCGACACCTGGCGCGACCCGCGCGGTTTCGCCCTGAAGTTCTACACCGAGTACGGCAACTACGACATGGTCGGCAACAACACGCCGGTCTTCTTCGTACGCGACCCGATGAAGTTCCAGGACTTCATCCGCAGCCAGAAGCGCCGCCGTGACAGCTCGCTACGCGACAACAACATGCAGTGGGACTTCTGGACGCTGTCCCCGGAGTCGGCGCACATGGTCACCTGGCTGATGGGCGACCGCGGCGTGCCCAAGTCGTACCGCCACATGAACGGCTACAGCTCCCACACCTACATGTGGGTCAACGGCGGCGGCGAGCGGTTCTGGGTCAAGTACCACTTCAAGACCGACCAGGGGATCGACTTCCTCACCCAGGAGGAGGCCGACCACTACGCGGGCGCCGACGGCGATCTGCACCGCCGGGACCTGTACCAGGCCATCGAACGCGGCGAGCACCCCTCGTGGACGCTCTACATGCAGATCATGCCGTTCGACGACGCGGCGGACTACCGGTTCAACCCCTTCGACCTCACCAAGGTGTGGCCGCACGGCGACTACCCGCTGGTCGAGGTCGGCCGGATGACCCTGAACAAGAACCCCGAGGACTACTTCATCCACATCGAGCAGGCCGCCTTCGAGCCCAGCAACATGGTGCCCGGCATCGGCCCCTCGCCGGACAAGATGCTCCTCGGCCGGCTCTTCTCGTACGCCGACACCCACCGCTACCGGATCGGCCCCAACTACGCCCAGCTGCCGCCGAACCGGGCCCACACCGAGGTGCGCTCGTACGCCAAGGACGGGCCGATGCGCTACGAGCCGTCGCGCACCGCCGCGCCGTACGCGCCGAACTCCTTCGGCGGGCCCGAGGCCGACATCCGGCGCTTCGGCGACCCGGCCGGCTGGGAGGTGGCGGGCAACATGGTGCACGAGCCGTACAAGCTGCACCGCGAGGACGACGACTTCGGCCAGGCCGGGACGATGATCCGCCAGGTCCTGGACGACGCCGCCCGCGACCGGCTGGTCTCCAACGTGTCGGGCCACCTGAAGAACGGGGTCAGCGCCCCCGTCCTGGCCCGCGCGGTCGAGTACTGGCGCAACATCGACAAGGAGGTAGGCGACCGCATCGCCGCCAACGTCAACGGCCTGTGAGCCGGACCTCCCCACGGCCGCAGCCCCGGTGCACGTGATGTCCGTCCGTGCCCCGGGGCTGCATCGCGTCCGGAACGGGAAAACCCCTGGTCATGCGGGGTCCTGTCACCGGCTCGCCGCTATGCATGAGGTCTATACACCGTAGGTATACGCGTCGTGTAGAGTCCTCGGTCATGAGCATCGGCCACACCCTGCTCGGACTCCTGGAGTCCGGCCCGCGCCACGGATACGACCTGAAGCGGGCATTCGACGACAAGTTCGGCCACGACCGCCCGCTGCACTACGGCCAGGTCTACTCGACGATGGCGCGCCTGCTGAAGAACGGGCTGGTCGAGGTCGACGGCATCGAGCCCGGCGGCGGCCCGGAACGCAAGCGGTACGCGATCACCGAGGCCGGGATCACCGACGTCGAGAAGTGGCTCGGGCAGCCGGAGAAGCCCGAGCCCTACCTGCAGAACACCCTCTACACCAAGGTCGTCCTCGCGCTGCTCACCGGGCGCAGCGCCGCCGATCTCCTCGACACACAAAGGTCCGAGCATCTGCGGCTGATGCGGGAACTGACCGAACGCAAGCGGCACGGCGACTTCGCGGACCAGCTCATCTGCGACCACGCCCTGTTCCACCTGGAGGCGGACCTGCGGTGGCTGGAGCTCACCGCCGCCCGCCTGGACCTACTCGCGGCGGAGGTAGCCGAGTGAGCACCACGGAGAACCTGATGGAGGCCGTCGACCTGCACAAGGCGTACGGCCCGACCCCGGCCCTGGACGGCGCGGAGTTCGCGATACGCGCCGGGGAGGTGGTCGCGGTCATGGGGCCGTCCGGCTCCGGCAAGTCGACGCTGCTGCACTGCCTGGCCGGCATCGTCCGGCCGGACTCCGGCCAGGTGCTGTACCGGGGACGGGACCTGACCGCGATGAGCGACGCCGAGCGCAGCGCGCTGCGCCGCGGGGAGTTCGGCTTCGTCTTCCAGTTCGGCCAGCTCGTCCCGGAGCTGACCTGCGTGGAGAACGTGGCGCTGCCGCTGCGGCTGAACGGCACCCGGCGCAAGGAGGCCGAGGCGCGCGCCGGCGAGTGGCTGGCCCGGCTGGAGGTCGACGACCTGGCCGGCAAGCGTCCCGGCGAGATCTCCGGCGGCCAGGGCCAGCGGGTCGCGGTGGCGCGGGCGCTGGTCACCGGCCCGCGGGTGGTCTTCGCCGACGAGCCGACCGGCGCCCTGGACTCCCTCAACGGCGAGCGGGTGATGCGCATGCTGACCGACGCCGCCCGTGACACCGACGCCGCCGTCGTCCTGGTCACGCACGAGGCGCGGGTGGCCGCCTACTCCGACCGCGAGGTCGTCGTCCGCGACGGCAAGTCCCGCGACATGGAGAGGGTGGCATGAGCACCTCCGGACAGGGCGGTACCGGCGGCATGGTCGGGACCTGGGTCCGCGACCTCGCCCTCGGCCTGCGCTTCGCGGCGACCGGCGGCCGCGAGGGCTGGACCCGCACCGTCCTCACCGCGGTCGGCGTCGGCCTCGGTGTGGCGATGCTGCTGCTGGCGGCCGCCGTGCCCGCCATGATGAGCGCCCGCAACGACCGGGCGTACGAGCGGGACTACTCCTGGTTCAAGGAGCCGCCCAAGCAGACCGCCAGCACGGTGCTGTACTCCTCGGCCGACACCAACTTCCGCGAGGACAACATCCGCGGTCTGCTGCTCAAGGCCGACGGTGACCGGCCGGTGCTCCCGCCGGGCGTCAAGACGATGCCCGCGCCCGGTGAGATGGTGGTCTCCCCCGCGCTGAAGAAGCTGCTCGACCAGCCCGGCAGCAAGCTGCTGCGGGAACGGCTGGACTACCGCCTCGCCGGCGTCATCGGCGACCAGGGCCTGCTCGGACCCGCCGAACTGGCCTACTACGCGGGCAGCGACTCCCTCGTCGCCAGGAACGCGGACGGCACCTCCGGGAACGCCACCCGCATCCCGTACTTCGGGCGCGGTGAGGTGAAGGGCGATCCTCTGGGCGGCGTGCTGACCCTGCTGGTCGTCATCATCGTCGTGGTGCTGCTGATGCCGGTGGCCGTCTTCATCGGCACCGCGGTGCGCTTCGGCGGCGAACGCCGGGACCGGCGGCTGGCCGCGCTGCGGCTGGTCGGCGCGGACAGCAGGATGACCCGGCGGATCGCGGCCGGCGAGGCACTGTTCGGCTCCCTGCTCGGACTCGCCGTGGGCACGGGGATCTTCCTGGTCACCCGGCAGTTCTCGCCCGATGTGACGCTGTACGACATCAGCGTCTACCCGTCCGACATCACGCCCGGTCCCGGGCTGGCCGCACTGGTGGCGGTGGCGGTTCCGGGGGCGGCGGTCGCGGTCACCCTGCTGGCGATGCGCGGCATCGCCGTCGAGCCGCTCGGAGTGGTGCGCAAGGCCACCGCGCAGAAGCGCAGGCTGTGGTGGCGGCTGCTGATCCCGCTGGCCGGGCTCGGACTGCTGGCCCCGCTGTTCGGGAGCATCTCCCAGAACACCTCGGTCAACCCCTACCAGGTGACGGCCGGCGTGGTCCTGCTGCTGGTCGGTCTCACCGCCGTACTGCCCTGGCTGGTCGAGTCGGTCGTCGGCCGCCTCCGCGGCGGCCCGCTGCCCTGGCAGCTGGCCACCCGCCGCATCCAGCTCAACAGCAGTGCCGCCGCCCGCATGGTCAGCGGTGTCACCGTCGCCGTCGCGGGGGCGATCGCCCTCCAGTCGCTCTTCACGGGGGTCCAGAGCGACTTCGTCACGGCGACCGGAGACGACCCGGAGCGCGCCCAGCTCAGCATCATGCAGACCGTCGACAGCGGGGCCGAGGCGCAGCGCGTGGAGAAGGCCTTCGCCGAGACCCCGGGCATCCGCGCGGTGCTCGGCGTCATCCAGGACGACGCCGCCCGGGGGGACATCTCGAAGCGGATGGGCGTCGACGGGAGCCAGAGCGTACCCCTGGTCCTGGGCGACTGCGTGACGCTGCGCGAACTCGCCCACGTCGGGGCCGGCTGCGCCGACGGCGACGTGTTCCTGGTGTCCGACCCCGGCGGCTACGGTGACATGAGCTTCGCCGAGCCCGGCGACACGCTCGACCTCAACACGCCGGTCACGGACAAGTACACCGGCACGCCGCGGCCGTGGCGCATCCCGGCGGACGCCCGCACGGTGCAGTCCCGCGTCTCACCGGACGGGAACCAGGAGTGGGGCGTGCTGGCCACCCCCGGTGCCCTGGACGTGGCGGCCCTGCGCACGCCCGCCGTCCGGCTCATGCTGAGGACCGACCCGGGCTCGCCGGACGCCGTCGAGCACGCCCGCAACACCGCGGCACGGATCGACCCCACGCTCAGCGTCTTCCAGCTGACCGCCACCAGCGAGGACCGCAAGTTCGCGACGATCCGGCGCGGGCTGTTCATCGGCGCCACGGCCACCCTGGCCCTGATCGGCGCGAGCCTGCTGGTCTCCATGCTGGAGCAACTGCGCGAGCGCAGGCGGCTGCTGGCCGTCCTGGTCGCCTTCGGCACCCGGCGGTCCGTGCTCGGGCTGTCGGTCCTCTGGCAGACCGCGCTGCCGGTCGCCCTGGGACTCGTCCTCGCCGTCGTCGGGGGTGCCGGTCTCGGCGCCGCCCTGCGGACGATGGTGGGTGAGGACCCCCGCGTCGACTGGGCGAGCGTGGGCGCCATGACCGGCGCCGGAGCGGGAGTGGTCATCCTGGTCACGGCGCTGAGCCTGCCGCCGCTGTGGCGGATGATGCGTCCGGACGGTCTGCGCACCGAGTGACCCCGGGCGGTTCGCCCGTCAGCGGGCGAACCGTACCGGCAGCGGTGCCAGGGCACCGCGCAGCGCGGAGGCGAAGGCCTGAAACTCCTCCGCGCGCGCGGTGCCCGCGCGCATCGCCAGCGCGATGCGCCGTGACGGCGCCGGGTCGGCGAAGTACCCCGTGGCGAGGTCCGCGCTGCGTCCGGTCTCCACCGGGACCGCCGTCCGCGGCAGCAGCGTCACCCCGAGCCCGCCGGCCACCAGCTGCACCAGCGTGGACAGCCCCGCCGCGGTCGTGGTGGCGGTCGCCCCCTCGGTGCGGCCCGCCTCCCGGCAGACGTCCAGCGCCTGGTCGCGCAGGCAGTGCCCCTCCTCCAGCAACAGCAGGTCCAGCTGCCGCAGGGCCTCGCGGGGGATGTCCATCCGTCCGGCCAGCCAGTGGTCGCGCGGGGTGACCAGGACGAAGTCCTCGTCGAAGAGCGGCAGTTCGGCGACGGCGGGGACACCGAGCGGTACGGCGAGCAGCAGCAGGTCCAGCCGGCCCGCCGTGAGGCCGTCCAGCAGCGAGGACGTCTGCTCCTCGTGCACCTGCAGGTCGAGCTCCGGGTACGTGTCGTGCGCCAGCCGCAGCACGGTCGGCAGCAGGTAGGGCGCCACCGTCGGGATCACCCCGAGCCGCAGCACCCCGGTGAAGGGCGCGCGCGCCGCCTCCGCCTCGTCGAGCAGGTCGCCGACCGCTCCCAGCACCGCCCGCGCCCGGACCGCGAGGCGCTCCCCCGCCGAGGTCAGCAGCACCTTGCGGGTCGTGCGCTCCACGAGCACCACCCCGAGCGCCTCCTCCAGCGCGGCGACCGCCCCGGACAGCGCCGGCTGGCTCGTGCCGATCGCCGCGGCCGCGTCCCTGAAGTGCAGGTGCTCGGCGACGGCCGCGAAGGCCCGCAGCTGGGAAAGGCTCGGCTGGCGCTGGCTGCCGCGCTGACTACTGATAACCGCCTCCGATCAACGACCTCCAGTCTAGTTGCGTACGCGATCAATGACCGACGGGGCCGGGCGGCCGTCCGCCCCCTGTGGTGCCGGTCACTCTGCGCAGCGGCACGCCGGAGCCTCACTCGTCGATAAGGGCTTCCGATCAATGCGACCCGCCGGGGCGATTTCACTGATCAATGACCTCATGGCAGGGTGAGCGGGACCCATCAAGGGACCGTGCGGCCACCCCGCGCCCGGGTCCCGACCCTCCCTAGGAGTGCGCGTGCTCACCGTCGGTGACAAGTTCCCCACGTTCGAACTGACCGCCTGTGTGGACCTCGACCCCGAGAAGGCCTTCGCCCAGATCGACCACAAGTCGTACGAGGGCAAGTGGAAGGTCTACTTCGCGTGGCCGAAGGACTTCACCTTCGTCTGCCCGACGGAGATCGCGGCGTTCGGCAAGCTGAACGACGAGTTCGCCGACCGTGACGCGCAGATCCTCGGCTTCTCCGTCGACTCCGAGTTCGTGCACCACGCCTGGCGCAAGGACCACGACGACCTGCGCGACCTGCCCTTCCCGATGCTGTCGGACATCAAGCGCGAGCTGTGCACCGACCTCGGCATCCTCGGCGAGGACGGCGTCGCCCAGCGCGCCACCTTCATCGTCGACCCGAACAACGAGATCCAGTTCGTCATGGTGACCGCCGGTTCCGTGGGCCGTAACCCCAAGGAGGTCCTGCGGGTCCTCGACGCGCTGCAGACGGACGAGCTGTGCCCCTGCAACTGGAAGAAGGGCGACGAGACCCTCGACGTCGTCAAGCTGCTGGCCGGTGAGTGACCGTGGCGCTCGATGAGCTGAAGTCCGCGCTGCCGGACTACGCCAAGGACCTCAAGCTCAACCTGGGCTCCGTGATCGGCAACGCCGAGGACACGGGACTCCTCACCCAGCAGCAGCTGTGGGGCACGGTGCTGGCCACCGCCATCGCCTCGCGCTCGGCCGTCGTGCTGCGCGCGCTGGAGCCCGAGGCCCGCGAGAACCTCTCGCCGGAGGCGTACCAGGCCGCCAAGGCCGCCGCCGCCATCATGGCGATGAACAACGTCTACTACCGGACCCGGCACCTGCTGTCGGACCCGGAGTACGGCAACCTGCGGGCCGGTCTGCGGATGAACGTCATCGGCAACCCGGGCGTCGACAAGACCGACTTCGAGCTCTGGTCGCTGGCGGTCTCGGCGATCAACGGCTGCGGGATGTGCCTCGACTCGCACGAGCAGGTGCTGCGCAAGGCGGGCGTCGAGCGCGAGACGGTCCAGGAAGCCTTCAAGATCGCCGCCGTCGTGCAGGCGGTCGCGGCGACCCTGGACGCCGAGGCGGTCCTCGCCGGCGCGTGACGCGTGCTCCTGGGGCCCGGCCACCCTTCGGGGGAGCCGGGCCCTTCGGCCGTCCCGTGTCAGGCCAGCCGCGTGAACTCCACCGTGACCCGGGGCGGTCCGCTGGCGGCGCCGCGGTAGACGCCCTTGTGCGGTGTGACGTCCCCGTAGTCGCGGCCTCGGCCCACCACGACGTGGGACTCGTCGGCGCGGCAGCGGTTCGTGGGGTCGTAGCCGTACCACTCCCCCGCCCAGTACTCGACCCAGGCGTGGCTCTGCCCGGCGACGGCCCGGTGCAGACCGGCCTCGCGGTCCGGGTGCAGGTAGCCCGACACGTACCGCGTGGGCAGCCCGATGCCGCGCAGCAGCCCGGCCGTCAGGTGGGCGATGTCCTGGCAGACGCCGGCGCCCTGCTCCCAGGCCTCCTGCGCGGAGGTGTGGACCGCGGTGGCGCCCGGCACGTACGCCACCCGGTCGGCAACCGACTCCGCCACCGCGACCGCCGCCTCATGGGGGTCGAGCCCCGCCACCGCGTCCCGGACGGCGCCGGTGACCTCGGGGGCGACGCAGGTCCGCGGCGTGGACGCGATGTGCTCCAGCAGCCGCGTCGCCGCGGCCCGTCCGGCGATCTCCGGCCATCCGGCCGGGGTGCGGAGCGGTGCCGGCGGCGCGGTCTCGACCAGCGAGACCGCGGTGATGACCAGGTCCGCGTGCGGTTCCGTCAGGTCGAAGCAGGTGACCTGGGTGCCCCAGTAGTCCCAGTACGACCAGGTGGTGGTCGCCGGGCTGACGGTGACCCGGGCGTCGAGGGTCGTCTGGCGGGGCAGGGTGAGCGGGGTCATGCGGACCTCGTTGTGGGAGGAGACCGCCGCCTCGGAGTAGCCGACCCGGGTCTCGTGCCGGATGCGCAGTCTGCGGGCCATCGCGCTCACGCTCCTTCCTGCGCCCACGCCATGGCGCCCTGGTAGGGGAAGAACCGTTCCGCCACAGCCTCGGCCGAGGCCATGCACGCCTGCTGGAGGTCGCGCAGCAGCAGCGGCAGCGCCTCCTCCAGGCTGCCGGAGTCCAGGTACTCCAGCCGGGTGCGCATACGCCCGATGGGTCGGCGGGCCGGGTCGTGCCGGGGTCTGCCCAGCTCCGTGAGGCAGTCCTCGGCGGTGGTGAGCGCATGCAGCGCGCTGCGCGGGAAGTCCCGGTCCAGCAGCAGGAACTCCGCGACCCGCGCGGTGTCCCCGAATCCTCCGTACACCCGGGCGAAGGCCTCGTCCGCGCCGCTGGCACTGAGCAGCGTCGGCCAGTCGGGGGCGTGCGCGGCGTCCAGGACCCGCACCGCGAGCAACCGTACGGTCATGTCGACGCGTTCGAGGCTCCGGCCGAGCACCATGAAGCGCCAGCTGTCGTCCCGGCTCATCGTGGAGTCGGTGAGCCCGGCGAAGAGGGCCGCCCTGCGGCGTACGAGGTCCAGGTAGGCGTACGGACCGGTGCGGCGCGCGGCGCGGCGCTGCTCGCCCAGGGCATGCCAGGTGGAGTTGAGGCACTGCCACATGTCGGAGGAGATCGCCTCGCGCGCGCTGCGTGCGTTCGCGCGGGCGGCGCCGAGCGCCCCCTCGATGGAGCCTGGGCTGCGCGCGTCGAAGGCGAGGGCGTCCATCACCTGGTCCATGTCGCAGGGCTGGTCGCCCGGGGCGGACAAGCCGAGGATCGCGTACAGCGATCGGCACGCGGCGTCCTCGTCCCGCCAGGGGTCCTCCAGCAACCGGTGCAGGTAGGCGTCGAGGATGCGGGCGGTGGCGTCGGCGCGCTCGACGTAGCGGCCGGTCCAGGTCAGCGCCTCCGCGATGCGGGAGAGGATGATGTCGTTCATCGCCGTGCCTCCTGCCGGTCCGGTCGGTGCCGTCGGTGCCGTCACTGCTGCTGGGCTCCTTCCTGCTCGGACGGACCACGGCCGCCGCCGGGTCCGAGGTGGCGCGGGGCCACCGACGGCGGCACGGCCGCCGCGCCCTCCGCCTCCGCCGCGTCCTGCTCCGGCGGCCCGCCGAAGGCCTCGGCGGACCGGCGCGCCGGCGCCAGTACCCAGGTGTCCTTCGAGCCGCCGCCCTGGCTGGAGTTGACGATGAGGTTGCCCTCCCGCAGGGCGACCCGGGTGAGGCCGCCGGGCAGCACCCAGATCTCGTCCCCGTCGTTGACGGCGAAGGGCCGCAGGTCGATGTGGCGCGGGGCGACCCCGCCGTCGGCGAAGGTCGGCGAGGTCGACAGGGCGACCGGGCGCTGGGCGATCCAGCCCCGGGGGTCGGCGGCCACCGCCTTGCGGGTCCGCTCCAGGGTCGCGGCGTCGGCGGCGGGCCCGATGACGATGCCGGAACCCCCCGCCCCGTCGACCGGCTTGACGACGAGCTGGTCGATCTGGTCGAGGACGGCCTCCAGCCGGCCGGGCTCGTCGGGCCGGAAGGACTCGACGTTGGGCAGGACGGGCTCCTCACCGAGGTAGTAGCGGATCAGGTCGGGGACGTAGGTGTAGAGCAGTTTGTCGTCGGCGATCCCGTTGCCCACGGCGTTGGCGAGGGTGACGTTCCCGGCCGTCGCGGCGCCCAGGATGCCCGGGCAGCCGATCACCGAGTCCGGCCGGAAGTGCAGCGGGTCGAGGAAGTCGTCGTCGAGCCGGCGGTATACGACGTGGACCGGCACCTCGCCGCGGGTCGTCCGCATCCACACCCGGTTGCCGGAGCACACCAGGTCGTCCCCCTGGACCAGTTGCACCCCCATCAGCCGGGCCAGCAGTGCGTGCTCGAAGTACGCGGCGTTGCTCGGTCCCGGGGTGAGCACGACGACCTGCGGGTCGGTCACCCCCGCGGGCGCGGCGGCACGCAGCGCCGCCAGCAGCCGCTGGCCGTAGGCGTCCACCGGACGCACCGGCTGCTCCGCGAAGAGGGAGGGGAACATCCGGGTCATCGCCCGCCGGTTCTCGATGACGTAGCTGACGCCGGAGGGGACGCGCACGTTGTCCTCCAGGACCCGGAACGCGCCCTGTTCGTCCCGGACGAGGTCGATCCCGCTCACGTGCACACGCACCCCGTTCGGGGGCTCGACGCCGTGCGCCGCCCGGTGGAAGTGCGGGGACTGCAGCAGCAGCCGCCAGGGGACGACGCCGTCCTCGAAGGCGCGGGCCGGGCCGTAGGCGTCGGCGAGGTAGGCCTCCAGCGCCCTTACCCGCTGGATCACCCCGCGCTGGACCAGGTCCCACTCCAGGGCGTCGAGGACCCGCGGGACGAGGTCGAGCGGCCAGGGCCGCTCCTCCCCCGCGAAGGCGTAGGTGACCCCGCGGTCCGTGAACGAACGGGCCATCTGGTCCGCCCGGAACCTCAGCTCGGCCGCGTCCATGGGCTGCAGGGCGGCCAGTACCGGCTCATAGGCGGTCCTGACCACACCCGGCCGCTCGAACATCTCGTCCCACGCGTCGGCCAACGCGTACGCGTCAAATATGTCCGCCATGACGCGACGTTAGGCGCACTGTGTGACGCACCGGTCACGGTGCGATTTCCGGGAGCGCACACGCGCGCGGCCGCCCCGAGGGGCGGTCGCGGCACCGGGTGGTCACACCGTCAGACGGTCTCCCCCGGCGTGGCGTCGGGGAGTCCCCGCGCACCGACCGGCGCCACCTCGGCGGCCGTCGCGCCGTGCGGTGCGGGCTCGTCGGCCATCGCCGCCTCCCGGGAGTGGGCCCGCAGGTAGCCGACCACGGTGTTGGTCACCGCGACCAGCGGTACGGCCACGACCGCCCCGCCGATCCCCGCGATGAGCGAACCGGCGGCCACCGACAGGATCACGCCGAGCGGATGCACCCGCACCGCCCGGCCCAGGATGAACGGCTGCAGGATGTGGCCCTCGATCTGCTGCACCAGCAGGACCACCACCAGCACCATCAGCGCCGTGAACGGACCTTCCGTCACCAGCGCCACCACCATCGCGATGACACCTGAGGCGACCGCGCCGACCAGGGGGACGAACGCGGCGAGGAAGATGATGACGGCCAGCGGCACCGCCATCGGCACCCCGAGGATGCCGATGCCGATGCCGATGAAGATGGCGTCGATCAGGGCCACTATCACCGTGCCGCGCACGTAGAGGGTGAGCGTGCGCCAGGCGCGCGGCCCCGCGCCGCCGAGGCCGTCGCGGGCGTCCACGGGGAAGAGCTTGAGGAACCAGTTCCAGATGTTCCGGCCGTCGTAGAGCAGGAAGAGCGTGCTGAACATCGCCAGGAGGATGCCGGTGAGCATCTCCACGACGACGGTGACGCCCTGCAGCCCGGCGTCGGTCAGCGCCTTGGAGTTGGTGCCGATCGCCTCCTGGAGGTTCTTGGCGATCTGGTTGATCTGGTCCTCGGTCACGTGGAACGGGCTGTTGAGCAGCCAGCGCTTCAGTTCGGTGATGCCGTCCTGGAGGCTGTTGGAGAGGTTGTCGATGTTCTCCATGACCTGCCAGACCACGAACCAGCCGACCAGGCCCATCATCACGAAGCCGCCGATGAAGACGATGGCCGTGGCGAACCCGCGCGGCACCCCCAACCGCTTCAGCCGGCCCACGAAGGGCTGCAGCAGCGCGGTGATCAGCAGCGCGGCGACGAAGGAGAGGACGACCAGCTGTATGGTGCCGATCACCCGCATCAGCACCCAGACCGTGCCGGCCAGCACCAGCAGCCGCCAGCCGAGTTCGGCCGCGACCCGCATGCTCCACGGCACCCGGGCGACCGGGTCGCCGGGGCCGGAGGTGCGCGCCGGGTACCGGCGCGCGGCCTGCTCCTCCTGACGGCGGGCCTCCTCGCGGGCGCCCGCGGCCGCGGCCCGGCGCTGTTCCTCCAGCCTCCCGGCGAGCTTGGCGAGCTCCGCCGCCAGCCCGGAGCCCCATTGGCGCTTCTCCGACATCGCTTCCCCTGTCCCCCGCCCCCCGGCCTGTCCGTCCGCACCACCGTACGCGCAACGAGCCCCCGATCCCTCAAGGGGTCGGGGGCTCGTCGGCGATTTGTGGATGTACGGCCTAGTACCAGTGGTTGGCCTGCCAGAACGACCAGGCACCGCAGGGGCTGCCGTACCGGCTGTTCATGTAGTTGAGGCCCCACTTGATCTGGGTACCGGGATTGGTGCGCCAGTCGGCGCCCGCGGAGGCCATCTTGGAGCCGGGCAGGGCCTGGACGAGACCGTAGGCGCCGGAAGAGGCGTTCGTCGCGGTGTAGTTCCAGCCGCTCTCACGGGTGACGATGTTGGAGAAGCACTGGTACTGGGAGGCGTCGCCTATGAGGCCCTGGGCCATGGCCTGGACTTCGGAGACCGTGTACGAGGCCTTCACGACCAGCGCGGCGCGCTCCGCGGCGCGGGAGGCCTCCTTGGCCTTGCGGTCGGCCTCGGCCTTCTCCTCCGCCTTCTTCCGGGCGGAGGCGTCCTTGGCGGCCTGCTTGCGCGCTGCCTCCTCGGCGGCCTTCTTCGCGCCGGCGTCGGCGGCGTCGGACTGCGCCTGCACCTGCTGCGTGAGGGAAGCCTGCTGGACCTGCTGCCCAGCGGGTATGTCCGCGAGGACGGTGGTCGCATCGGCGGCGGCGACGGGCTGTACGACACCCTCGCTACCGGAGGCGACACCGACGACGGCGCCCACAGTGGTGACCGCAGTGGCCGAAGCCACCGCGAATCCCCGGACCGAGATCCGGCTCACACGGTTTCCTTCCAGCGTCGCCCGCTTGGTGACCTCACGGACGCGATCGTGCCCCTTCGCACTGGCTTCCTGCTGCACCGGTCACAGAAGCACTGGCCCGGTGCGGCTCCCCCGACGGGGCGGGAGTCCGCTGATTCGGTTCGGGCGGCCCACGGCGAACGCTGTTCAGTTCTGAGGTTCCGTACGTTTGCGGGTACGGGTGTGCCGAGGGCGGGGGCCTGACAGAACCGACAGCCTGCCGTAGCCGGACGCGTCCACGCAATTCCCCGTTGCGTGTCAAAGCTCACACGCCACGTAGGCCACGGAAATTTCCGTTACGCATCCGTAGCCTCCGGACACAGCGCTAGGCTGCTGCGCCCTCGCGGCGCAGCAGCCTAGCGGACCGTCCAACTCGTCTGTTACGCCCGCCCGTCCTCCAGCATCTCCGTCACGAGCGCGGCGATCGGCGAGCGCTCGGAGCGGGTCAGGGTGATGTGCGCGAACAGCGGGTGGCCCTTGAGCTTCTCGACGACGGCGACCACTCCGTCGTACCGACCCACCCTCAGGTTGTCGCGCTGGGCGACGTCATGAGTCAGGACAACCCGGGAATTCTGCCCAATACGGGACAACACGGTCAGCAGGACGTTGCGCTCCAGGGACTGCGCCTCGTCGACGATCACGAAGGCGTCGTGCAGGGAGCGGCCCCGGATGTGCGTGAGGGGCAGGACCTCCAGCATGCCGCGCGCCACGACCTCCTCGATGACCTCCTTCGACGTCACCGCGCCCAGGGTGTCGAAGACCGCCTGGGCCCACGGGCTCATCTTCTCCGCCTCGGTGCCCGGCAGGTAGCCGAGCTCCTGACCGCCCACGGCGTACAGCGGCCGGAAGACCATGACCTTCTGGTGCTGCTGACGCTCCAGCACCGCCTCCAGCCCCGCGCACAGCGCCAGCGCCGACTTGCCGGTGCCGGCCCGGCCGCCCATCGACACGATGCCGACGTCCGGGTCGAGCAGCAGGTCCAGCGCGATCCGCTGCTCGGCGCTGCGGCCGTGGATGCCGAAGGCCTCCCGGTCGCCGCGCACCAGCCGGACCCGGCCGTCGGCCGTGACCCGGCCGAGCGCCTTGCCGCGGTCCGACTGCAGCACCAGACCGGTGTGCACCGGGAGCCCGGCCGCGTCGGGCACGTCGACCGTCTCCTCCTGGAAGAGGTCGTCCACCTCCTGGGCCGAGACCTGCAGCTCGTGCATCCCCGTCCACCCGGAGGTGATCGCCAGCTCGGCCCGGTACTCCTCGGCCAGCAGGCCGACGGAGGAGGCCTTGACGCGCAGCGGCAGGTCCTTGGAGACGACGGTGACGTCGTACCCCTCGGCCTGGAGGTTCCGGGCCACCGCGAGGATCCGCGAGTCGTTGTCGCCCAGGCGGAACCCCGCGGGCAGCACGCCCGGGTCCGAGTGGTTCAGCTCGACGCGCAGGGTGCCGCCCAGCTCGCCGATCGGGATGGGTGCGTCCAGCCGCCCGTACCGGATCCGGTACTCGTCGAGCAACCGCAACGCCTGGCGGGCGAAGTAGCCGAGCTCGGGGTGGTGGCGCTTGGCTTCCAACTCGGTCACCACCACGACCGGCAGGACCACCTCGTGCTCATCGAAGCGGAGGAGGGCATGCGGGTCGGCAAGCAGCACGCTGGTGTCGAGTACGTAAGTGCGCCGGTCGTGCTCACGGCGATTCTTGCTGGTCACCACGTGTGGACGAACCCCCTCGGAAGAGGTCGGGGTGCGACGGCGTCGCGCGGGACAGGGCCGGGACCGACCAGAAGGGCCGGACCACGGCCCTTCGAGTCGACGCGGTCAATGCCGTCCGAGTCAAGGGTTGACAACGGCACGTCCGTGAGCAAGGGGCCTCCCGGGCGGACGGGCCAGGTGCCGTCCGCTTCTGTCCGACATCCATGGGCCGGATGTCGGTCTGACGGGTCTATTCCCTCGAAAGTGGAGGCCTATGCGACTGCATATGACAGGTGTTGGCCCGGGCCCTACCCTTGCCGCCCCGCCGCCCGATGTTCGCGCCCCCGTCGCCGGGACGTAATCCGGCCACCGCCCCTTCGGCCGTTCGCCGCAAGCCGGGTGTGGCGCATCTCTCCCCGGCAGGGCCGTTCGGGTGACGCCGGGAGCCGGGGCTCGCGCTCAGGCCCCGTAGCGCCGGTGCCGCGCC
>NZ_JARAVL010000016.1:91815-180885 GCF_033792725.1 Streptomyces sp. PA03-5A | reverse complement strand
CCGCGTAGTCACGCAACGCCCGCAGGAAGTCCACCCTGCGGAACGCCGGCCAGAACACCTCGCAGAAGTAGTACTCCGAATGCGCGCTCTGCCAGAGCATGCTGCATCCACGCGGGGAGCCACCCCCCGCACCCCCGGGAGCCGGGGCCCGCGCTCAGGCCCCGAAGCGCCGGTGCCGCGCCGCGTAGTCACGCAACGCCCGCAGGAAGTCCACCCTGCGGAACGCCGGCCAGAACACCTCGCAGAAGTAGTACTCCGAATGCGCGCTCTGCCAGAGCATGAAGCCCGACAGGCGCTGCTCGCCGGAGGTGCGGATGACGAGGTCGGGGTCGGGCTGGCCGCGGGTGTAGAGGTGCTCCGCGATGTGGTCGATGTCGAGGATCTCCGCGAGGTCCTCGATGGACGTGCCGCGGCCGGCGTGCTCGTGGAGGAGGGAGCGGACCGCGTCGGCGATCTCCTGGCGGCCGCCGTAGCCCACGGCGACGTTGACGAGTATGCCCTCGACGCCCTCCGTGGCCTGCTCGGCCTCCTTGAGGACGGACTGGGTACGGGCGGGCAGCAGGTCCTTCGCGCCGACGTGGTGGACACGCCAGCGGCCGGTCGCGGCGAGCCCGCGGACCGCGTCCTCGATGATGCCGAGCAGCGGGACGAGTTCCTCCGCCGGGCGGTCCAGGTTGTCCGTCGAGAGCAGCCAGAGCGTGACGACCTCGACGCCGGTCTCCTCGGACCAGCCGAGGACCTCGGTGATCTTGTCCGCGCCGGCCCGGTGGCCCTGCTCGGTCGTCCGCGCGGCGGCCTTGGCCCAGCGGCGGTTGCCGTCGAGGATGACGCCGATGTGCTTGGGGCCCTGCGACAGGTCGAGCCGGCGCTCCACACGGTGGGCGTACAGGTCGGTCAACCTGAGACGTACCAGGTCGCGCAGATTCATTGGCGGGCCCCTCCTGCGGTCGTCACCCCTTCGCCACCCTACTGCGCCTCCCCTCGGGCCGCCGAACCGGGTGCGGGGCTGTGGACCACCGTCGTGATAGGACCGCTTCTGTGGATATTCGTTCTCTCTACCGCGCCGCCGACGAGCGCTACGACGCGATGGCGTACCGCCGTACCGGCCGCAGCGGCCTCAAGCTCCCCGAGATCTCCCTCGGGCTCTGGCACAACTTCGGCGACGACCGCACGCTCGACTCGCAGCGCGCCATCCTGCGCCGCGCCTTCGACCTCGGCGTCACGCACTTCGACCTGGCCAACAACTACGGCCCGCCCTACGGCTCCGCCGAGAGCAACTTCGGGACCATCCTCGCCCAGGACTTCCGGCCCTACCGCGACGAACTGGTCATCTCGACCAAGGCGGGGTACGACATGTGGCCCGGCCCGTACGGCGAGTGGGGCAGCCGGAAGTACCTGCTCTCCTCGCTGGACCAGTCCCTGGACCGGATGGGCCTGGACTACGTCGACATCTTCTACTCGCACCGCTTCGACCCCGACACGCCGCTGGAGGAGACGATGGGCGCCCTCGCGTCCGCCGTCCGGCAGGGCAAGGCGCTCTACGTCGGCATCTCCTCCTACAGCGCGCAGCGCACCCGTGAGGCCGCCGCGCTGCTGCGCCAGATGGGCGTCCCGGCGCTGATCCACCAGCCCTCGTACTCCATGATCAACCGCTGGGTCGAGGACGACGGTCTCCTGGACGTCCTGGACGAGGAGGGCATGGGCTGCATCCCCTTCGTCCCCCTGGCCCAGGGCCTGCTGACGGACAAGTACCTCAATGGCATCCCCGAGGGTTCCCGGGCCGCCCAGGGCAAGTCCCTCGACCCCACCCTGATCACCGACGAGGTCGTACGGCGGCTGCGCGGCCTCAACGGCATCGCCGCCCGGCGCGGTCAGTCGCTGGCACAGCTCGCGCTGAGCTGGGTGCTGCGCGACAAGCGGATCACCTCGGCGCTCATCGGGGCGTCGAGCGTCGCCCAGCTGGAGGCCAACGTCGCGGCGGTGGGTGCCGCCCCGCTGACGGCCGAGGATCTCGCCGAGATCGACGAGTTCGCCCTCGAGTCGGGCGTCAACCTCTGGTCCCGCAGCAGCGACGCGTGAGGTCGGCGGGCGCCCCGGTCAGGACGGCAGCAGCGGTCCGGCCAGGGCGCCGGCCAGGATGAACGGACCGAAGGGCAGCGGCGTACGGCGCTCGGCGCGGCGGGCCGCCAGCAGCACCAGGCCCGTGACGGCGCCCAGCGCGAAGGCCGCGAAGGTGCCGGCGGCGAGCGTCCCCCACCCGTACCAGGCGAGGACCATGCCCGCGGTCGGGGCGAGCTTGACGTCGCCGAAGCCCATGCCGTCCGGGTTGACCAGGTGCAGCACGAGGTAGAACAGCCCCAGCACGGCCGCCCCCAGCAGCGCCCGGGGCCACGAGCCCTCATGGCCCGGGAGCAGCGCGGCCGCCCCCAGCAGAGCCGCCGTCCCCGTGGCGGCGGGCAGCGTCAGCACGTCCGGGAGCCGCAGCACCGTCAGGTCGACGCGGGCCAGCAGCACTCCGAGCGGGACGAGCAGCAGCCACACCGTCAGTTCGGGGCGCGGCCCGGTGCCCGCCGCGACGGCCGCGCTGACCACGGCGGTCACCAGGGCGTAGCGCCATCCGGCGGCCGGCTTCCCGGCGTTGCGCACCGGCCCCCACCAGCCGCGCCGGCCGGCCGGGTAGGGCACGTCCGCCGGGCACCGGGCCCGCCAGGGCTGCTCGGGGGCGACGGACAGCCGGTACGCCGGACGCGGCAGGGCGAGCCCCGCGACGGTTCCCCACACGACGGCCGCGGCGATCGGATAGACATGCATCGGGCCCGACCGTACACGGGCGCACCACGCGAAGGGACGTGAGCCGCATGGGTGACCGCCGGCGCGACGGGACCGGGCTGCTGCACCTCACCGGCGGCCACGGCACGGACGGCGCGGTGACGCCGGACGGCGCGGGGATACCGCTGGAGATCGCTGCCTCCTACCGGGCCCGCACCCGGGGGCTGCTGGGCCGAACCGGGATCAGCGGGGCGCTGCTGCTCACGCCCGCCGCGAGCGTGCACACCCTGGGCATGCGCTTCGCCATCGACGTCGCCTACCTCGACCGTCGCCTGCGGGTCCTCGCCGTCCGCACCATGCCGCCCGGCCGGCTGGGCCGCCCGCGGCTGCGGGCCCGTCACGTGCTGGAGGCGGAGGCCGGCGCGATGGCGGCGTGGGGCCTGGTGCCGGGGGCGGCGGTGACGGTGGAGGCGCAGGCGTGACCCCTGCCTCGTCCCGTCCGTTGCGGGCGGCCGTGGCGGCCGTCTAGAACCCGCCGCCGCCGAAGTCCGCGGAGCCGGGGAAGCCGGGGGACTGTGCGCCGATGACGAGGAACAGGATCCCCGCGGCCAGGAAGATCCCCAGGAAGACCAGCGTCAGCGCCAGTTGGCCGTACGGCACCCGGTAGCCGGCCGGGACGACCAGCGCGTGCTCGGGTGCCTCGGGGACGTAGGCGACCGTCAGGTGGTCGCCCTCGATCGTCGTGCCCGGCGCCCCCGGGTCCTCGAAGCGCACGTCGCGCCCGTCGGCGGTCCGGAACTCGAAGACGAAGTGCTGCCGCGAGTGGGTCGGGCCCTCACCCGTCGAGCCCACGGTCGTGTAGACCCGCACACAGCGCCCCTCGGCGCGGAGCCCGCCGTGCACGGCCCGCCGTATCCACAGCACGCGACGGCCCGCGCGTACCGCGACCACCAGCGGTACGAGCGTGATCAGTACGGCCATCACGACAAAGAGCACCGGTATCGCGGCTTCCATCGACATCCCCCGTCGTCGCGCCGGGGGCGACCGCCCCCGTTGTCGTACGGAGACACCCGGCGCGCCCGGTCGGTTCCCGCCGGGGCGGGTGCCGAAGCTCACCCAACCGGGCGCAGGGAAGGGAGCGTTGGCGGTGCCGCACCGGCACTACGCTCCCGCCATGGGCCACACCGTGCTCGCCACCCCGCTGGGCGACGTCGCCCTGCACCGCCTCGGCACCCCGGCCACCGGCACCCCGCGCACGCCCGTGCTGCTGCTGCACGCCAACCCCGGCGACAGCCGGGACTACGGAGCCGTCGCGGCCGGACTCGCCGCGGAACGCGAGGTCTTCGCCCTCGACTGGCCCGGCTACGGCCGCTCCACCGCCGCCGCCCCGCACTCCGTCACCCCCGATGGACTCGCGGACGTGGCCGAGCGCGCCCTCGACGCCATCGCGCGCGGCGGCGCGCCGCGCGTCTACGTCGTCGGCAACAGCGTGGGCGGCTGGGCCGCCGTACGGCTGGCCGAGCGCCGCCCGGCGCAGGTGGCCGGGCTCGTCCTGGTCGACCCGGCCGGTTTCACCCGGCTCACCCCGGTGACCCGCTGGTTCTGCCGTGCCGTGATGGGACGTCCGTCCAGCGCCGCGCGCCTCATCGCCCCGCTGGCCCGTGCCTACCTGGGCCGGCTCCGTACGAGCAGCGCCCGCGCGACGTACGAACGCGCCCGTGGCGTCCGTGCCGACGCCGGCCGGCTCGCGGTGCACTGCGCCCTGTGGCGCGCCTTCGCCGCGCCCGGATTCGGGCTGAGCGGCGTCCTGCCGGGGGTCGTCCCGCCCGTCCTGCTGCTCTGGGGCCGCCGCGATCCGCTGCTCCCCGTGCTCACCGACGGTCGCCGGGCCCGCCGTTCGCTGCCGCCCGGCGCCACGTTCGCGACCCTGCCCACGGCGCACGAGGCGTACAACGAGCGGCCGGACCTGTTCCTGGCGTGCGTGCGGCCGTTCCTGACGGAGTGAGACGCGGGGAAAAGAAGACGGGCCGGTCCGCAGGGGGGGAGAGCGGACCGGCCCGAGGGGGGGGATTCCAAGGTACCGCGCCGGAACCGCTCTCCAGGTCCAAGGTCATGAGGGAGATGTGAAGGTTCCCTCGAAGAAGTGGCTCGATCGCCGGGCGATTAGACCGAATGGCCGCGAATGCGCCGACTCGTCCACCGACGCCACATCCGCACCGCATACGCTCCGTCACGGAAAGCACCGGACCTTTGGCCCGGAATTCAAGGGCTCTGTCGCCGCGCCTTACCCACGTGGGTGAGCCGTTCGGTTGACCGGCGGCCCCCGACGCTACGACGGACGGAACGTGATCTCCACGCGGCGGTTCTGCTTGCGGCCCGTCTCGGTGGAGTTGTCGGCGATGGGGTAGTCCTCGCTGTACCCGCGCACCTGGAACGAGTGGACGGAGTTGCCGAGCGAACCGAGCTCCTCCGCCAGGATCTTGTAGACGGCGTCGGCCCGCTTCTTGGACAGCACCTTGCCGTGCTCGTACGAGCCCAGGTTGTCCGTGAAGCCGAACACGCGGATCGGCTGTGTGACGTCCTTGGCATCGATGTCGGACGCGATGGCCTTGATCCGGGCGGTGGCCGTCGCGTTCAGCTTGGCGCTGTCCCTGCCGAACAGGACGTCCGCCTGAAGGGCGTAGGTGACCGAGGAGTTCGACTCCTCGTGCCGCTCCTCGCCGTCGTCGGCCGAGGCGTCCTCGGAGGACGACGCGTCCGACACGGAGACGATGTCCAGCACCTTGGGCGGCGCCAGCGTCGCCCCCTCGGGCAGTTGCAGGTCCGGGTCAGCCGCGTCCACCTTCGTGGGCGCGGACGGGGTGGGCTGCGCCGTCGGGTCGTCGTCCGCCCGCGCGCTCGCGGCGGTGAGCGGAGTGAGCACGAGCGCGAGGCCGAGCACGGTCGCGACACCGGGACGGGGGTGCGGACGGGGACGGGGCACGGCTCACCCCTCCGCGATCGTGATCTTGGCCGGGGGCATCGTTGGCAGCTGGAACTCCACCTCGGTGGTGCCTTCCGGCGGCGCCGGGAATTGCGCGAAGAACGGCCTCGTCTCCTCGGGCCGGATGCCGATCAGCTTGGTCGTGCAGAGGCAGATGCCGTCGGTGTCGCGGAGCACGTAGTAGCGCTTCTTGCCGACCGCGTCGACCAGCACGGCACCGGCCACGGACGCCCCGGACTTGGCGACCGCGAGCTCGTCGCCGCGCCAGGTGGCGGCGTTGAAGGCCGAGTCACCGTTGTTGGTGATCGCACCCTTCACCGTGACGAAGCCGCCCGGATCCCGGGTCGCCTCGTTGATCGTGACGGTGATGTCCTTCTCGCCCTTCATCTGGGCGAGTATCTGCTTCGGCTCGCCGGACGGCGCCGGACTCGACTTCTGCACGTTCCCCGGCACGCTCGTCTTCGCGGACGGCGTGGCCCCTGCTTTGCCGTCGTCGTCAGCGCCACCGCAGCCTGCCAGGACTGCGGCGAGGACCACGGCGACGGCGACTACGACCGGGCCCTGCAGGCCCTTGCCCCGCTGGTGGATAGGCATCGATCCCCCGTTCCTCACTCGCTGAGATGGACGGAGTAGAACTCCGCCAGGTTCAGTTGGAAGTCGTCGCTCGTCGGGTCCACGGCCAGCCGGTCGCCGTCGCAGATGAACGTGATCTCGTCGCCGTCCTTGCCGTCGACGCCGCAGCGGCTTTCGACCACAGCGGTGGCTTTCGCGCGCGCATGCATCGAGTCGGTGCCCGACACGACGGACTTGCCAACGGTGCCGGAGGTGTGGAGTGCGACCGAGGAGCCGTACGGCCCACTCACGTCGCATTCGTCGACGACCGCATCGTTCTGACTCGCGTAATCCGCGGCAGCACCACAGGCATTGCCGGTGGTCATCCCGTTCAGGGCCAGCAGGTCTCCGAGCTGGTCCAGGTCGCCCTGCTCCAGGGCCTCGAGGAACCGCTCCCGGACGCTGTCGCGAACCTCCCGCGCCGCCGCGAGGGCCGAGGCATCGGCCGCCGTCTGCGCCGTGTTCCGCACGGACGAGGCCTGTCCCACGGCGAAGTAGGCGAAGGCGAGGAAGAAAAGCGCGGCAACGGCCACGATGTAGATGCCGAGGGTCTGGCCTCCGTCGCCGCGCCCTCGTCGGGTCAGCCGGCGTCGACGATGTCCGAGATCTTGTCGAGGATTCCCGTGAGCACAGCGTCGCCGATGTCCGTCGTCCCGGCCAGCACACCGATGATGACCGCGATCACCACCGCGATGCCCAGGTACTCGAACGACGTCTGCCCCGACTCGTCGCGGACGCGCATGCGCGTGCGCAGCGCGGTCAGTCGTTTCACAACCCACCTGCTCATCTTCCGTGCCCCAAACCGTAGTCACGTGACGTGCGCCGGCCGCGCCCCTTGCGTCGGCCGGGGTCTGGCTATCGTCGCGGGCGGCTGCGGTGCCGGTGAGGTCCACGGCGCACCGCCTCCCATCGGGTCAACCCGCCGCGATCCGTGCCTGATTGCAGGTGCAAATGTGGTTGCGGCTGCAAATGTACACCGCGACCGTGGGCTCCGCACCCAATATGGCGGCTCCGGTCACTACCCACCACCCGAACCGAACATGCGTTCACAACCCTGTCACCCCCATCACCCCAGCAGGTCACCGAAGTTGATGCGCGACCCGAGGATCGTGCCCGTCATCAGCAGGATCATCGTCGCGGGGACGAGGAGCGTGGTGATCACACCCGTCGCGCGCGGCACGGTGCGGGCCGCGCGGCGGCGGGCGTTCTGGGCCTCGGTGCGCCGCATGTCCGTGGCGATCTGGAGCAGCGTGCGGGCGATGGGCGCGCCCAGTTCCTCGCCCTGCTGCAGGGCCGTGACGAACTGCCCGACCTGCTCGCTGCCGTTGCGCCTGCGCAGCTGGTCGAAGGCGTCACGGCGGCTGACGCCGACGTCCATCTGGCGCAGGGCGATCCGGATCTCGTCGCTCCAGGGGCCCTTGTAGACGGAGGCGACGCGTTCGAGGGCCTGGCGGAAGCCGAGGCCGGCGCTCACCACCACCGCGAGGACGTCGAGGAAGTCCGGGAGCGTGCGCTCGATCTCGTCGCGGCGCCTGCGGATGGCGAGCCGGATGCCGAGGTCGGTCCAGCCCAGGCCGTAGGCGACCATCAGGAGGGCGGCGAACCAGTGGCCCGCCCGCAGGAGCACCAGGGCCGCGAGGCCGCCGAGGGCGCCGTAGACGGCGCGGCGGGCGGCGTAGCGGTCGACGGTGAGGCCGTAGGGGTGGCCCGCGTGGTCGATGCGGGTGCGGATCCGGTTGACCCGGGCGGGGCCCATGAGGCGCAGCACCAGGGGCGCCCAGCGCATCCCGAGGCGGTCGACGGCGTTGCCGACCTTGGTGGTGCGGGTCCGGCCCACCTCCAGGGCCAGTTGGAGGTCGCTGGGCAGCTTGACCTCGGAACGGTAGAGGCCGATGCCGTAGCAGACGCCCACCACTCCCAGGGCGGCGACGGCGGCCAGCACGACGGTGATCACAGGTCCCCCGCCCCCCCCCTCACACGTCGATCCGCGACATGCGGCGGATGAGCGCGAAGCCGACGACGTACAGGCCGAGCGCCACGAGCACGGCGATCCGTCCGGCCCCGGAGCCGGTCATCGCGCTCAGCGAGCCCGGCATGATCCGGTCGAGCAGCAGCAGCGAGCCGACGCCGATGACGGGAACGGCGTACGCGGTGACCGTGACCTGCGACATCTGGGTACGGATCTCGCGCCGGGTCTCCTTGCGCTCCTCCAGGGTCACCGTCAGGTTCCGCAGCGACTCCACCACCGAGCCGCCGGCCCGGGCCGACAGGACGAGCGTGGAGACCAGCACCACCAGTTCCCGGCTGGGCAGCCGCTCCTGCAGTTCGGCCATGGCGTCCTCGATGGAGTGCCCGAGCGTCATGGCGTCGGCGACCTTCCGCAGTTCCTCGCCCGCCGGGGCCTCCAGTTCCTCCGCCGCCATGCCGACGGCGGTGCGCAGGGCGAGCCCTGCCTGCGTGGCGTTGGCCAGGACGCGGGCGAGTTCGGGCAGCTGGGCGATGAAGCGCTCGGTGCGCACCCGTCGTCGCCAGCCGAGGAAGGAGCTGACCGCCCAGGCCGCCAGGAGCGCGGCGATCGGTCCGAAGAAGGGGGCCAGCACGATGTCGGCGACCAGCCAGGCGCCGCCGACGACCGCGAGGGCGGCCGCGGTGAACTGCCCGGGCGTCAGGTCGGTGCCGGTGGCGGCGAGTCGCGCGGCCAGCCGGCGGCCCCAGGCGGTGCGCCGGACCCGCAGGTCCAGCCCGGCGAAGGGCACGGCGCGCCGTTCCGCGGCCGGGACGTCGGCCAGCCGGTCCACGAGCGCGGCGCGGTCGGCGCGACCGCCGCTCCAGGCGTGCAGGCCCCAGACGCCCAGCACCAGCGCGAGGCCGGTCACGCCGAGCACCGCCAGGGCCATCGTTGGCGTGTTCACTTCGCCTCCCTGCTCGACAGCTCCAGCTCGGTCTCGCCGACCCCGAAGGCCGCCGGCACGGACTCGCCCGCCAGGTGGAAGCGTTCGGCCAGTTGACGCGGTACGGGCTGATGGTGGAACCAGCCCCGCACGATCCGGTCGGGCCCCATCGGCTCGGCGCGGAAGCGGGTCGCGCTGGTCAGCCGGAAGGTGTCGCGTCCCCGTGAGGACAGCACGGCGATCTCGGCGATCCGGCGGGTGCCGTCGACGTCGCGGCGTAGCTGGACGATGACGTCGACGGCGCTGTTGATCTGGTCGCGGAGCGCCTCGAAGGGGATCTTCACCTCCGACATCGAGGCCAGCGTCTGCAGCCTGAGCACCGCGTCCTCGGCCGAGTTGGCGTGCACCGTGGCCAGCGAACCGTCGTGGCCGGTGGACATGGCCTGCAGCATGTCGAGGGTCTCGCCGCCGCGGACCTCACCGACGATGATCCGGTCGGGGCGCATGCGCAGCGAGTTCCGCACGAGGTCGCGGATGGTGATCCGGCCCTGGCCCTCGACGTTGGGCGGCCGGCTCTCCAGGCGTACGACGTGCTCCTGCTGGAGCTGGAGTTCGGCGGCGTCCTCGACGGTGATGATCCGCTCGCCGTCCGGGATGAGCCCGGACAGCGAGTTGAGCAGGGTGGTCTTGCCCGAGCCGGTGCCGCCGCTGACGATGATGTTGAACTTGGCCCGCACGAGGGCGGAGAGCAGCATCAGCATGTGCTCGTCGAGGGTGCCGAGGCCGATCAGCTCGTGCAGGGCGTACGCGCGGGGGAAGCGGCGGATGGTGAGGACCGGGCCGGTCAGCGACAGCGGCGGGATGATGACGTTGACGCGCTCGCCGGAGGGCAGCCGGGCGTCCACCATCGGATTCGACTCGTCCACCCGGCGGTTGACGGTCGACACGATCCGCTCGATGGTCTGCAGGAGTTGCTCGGGGCTGCTGAACCGGGCGGCGACGGGCTCCACCCGGCCGGCCCGCTCGATGTAGATGCGGTCCGGGCCGTTGACCATAATCTCGGTGATGGAGGCGTCCTCCAGCAGCGGTTCGAGGATGCCCAGGCCCAGGGCCTCGTCCACGACCCGGCGGATGATGCCGGTGCGCTCCTTGGTGGAGAGCACCGGTCCCTCGCGGCTGATGATGTGGCCGAGGACGCGTTCCAGGCGCACCCGGCGCTCGGCGGCGGCGAGCGCCGACATCTCGGCGAGGTCGATCTCCTGGAGGAGCTTGGCCCGGTAGACGGCGACGAGGTGGCCCTCCTGCGTCTGCGGGGCGGTGTCCTCGTTCGCGGCGATGCGGTCGCGCAGGCTCATTCGTCGGCCCCCTCGTCGTCCTCCCTGGGCATCGTGGCGGTCCGGGTGACGGAGCCCGGGCTGAGGCCCGGGAGCACCGACGGGATCTCCACGGTCGCCGTCGCCTGCACGGAGTCCCCCGTGTCGCCGGTGGTGCTGACCTGCGTACCGTCCTGCAGCCAGGAGCTCACCGCCTCCGTGCCCGCGACGGGGCCGCTCACGGGAGGGTCGTGCAGCGCGGCCATGCGCGCGGCGGCGCGGGCGGCCGTGCCGGCCTGGGCCGCGGTGTAGGCGGCGAGGCCCAGCTGCACGCCCGCGAGGGCGATCAGCAGCAGGATCGGCAGCATCCCCAGGAACTCCAGGGAGGCGCTGCCCCGGTCGCGCCGGCGGCGGGTCCGGGCCGTCACGGCGTGCCCGCCTCTTCGTCGACGGCCGAGGCGTGGCCGTGGACGGTCAGCGGGAAGTCGATCGCGCCCGGGAAGAGGACCGGGACCCGCAGGCCCACCGTCACCCCGACCATGCCGTCGGTGTGCGTGGTGCCGAAGTCCTCGATCTGCCACGCGCCGGGCAGGTCGTCGGCCGCCGCCGCCTGGGCGTCCTTCCCCACCGCCGCCGCGCGGGCGGCCCGGTCGGCGGCGTGGCCGGCGAGGGTGAAGGTGTACCCGGTCAGCACCGCCTGCCAGACCAGGACGAGCACCAGCAGGATCAGCGGTGTCATGCCCAGCGTCTCCAGGGTGACCTGGCCCTGTTCACCGCGGCCGCGGCGGCTCCTGCGGGGCGGCACCGCGTGCCCGGGCCCGCAGACGCCGATCTCCGCCGCGAGCGTCCACACGCCCTGCTTGACGGTGGAGCGGTTGTCGAGGTCCTGGAGCCGTCCGGCGTCCACGACCGCCTGCAGTTCCCGGAAGGCGGCGGGGACCACGGCGGAGGCGATCCGGGTGCCGGTGATGCGGGCGATCAGCGAGGGCTGGATCTCGCTGCCCCGGGTGTACCGGTTGACGGTGGCGACGACGTCCTGGGGCTTGCGGATCTGCAGCCGGTCCCACATGCGCACCATGCGCTTGGCGGCGCGCACGGCGACCACGTCGGGCGTGGTCACCAGCAGGGCGGTGTCCGCGGTCTCGACGGCGACCGCGTTGGCGCCGGTCATCTGGGTGCCGCAGTCGACGACCACGACCTCGTACCGCTGCCGGAGGGCGTGCAGCACGTGCCGGGCGGCACGGTCGGTGACCTCCTCGCCGCGTTCGCCCTCGCCGGGGGCGAGCAGCAGCGCGGGCCCGGACTCGTGGACGTACATGGCGTCCTGCAGTACGCGGGTGGTCACGTCGGCGATGTCCGCGAGGTCGGCGACGGAGCGGCGGAACTGGACGTCGAGGTAGGAGGCGATGTCGCCGCCCTGGAGGTCGAGGTCGACCAGGGCGGTGGACTTGCCGGCGGCCTGCGCGGCGAGGGCGAGCTGGACGGCGACGACGGTGGTGCCGACCCCGCCCTTGGCTCCGGCCACGGCGACCAGCCTGCCCCCGGGGACGGCGGGCAGCGCGGGCTGCTGGGGGCTGAGGTGGCGCCGAACGCCGGCCGCCCAGGCGGCCGCCGCCTCGACGCGGGCGCCGAGTTCGTCGTACGACAGGGGCACCCCGGCGACACCGCGCGCGCCGGCGTCCATGGCGCCGGACAGGACGGCCGGGCTCGGGTCGGCGGTGAGCAGGATGACGCCGACCGCGGGGAAGCGCAGCGCGATCTCGCGGATGACCTCGAGCGCGGGCACCGGGGTGATGCGGTCGTGGACGACGACGACCTCGGGCAGTTCGTCGACCCCGGTCCCGGCGGCGCGGGCGAGGACGTCCAGCAGTGTGGTGGAGTCCGGCAGCGCGGGCCCGGGTTCGGCTCCGGGCAGCTGGTGGAGGACCCCGGTCAGGGCGCGGGCGGTGTCGGGGTCGGGGGTGCCCGACAGGATGCGGACGCCGGTCACGAGGCGGCTCCGTCACCGGCGAGGGTGTAGGTGCGGTCCCGTTCGGAGGGGGCGGTCGCGTCCCCCGGGGCGACGAGGGCGAGGCGTACGTGCCGGGCGAAGGACTCGGCGAAGGCGACCCGCTGGGCGTCGGCGGCGCCGAGGGCGAAGGTGATGGGGACTCCCTGGCTGCTGACCCGGCGGTTGTCGCCGCCGGTGTCGAAGGCCTTGATCTGGCCGACGTCGATGACCCGGGCGCCCGCGACGATGATCTTCGAGACCTCGGGGTCGGTGTCCCTGCGCGGGGCGAAGGTGGCGAAGATGTTGACCCTCGCCCCCGGGGTGATCTTCCCGGCGACCCCGGTCTCCGCGTCGATCATGATCGCGATCTCCATCTGCCCGGCCCGCAGCGCGGGCCGCTCGGCGACCATGTCCGTCTGCAGCAGGGAGCCCCGGTGCAGGGGGACGGCGGCTATCTTGCCGTCGAGCTGGCCGACGTCGCGGACGGCGGTGACGGGCAGCCAGCGCTCGGGCATCCGGACCTCCCGCAGTTGGGCGCGGCCGACCGCCTCGTACGCGGGCACGTCCGCGGCCAGCCGGTACGCGGTCACCTTCGGCCCGACCTGGGAGCGGGCGTCCCCGATGACGGTGACGACACCGGCGAAGGCGGCGAGCGCGCACAGCGCGGAGACCACGAGGAGGACGACGCCGCGACGCTGACGTGAGTTCATAGAGGTGGGGCCCTATCGCTCAAGTGCCGACTGCTGGTGGGGGGAGACCTGGGGGGTGGGCGACGCCCTGGGCGACAGGGAGGGCGCGCGGGGTCCCGAGTGCACGACCTGGCGCGGCCGCTCCGGGGGCCGGATGCGCTGCTGCCCGTCCACCGTGGCCGAGCAGAACAGGCAGCGGTCGCCGATGACCGCCAGGCCGCACCAGCCGCAGGTGTCCCGGCGGACCGAGGTGACCAGCTGGTAGAGCACGCCGACGTCGGCGATGTAGGCGGTGAACTCGACCAGCCTGCCGGTCCCCCACCAGCGCGCGGAGTCCGCCGGCAGCGGCACCTCCCGCACGTGCTGGCTCCGCCAGGAGCGGGCCAGCGGCCCGGTGACCCAGCCGGCGTCGATGCCGTGGCCGTGCGCGACGGCGAGCTGGGTGAGGAACGCGGGCCCGGCCGGCACGGCGTCGGGGCGCGCCTCGGACAGGTGCGGTTCGGGGTGGGCGAGGACGGCGAAGTGGCGCCCGGGCACCAGGGACTTCAGGTGGGCGCCGACGGGCACGTCCACCCGGTCGAGCCGGGACACCGAACCGAGCAGGGCGCCGGAGTGGAGGTAGTGCGACAGCAGCCGGGCGGCCCCGGCGAGCACACCGGGCCCGAGGTCGGTGGCGGCGAGCTGGCGCAGTTGCTCGGCCAGGAGCAGGGCGGCCAGCGGTGGCAGGTCGACCGGGACGATCGCCACCCGGTCCGCCTCCAAGGTCGCGCGCACGGTGTGGACGCGGCGGCGCAACGGGTCGGTGGGCTCCGGCGGGACGAGCACGACGAGGTGGCCGTGGGCCTCCAGGGCGGCGGCGGTGCGCGTCACGTGCTGCTCCAGCGGGAGCGCGAGGTCGTCCGCCGTGACCGCTATGACGCTCGACACCCGCGACCTCCCGGAACTCCCGCCCAGTCCCTGCCCGGAGAGCTTATCCCTGCGTAGCCGGAGCAGTGCGGAAAGTCGCCGAACAGTTGATGAAGTCGGTGGTACCCGCGGGACGACGGTCTACGCACGACGGCAAGGGTATTGACCCCCGCATTGGTCTGGACCAAACTGCGTCCCACACAAGAGTGGCCACTCGCGTAACCGCCCAACTCCTCGCCCCCAGGAGGCAGTAGTGGAACACGCACGCCCGCGGAGCACCGCCCTCAGAGCCGCGGCGGCCGTCGGCGCCGCCGCCCTCGCGGTGGCGGGACTCGTCGCCACGTCCGGCAGCGCGAACGCCGCCGACACCAACATCGTGACCAACGGCGGGTTCGAGAGCGGCCTGTCCGGATGGTCCTGCACCGCCTCCAGCGGCGCGGCCGTCGGCTCCCCCGTGCACGGCGGCACCAAGGCGCTCCAGGGCACGCCCTCCTCCTCGGACAACTCCCGCTGCTCGCAGACCATCAGTGTCCGGCCCAACTCCACGTACACGCTGAGCGCGTTCGTCCAGGGCAGCTACGTCTACCTCGGCGCCACCGGCACCGGGATGACGGAGGCCTCGGTCTGGACCCCGTCCGCGTCCTCGTACCAGCAGCTGTCCACCAGCTTCACCACGGGCGCGAGCACCACCTCGGTCACCGTCTACCTGCACGGCTGGTACGCGCAGCCCGCGTACCTGGCGGACGACGTGAGCCTGCTGGGCGCGCCCGGCACGGGGACGCCGACCCCGACCCCCACGCCCACCCCCACGCCCACACCGACGCCCACACCGACGCCCACACCGACGCCGACGCCCACCGGCGGCGGCTCGCTGCCCAAGCACGTGCTCACCGGCTACTGGCAGAACTTCAACAACGGCGCGACCGTCCAGACCATCGCCCAGGTCCCGAGCCAGTACGACATCATCGCGGTGTCGTTCGCCGACGCCACGACCACGCCCGGCGCGGTCTCCTTCACCCTCGACCCGGCGCTGAACTACCCGGTCAGCCAGTTCAAGACCGACATCGCGGCGAAGAAGGCGGCCGGCAAGAAGGTCATCGTCTCCGTCGGCGGCCAGAACGGCACGATCAGCGTCACCGACTCCGCCTCGGCGAACAACTTCGCGAACAGCGTCTTCTCGCTGATGCAGACGTACGGGTTCGACGGCGTCGACATCGACCTGGAGAACGGGATCAACGCGACCTACATGACGCAGGCGCTGCGCTCCCTGTCGGCCAAGGCCGGCTCCGGGCTGGTCATCACGATGGCCCCGCAGACCATCGACATGCAGTCGACGTCCTTCGGCTACTTCCAGACCGCCCTGAACATCAAGGACATCCTGACCGTCGTCAACACCCAGTACTACAACAGCGGTTCCATGAACGGCTGCGACGGCAAGGTGTACTCGCAGGGCACGGTCGACTTCATCACCGCCCTGGCCTGCATCCAGCTGCAGAGCGGTCTGGCCCCCTCGCAGGTGGGTCTCGGCCTGCCGGCGTCGACCCGGGCGGCGGGCAGCGGCTACGTCTCGCCGACCGTGGTGAACAACGCCCTGGACTGCCTGACCAAGGGCACCAACTGCGGTTCCTTCAAGCCCTCCACCACCTGGCCGGGGCTGCGCGGCGCGATGACCTGGTCCACCAACTGGGACGCGACCAACGGCAACGCCTTCTCGGGCACCGTCGGCCCGCACGTGCACGGGCTGCCGTAACCGGCGGGACCGTCACCGACGCACCGCGCCCCCGGGAGAGGTCCCGTCCCCCGGGGGCGCGGTGTCACGTCGGACCACCGGGCCCACCGCGCCGGCGACGCCGCCCGGTCAGCCCAGGACGGCGAGGGCGTCGATCTCGACGAGCAGTCCGGCGGGCAGGCCGACGTAGACCGTCGTACGGGCGGCGGGGGCGCCCTTCAGGCTCGCGAAGAACTCGTCGAAGAGGGCGTTGAACTCGGGGAAGTGCGCGGTGTCGGTGAGGTAGACCCGGATCATGACGACGTCCTCCCAGGACGAGCCGCCCTCCTCCAGCACCGCCTGCACGTTGGCGAGGGTCTGCAGGGTCTGCTCCCGCAGCCCCGGGCCCACGGGCGCGGGCGCCTGACCCGGCACGGCGGGGCCGAAGCCGACCTGACCGGCGACCTGCAGGATGTTGCCCTTGCGGACACCGTGGGAGAACCTGGCCGGCGGGGTGGTGTGGCCGGCCGGGGTGATCGCGGTCTTCTCGCTCATCTGGTTCCTTCGCTCGGCCTTCCGGAGTACTCGCGGCTGATCGCCTCCGCGGTGCGCCGGACCTGCGGGCGCAGCTTCAGCAGTTCCTCCGCGCTGACGACCACATTGGGGGCGGAGAGGGAGCAGGCGGCCATGACGCGCCCGTCGGCGCCGCGGATCGGCGCGGCCACGCAGTTGATGGACTCCTCGTGGCCGCCCAGGTCGCTCGCCCAGCCCTGCTCGCGGACCCGGGCGAGTTCGGCGAGGTAGGCGGCGGCGTCGGTGGTGGAACGCGCGGTGTAGCGCGGGTACTCCAGGCCCTGCGCGACCGCGCGCCGCTCCGCCTCGGGAAGGTCGGCCAGGAGCAGCTTCGCCACGGCGGCCACGGTGATGGCGACGGGCTTGCCGATCCGCGAGTACATGCGGACCGGGTAGCGGCTCTCCACCTTGTCGATGTAGACGACCTCGCCCTCCTCGTACACCGCGAGGTGGACGGTGTGCCCGGTCAGTTCGCCCAGGGCGGCGAGGTGGGGGTGGGCGATACCGCGGACGTCCAGGTTCTCCATCGCCTCCTGGGCGAGGGCGAACAGCCGGGCGCCGAGGCGGTAGCGCTGGTCGTCCTGGCGGTAGACCATGCCGTGCTCGTGCAGGGTGCGCAGCAGCCGCAGTGCGGTGGACTTGTGCACGTCCAGGCGGGTGGCGACCTGTTCGAGGTTGGCGGGCCCCTCCGCGAGCAGGGGCAGGATGCGCAGCGCGCGGTCCACGGTCTGGCTCATGCGCGCAGTCTCCCCCATGCCTCGTCACCGAGGGTGGCGAGGGAGTCGCCCCGTACCCCGATCACCGCGGCGGCCAGGGCGTGGCCCCGGGCGAGCCGCTCCCGCAGCGGGAGCGTGCGCAGCGTCGCCGACAGGAACCCCGCGGCGAAGGCGTCACCGGCCCCGACGAGGTCGACGACGGGCGTGTCCGCCGCGGGCACGAAGACCCCGTCGGCGCCGCCCTCGTACGCGGTGGCACCGTGCGCGCCCTGCTTGACGACGAGGACGGCGGGACCGGGCAGGGCCTCGCGCACGGCGTCGGCGTCCGGCAGGCCCCAGGCGGCCTCGGCCTCGTCCTCGCCGACCAGGACGAGGTCGCAGCGCGCGGCGAGCCGGGCCAGCCGTACCGGGTCGGCCGAACGCCACAGGGCGGGGCGGTGGTTGACGTCGAAGGAGACCAGCGGGCGGCCCGGAGCGGGGGCGGTGAGCTCGTGGACGAGGTCCGCGCACCCCTCGGAGAGCGCGGGCGTGATGCCGGACAGGTGCAGGACCCGGCCGGCCCAGGCCTCGTGGCGGGCGACGTTGCCCGGGCCCATGGCGGTGGCGGCCGAACCCGCCCGGTAGTAGGCGACCTCGCCGTCGCCGGTGCGGAAGTAGACCCCGGTGGGGCGCTCCCGGTCGCGGCGCACCCCCGAGACGTCCACGCCGGCCGCGGCGATCGTCGCCACCAGGTGGTCCCCGAACGGGTCGGTGCCCACCCGGCTGATCCAGCGCACGGCATGGCCGAGACGGGCCAGCGCGCAGGCCACGTTGGACTCCGCGCCACCCGTCCCACGGTCGAAGGCGGCCGCGTCGGCGAGGCGCTGCCCGGGCACGGAGGGGACGAAGGTGACCATGGACTCGCCCACGCACACGACGTCCAGGGCCACGCCCACGGTCCCGGTCACTTCCGCTCCTCTCCGCGCACCGTTGACCCGGTGCTGGCCGGGATGTTAGACAGCGGGAAACACGGTACGCAACGGTCGTTGCACATATTGCAACGGCGGTGGACGGAGGCGGGATGGACCAGGTCACGGGCATCGACGAGCTGCACCGGGAACGGGTGGACCACCGCTTCAAGGGACTGCCGCCGGACGCCGACGGCCTGACCGTCGGCGAACTCGCCGCCGAGCGCCGCACCGTCTTCGACGGCGGCTTCACGACCCCGCTGCTCACGCTCTCCGAGCCCGCCCTGGAGCACAACCTCGCCCAGCTCGCCGACTGGACCGGCAAGCACGGCCTCGCCTTCGCGCCGCACGGCAAGACCTCCATGGCCCCGCAGCTCTTCGCCCGCCAGCTCGCCCACGGCGCGTGGGGCATCACCGCCGCCACCCCGCACCAGGTGCGGGTCTACCGGGCGTTCGGCGTGCGGCGCGTCTTCCTCGCCAACGAGCTCGTCGACGCGGCCGCGCTGCGCTGGCTGTCCCGCGAGCTCGCGGGCGACCCGGAGTTCCGCTTCGTCTGCTACGTGGACTCCGTGCGCGGGGTGGAGCTGATGGACGCGGCCCTGACGGCGGTCGTGGACGTCGTCGTCGAGCTCGGCGCGGAGGGAGGCCGCACCGGCGTGCGTGGCCCGGAGGAGGCGGCGCGCGTCGCCGACGCGGTCGCCGCGGCACGGCACCTGCGGCTCGTCGGCGTCGCGGGCTACGAGGCGGCGGCGGCGGACCCGCGTGCATGGCTGGTCGAACTCGTGCAGCTGGCACAGGAATTCGACGCGGCGGGGCGTTTCGCCGGCGTCGAGGAGATCGTGGTGAGCGCGGGCGGCAGCGAGTGGTTCGACGCCGTGGCGGACGCGTTCGGCACGCTCGGGGACCTGTCCCTGCCGGTGCTCGGGCTCCTGCGGTCCGGGGCGTACGTCACGCACGACGACGTCCACTACCGCGATCTGACGCCGTTCCACGACCGCATCCCCGCGGAGGGGTCGCTCGAGCCCGCCTTCCGCCTCTGGACGCAGGTGCTCTCCCGGCCCGAGCCCGGCCTCGCCCTCCTCAACGCGGGCAAGCGCGACGCGCCGTACGACCTCGACCTCCCGGTGCCGCAGCTCGTGCGCCGCGCCGACGGTTCCGCCGTCCCGGCGGCCGGACTCACGGTCACGAAGCTCGCCGACCAGCACGCGTTCGTGGACGTCGCCCCCGGGGCACGGGACCTGGCGGTCGGCGACTGGGTGGGGCTGGGGGTGTCGCATCCGTGCACGGCGTTCGACAAGTGGCAGCTCATCCCTGTCGTGGACACGGGTGGGGTCGTCACGGATTTCGTCCGCACGTTCTTCTGACGGCCCGGTTGTTTGTGTGCGGGTTGTTTGCGCCTGCGGCGGGCATCCCCCGCCCTCCCTCCCGATTGCCCGGCGCGGCACCGACCCCACAACGACCGCGCGAGGCGGTCACTGACCGCGCCGGGCAATCGGGAGGGCGACGGGAAAACCGCCAACCCCGACCACAACGGTGCCGCAGACGAAGAAGACGCACAAAGGAGACGCACGGATGGAGTTGGCGATTCGCGGCGCGACCGTCGTGGACGGGTCCGGGGCGACCCCGGCGTACCGGGCGGACGTGCGCGTCGTGGACGGCCGCGTCACCGAGATCGGGACGGTGCGCGGCGCACGCCGCACGCTCGACGCCCGCGGGCTCGTGCTCGCCCCCGGGTTCATCGACATGCACGCGCACAGCGACCTGGCCCTGCTCACGGACCCCGCGCACGAGGCGAAGGCGGCGCAGGGCGTGACCCTGGAGGTGCTGGGCCAGGACGGGTTGTCGTACGCCCCCGTGGACGACCGCACCCTGGCCGGGCTGCGCCGCCAGCTCGCGGGGTGGAACGGCGACCCCGAGGGCCTGGAGTACGACTGGCGCAGCGTCGGCGAGTACCTGGACCGCCTGGACCGGGGCATCGCCGTGAACGCCGCGTACCTGGTCCCGCAGGGCACCGTACGGATGCTGGCCGTCGGGTGGGAGGACCGTCCGGCGACCGCGGCGGAGCTGGACCGGATGAAGGAACTGGTCGCCGAGGGGCTGGCGCAGGGGGCCGTGGGGATGTCGTCCGGGCTGACGTACACCCCGGGGATGTACGCCTCGGACGCCGAACTGACCGAGCTGTGCCGGGTCGTGGCCGCCCACGGCGGCTACTACTGCCCGCACCAGCGCAGTTACGGCGCCGGCGCGCTCGAGGCCTACGCCGAGATGATCGCCGTGACCCGGGAGGCGGGCTGCGCCCTGCACCTGGCGCACGCCACGATGAACTTCGGCGTGAACGCGGGCCGTGCGCCGGAACTGCTCGCGCTGCTGGACGAGGCGCTCGCCGCGGGGGCGGACATCACCCTGGACACGTATCCCTACCTGCCGGGCTGCACGACGCTCGCGGCGACCCTGCCGAGCTGGGCGACGGAGGGTGGTCCTGAGGCGACCCTCGCCCGGCTCCGGGACGACGCGCAGGCGGAACGCATCCGGCACGCGATGGAGGTGGAGGGGTCGGACGGCTGCCACGGCGTGCCCGTGGAGTGGCGGACGCTGGAGGTCTCCGGGGTGCGCGAGCCCGCCCTGGCGGGCCATGTGGGGCGCCGGCTGCCGGACTTCGCGACGGCGCGCCGGCTGCTGCTGGAGGACCGCCTGGGCACGACGGTCCTCCAGCACGTGGGTCACGAGGAGAACGTCCGGGCGATCATGCGCCACCGCGTCCACACCGGCGGCAGCGACGGCCTGCTCGTCGGCGACAAGCCGCATCCCCGCGCGTACGGCACCTTCCCGCACTACCTCGGCCACTACGTGCGCGAGCTCGGCGTGCTCGGCCTGGAGGAGTGCGTCGCGCACCTCACCGGACGCCCCGCGGCCCGGCTGGGGTTGCCGGACCGCGGCCTGGTCCGCGAGGGCCACCGTGCGGACCTGGTGCTGTTCGACCCGGGGACGGTCGCCGCGGGCGCGACGTACGAGGCGCCGCGCACGCTGCCCACCGGCATCCCGTACGTGCTCGTCGACGGGCGGTTCGTCATCGAGGACGGCCGCCGTACGGACGTCCTGGCGGGACGCTCGGTGCGGAGTCGGGCTGCCGCAGGACGTGGTCGATGAGGTCGCGCAGCGCGGCAGGTTCGCAGACGAGGCCGAGGGCGCCGGCCCGGCGGGCGCGCTCCTCGCGTTCCGGGGCGACCCAGCCCGCGTAGAAGAGCGCAGCGCCGGTGTAGCGGCCGGTGCCGCGCAGGTGCTCGAGGTCGGTGAAGCCCGCCTCCGGGTCGCCGTGGCGTTCGATGTCGGAGATCAGCAGGTCCGGGACGGCGAGCGGCAACCGCTCCTCCGCACCGGCACGGTCCTCGACGACCTCGACCTCGGCTCCCTTGTGCCGCAGGGCCCGGACCTCGGTGGCGACGGTCCCGGGGTTGTCGTCGATCCACAGCACGCGCAGCCCGGTGTACGGGCCGTCCTCCGGGGCCCGGGGAGGCTCGGGTGCGGCCTGCGAGACGGCCTGGTCCAGGTCGACCGTCGTGATCACGGCGGCCAGTGGGGAGCGCCGCAGGCGGTGGATGAGGTCGGCGGCCTCGGGCATGCGGACGAGGTCGTCGACGAGGGAGGTGAACGCGCGGTCCGCGACCAGCGCGGGGAAGGACGGGGGGAGCTGCCGTTCCAGTTCGGCCAGGGCCCGGGCGCGCTCCTCCGGTCCGGGGTCGGCGGCGAGCGGCACCTCGTGCTCGGTGAGGAGGCGGCGCACCAGTGCGTCGCCCTGGCCGGTGGGGACCGCGGGCGAGCGCAGCAGGCGCCGCACCGCCCGGTAGTCCAGGAACTCCTGGATCGCGTCGTTGCCGCGTCCGCCGACCAGCACGCCGTGGAAGTCGCCGTACAGGTACTGCAGCAGGAGCATGCGGAGCATGACCTCGGGGCCGAAGTCCTGCCAGACGGGGTTGAGTCCGGCCTCCAGGACGAAACCGTTGAGCAGCCTCTTGACGCGGCGTGGATTGCCCCCGGTGCGTTCGGCGAGCAGGTTGACGTGGGTGTCGTCGAGGAGCGCACCGATGCCGGCCCGTTCGGCGCATCCGCGCACGTATCCCTCGATGTCCTCGGGGGGCGGTACGCGGTAGTTGGTCTGGAAGACCTTCTCCATGAAGGCGGAGCCCGCCGGGGACAGGTCGCCGAGCAGGCCGCCCGGGAACAGCGCGGAGCGGTCGCAGCCGATGACGAAGGCCACCCCGGGCACGTCGAGGTAGACCTTGACGGCCTCGCAGACGGCGAGCACGGTCTCCTCGGCGCAGCGGTCGAGGTCGTCGATGAAGACGACGAGCAGCCGGCGCGGCGCGTGCTCGCCGGTGCCGGCCCACTGCGTCGCCAGGTCCCGCAGGGCGTCGCGCATCTCGTTGCGGGCCTGGGCGTTGACGGAGAGGCTGCGCCACAGCTCGTCGACCAGGCCCGCCGCACCGAGCGGTCCGGCGAGCAGCGTGGCCGCGGCGCGCAGGGTCCGCAGCAGGGCACGGTGCTCGGTCGCGCGGTGCAGGGCACGGCGCAGCAGCCGGCGGTCGAACTGCGTCAGGACGGACTTGATCAGACCTTCCAGGGCGTCGGCACCGCGTGAGGTCCAGGCGTTGTACCAGACGGTGTGGACGTCGGCGGTGCCCCGGAGCTCGGCGTCGAGCAGGCGCATCAGGCTGCTCTTGCCCGTCCCCCAGCCGGCGTCGACGGCGAGGGTGAACGGGGTGGATCCGCGCGAGTCGAGGAGCAGCCGGGCGAGTTGCCGCGCGGCGCGCCCCGCGCCGAGGAGGTCGTCGTCGGCACTGGCGACAGGTTCGTCGTTGAGTAACGAGAACATGCGGCGAGAGTAGCGGCACGTCACCATTCGGCGCATACGTGGCCAAGAACACGGGGCGGTCCCCGGTACGTGCCCGTAAGCTCACGGACATGCAGGTGATCCAGTCCACGAAGCTCTCCAACGTCTGCTACGACATCCGCGGCCCGGTGCTGGAGGAGGCCATGCGGCTGGAGGCGGCGGGTCATCGCATCCTGAAGCTGAACACCGGCAATCCCGCCGCCTTCGGTTTCGAGTGCCCCCCGGAGATCCTTGAGGACATGCTGCGCAGCCTCGGCGGCGCGCACGGCTACGGCGACTCCAAGGGCATCCTGCCGGCGCGGCGGGCGGTCATGCAGCACTACCAGACCAAGGGCGTCGAGCTGGACGTCGAGGACATCTACCTCGGCAACGGCGTCTCCGAGCTGATCCAGATGTCGATGCAGGCGCTGCTGGACGACGGCGACGAGGTACTGATCCCGGCGCCCGACTACCCGTTGTGGACGGCTGCGGTCTCCCTGTCGGGCGGCACCCCGGTGCACTACCGCTGCGACGAGCAGGCGGACTGGTTCCCCGACCTCGCCGACATCGAGCGCAAGATCACCGACCGCACCAAGGCGCTGGTGATCATCAACCCGAACAACCCGACGGGCGCGGTCTACGACGACGAGCTGCTGCGGCAGCTCACCGACATCGCCCGCCGCCACAACCTGATCGTCTGCTCGGACGAGATCTACGACAAGATCCTCTACGACGGGGTGACCCACACCCCGACCGCGGTGGTCGCCCCCGACCTGCTGACGCTGACCTTCAACGGACTGTCGAAGGCCTACCGGGTGGCCGGCTACCGCAGCGGCTGGCTCGCGGTGTGCGGCCCGAAGGAGCACGCGACCAGCTACCTCGAGGGCCTGACCATCCTGGCGAACATGCGCCTGTGCGCGAACGTCCCGGCCCAGCACGCGGTGGCCACCGCCCTCGGCGGCCGCCAGTCGATCAAGGACCTGGTGCTGCCGGGCGGCCGGCTGGCCGAGCAGCGGGACGTGGCGTACGACCTGCTGACGCAGATCCCCGGGGTCACCTGCGTGCGGCCGAAGGGCGCGCTGTACGCGTTCCCGCGGCTCGACCCGAAGGTCTACAAGGTCAAGGACGACCAGCAGATGGTGCTGGACCTGCTGCGGGCCGAGCGGATCCTGGTGGTGCAGGGCACCGGCTTCAACTGGCCGGAGCCGGACCACTTCCGCCTGGTCACGCTGCCGGCGAAGGAGGACCTGGCGGACGCGGTGGGCCGGATCGCGCGCTTCCTGGACGGCTACGGGCAGCCGTAGCCCGGGCCAATACCTCGAAAAGCTCCCTCCTTGGACTGAGTCCAAGGTAGGATGTACTCCTGATTGCAGGAGGAGTGCACCCATGTACGAACCGATCCGCACCAAATCGGTCCATACGACGGCAGCGCCCACCTCTCCGCGACGCAGTCGTGACGAGGAGCTGGACCTCCAGCTCGCCGGACACCTCGCCGCCCTGCTCACCGTCACCGACGAGCTGCGGGCGCTGGAGTGCAGCCCGGACCTCGACCGTGCCGCGGAGCAGCTCGCCGAGGCCGTGGCGGGCCTGCACCACGGGCGTCCGCCGCTGCGGCTCTCCCCGGCTCCGGCCGGACGGGGGCGGGCGGAAGCGGCCCGTGTGGCGGCCCTGCACCGGAGGGCCCGCGCGCTCGCCGGCCGGGCCCTGGTGGTCGCCGAGTCACGCCAGAACGCGGAGGCCGCGGCGCTCGCCGAACGCCAGATCGCGGTCCACACCGCAGCCGCCTAGGAACCGCCCGAGGGCCGGGACCGGGGTTCGTGCCTCCGGTCCCGGCCCTCGGTGTGAGGGTCGGCGCGGCCCGCCCGTGGGGCGATGGTCAGGGTCGGGGATCCCACGACCGGGCCATGCCCACCGCCGGGCCGCCCGCCCGCGCCGCACACACGGTGAGGGTCGGGCCGCCCGGAATCCGGTGGGGCCTAGGCCGTGTCGTCAAATGCCCGCCTGCCCAGCGACGCCCGGCACGGCACTCCCCCAGCCTTCGGCCGGGGGTGCCCCCACGCTGCGTTGTCGAATCGTCCGAGTAGCCCACTACGAGGACGACTCTCCGCCTTGCGATGCACCGCACCAGACGCCGCTGGGCCCGCCCTCCGGGCGGCCGGCGCTCATTTGACGACACGGCCTAGTCCAGACGCTTGACCAGGGCCCGGTACTCGTCCCACAGCTCCTTCGGCGTGTGGTCGCCGAAGGTCTCCAGGTGGGACGGGATGAGCGAGGCCTCGTGCCGCCAGGTGTCGACGTCGACCGAGAGCAGCAGGTCGAGGTCCGCCTGGGAGATGTCCAGGCCGCTGGTATCGAGGGAGCCCTCGGCCGGCAGGACGCCGATCGGGGTCTCGACGCCCTCGGCCTGGCCGTTGAGGCGCTCGACGATCCACTTCAGCACGCGGCTGTTCTCGCCGAAGCCCGGCCACACGAACCGGCCGTCCGCGTCCTTGCGGAACCAGTTCACGTAGTAGATCTTCGGGAGCTTGCCGGCCTCGTGCTTCTGGCCGAGCTTGACCCAGTGGCCGAAGTAGTCGCCCATGTTGTAACCGCAGAACGGGAGCATCGCGAACGGGTCGCGGCGCAGCTCGCCGACCTTGCCCTCGGCGGCGGCGGTCTTCTCGGAGGCGACGTTGGCACCGAGGAAGACACCGTGCTGCCAGTCGAAGGACTCGGTGACCAGCGGTACGGCCGAGGCACGGCGGCCGCCGAAGAGGATCGCCGAGATCGGCACGCCCTTGGGGTCCTCCCACTCGGGCGCGATGGTCGGGCACTGGCTGGCCGGGACGGTGAAGCGGGCGTTGGGGTGGGCGGCCGGGGTCCCGGACTCCGGCGTCCAGGAGTTGCCCTTCCAGTCCGTGAGGTGGGCCGGGAGCTCCTCGGTCATGCCCTCCCACCAGACGTCGTTGTCGTCGGTGAGGGCGACGTTGGTGAAGACCGAGTTGCCCCACAGGGTCTTCATCGCGTTGGCGTTGGTGTGCTCGCCGGTGCCCGGCGCGACGCCGAAGAAGCCCGCCTCGGGGTTGATCGCGTAGAGGCGGCCGTCCTCGCCGAAGCGCATCCAGGCGATGTCGTCGCCGATGGTCTCCACGGTCCAGCCGGGGATGGTCGGCTCCAGCATGGCGAGGTTGGTCTTGCCGCAGGCGCTCGGGAAGGCGGCGGCCACGTACTTGGCCTCGCCCCGCGGCGGCGTGAGCTTGAGGACGAGCATGTGCTCGGCCAGCCAGCCCTCGTCCCGTGCCATGACCGAGGCTATGCGCAGGGCGTAGCACTTCTTGCCGAGCAGGGCGTTGCCGCCGTAGCCGGAGCCGTAGGACCAGATCTCACGGCTCTCGGGGAAGTGCGAGATGTACTTGGTGGAGTTGCACGGCCACGGGACGTCCTCCTGGCCGGGCTCCAGCGGGGCGCCGACGGAGTGCACGGCCTTGACGAAGAAGCCGTCCTCGCCGAGCTCGTCCAGCACGTCCTGGCCCATGCGCGTCATGGTCCGCATGGCGGTGGCGACGTACGCGGAGTCGGTGATCTCCACGCCGATCGCGGACAGCTCAGAGCCGAGCGGGCCCATGCAGAACGGGACGACGTACATGGTGCGGCCGCGCATGGCGCCGCGGAAAAGACCCTGCCCCCCTGTGAAGATCTCCCGCATCTCGGCGGGGGCCTTCCAGTGGTTGGTCGGGCCGGCGTCCTGCTCCCGCTCGGAGCAGATGAAGGTGCGGTCCTCCACACGAGCGACGTCGGTCGGGTCGGAGGCGGCGTAGTACGAGTTGGGGCGCTTGATCGGGTCGAGCTTCTTGAAGGTGCCCTTCGAGACGAGCTCGTCCGCGAGGCGCTGGTACTCCTCCTCGGAGCCGTCGCACCACACGATCTCGTCCGGCTGGGTCAGCTCGGCGATCTCGCCGACCCATGCGATCAGGTCCTGGTGATTGGTGGGAGCCGCATTGACGCGCGCCACGATCGCTCCGTTCCGCCCGGTGTGCACTCACCTGGCGTCAGATTCCGAGGGTGTGTTGTCGGCCCCTTGGGGGCTGCGACCCGGATGCTGCTGTCGTGGGATGCTCATCCGGTGCCGTCCGCACTCATATGAGTATCAGGACAGGAAACGCGATCTGTCCAGGGCGCGTGGGGTGAGCATCGCCACTCCCAACGTCCGGCGACACCCCGTACTACGGATCGGTAACCTACGCAACCGTAGGTAGCATTGCTTTCATGAGCTCCGTGGACGAGACTCCCGTTGTGCCCGCCGCCCTTGAAGAACTCGCATCCGCTGCCGCCCCCTTGAAGCCCAAGCTGAGGGGGTGGCTCCATGCCGGGATGTTCCCCGCAGCCCTTGTCGCCGGGGTCGCCCTGACCGCCTTCGCCGAGAGCACCCGCGGGCGGATCGCCTGCGCCGTCTTCACGCTCACCGCCTGCGCGCTGTTCGGCGTGAGCGCGCTCTACCACCGCGGCGACTGGGGCCCCCGGGCCTCGGCGGTGCTGCGCCGGCTGGACCACGCGAACATCTTCCTGATCATCGCGGGGACCTACACACCCTTCACGCTCCTGCTGCTGCCGGACGGCAAGCAGGAGGTCCTGCTCTGGCTCGTCTGGGCCGGGGCCCTGGCGGGCATCGCGTTCCGGGTCTTCTGGGTGGGCGCGCCGCGCTGGCTCTACACGCCCTGCTACATCGCGCTCGGCTGGGCGGCGGTCTTCTTCCTGCCCGACTTCATGCGGAAGGGCGGCATCGCGGTGCTCGTCCTGATCGTCGTGGGCGGCCTGCTGTACAGCGTCGGAGCGGTGATCTACGGAACGAAGCGGCCCAACCCCTCGCCCCGCTTCTTCGGCTTCCACGAGGTCTTCCACTCGTTCACGCTGGCCGCGTTCATCGTGCACTACGTCGGCATCTCGCTGGTGGCCTACAACCACGCCTAGGCCCCGCGCCCGCCGAACGCCGAGGCCCCGACGCGAACGCCCCCCACCCGCCTGCGGGTGGGGGGCGTCCGGCGTCCCGGGGCGGCCGTCAGACCCTGCGGCGCCAGCGGTCGGGGATCCAGCGGGTCAGCAGGCGATTGGCGGGCTCCTCGACGAAACGGTGGAGGGCCCAGGACATCGCGAACACGACGACGGCCATGCCGATCATGCTGAAGAGCGCCGAGTTCTCGTCCGGGATCCTGCCCCACCTGTAGGTCGAGAACCGGCTCACCGCGTGGTGCAGGAGGTAGAAGCTGTACGACCACATGCCCAGCGAGATCAGCAGCGGGTTGTGGAGCACGCTGCGGTGCCCCGCGATGTCCCGCTGGACGAACGCGACCATGATCAGGACGGCGAGCACGGCGATGACCGGGCGCAGCGTGTAGTCCAGCTGCGCGTCGTACCCGCTCGACAGGTGCGCACGCAGCTGCACGTAGGCGTAGACGTAGGCGAGCAGCAGCGCCACGGGCACGAAGGGCCGCAACGGGATCCGCCACCCGCGGCGGATCAGCAGGGCCATCGTCATGCCCAGCAGGAACTCGGGCAGGTACACCACCGGGTGCCGCATGATCCAGCGCGCCATGGGCCCGTCCAGCGTCGCGGAGGCCCACCAGTCCACCGCCCACATCCCGACCAGGCCGGCGACCGTCACGGCGACCAGCAGGGGCGTGCGCAGCCGGACGACGACGCGGGCGAGCAGCGGGAACAGGGCGTAGAAGAGGACCTCGACGCCCAGGGTCCAGGTCACCGGATTGCCGGGCAGCGTGGGCGTGGCGTGCGGGAACCAGTTCTGGACGAAGAAGAGCGAGGCGATGACGTACTTCCAGTCGATGGGCACGTGTGCCTTGACGTAGAAGACGTAGACCGCCGGCACGGCGGCGACCAGGGCCGCCGGCCAGATGCGCGCCACACGCCGCCAGTAGAACGCGACCGGATGCTCCTGCGGCTTGAACACCCAGGTCAGCAGGAAGCCCGAGAGGACGAAGAAGAAGGTCACGCCGTGGGCGCCCATCTCCGAGTACGGGAAGATCGCGGGGGCACGTCCGTAGCCCGTCGCGCCGCCCAGCCCCGTGAAGTGGTGCGCGAACACGGCGAAGGCGGCGAAGAACCGCAGACTCGTCAGCGAGTCGAGCCGTGACGGAAGTACGGATGCGCGCGGCGCGGACGACGTGGGTTTCGCTTCCCGGTCGCTCCGGGAGGCATCTACGACTGGCACTTGATCTTCTCTGATTCTTCCGAAGGACACCCTGGCGTCACCGGGCACAAGGGTCGCATTTTCCTATCACCCCGGCGGGCCGTGTCAAGGCGACGCCGGGCTTCCGCACGTCTGGGGGTGACAGTTACTCTTTTTTGAGAGTCACTGTCATTTGAAGGTGACTTTCGGATGCTGCCCCGTGCCCGCAGGAGGAGACCCCATGGCGACGACGGCCGATCCACGGCGCTGGTGGGCCCTGGGGGCCCTGGTGGCGAGCATGCTCGTGCTCGGCTTCGACATGACGATCCTCAACGTCGCACTGCCGACCATGGCCGCGGAGCTGGGTGCGGACACAGGCGACCAGCAGTGGATCGTCGACGGCTACACGGTGGTCTTCGCCGCCGTCATGCTCCCCGGGGGCCTGCTGGGCGACCGCTGGGGACGGCGGCGGATGCTCGTCGCCGGGCTCGGGATCTTCCTCGCCGGTTCGGTGCTCGGCGCCCTGGTGGACAGTCCGGGACCGGTCGTCGCCGCCCGCACGGTGATGGGCCTGGGCGCGGCACTCGTCATGCCGCTGGCCCTGTCCGTCCTGCCCTCGCTGTTCGGGCCCGAGGAGCGCTCCAGGGCGGTCGGCGCGGTCACCGCCGCCATGGCGCTGGGGTTGCCGCTCGGGCCGATCATCGGCGGCACCCTGCTCGACCACTTCTGGTGGGGCTCGGTCTTCGTGGTCAACATCCCGCTCGTCGTCCTCGGCATCGCCGCCTGCCTGTTCCTGCTGCCCGAGACCAGCGACCCCGCCACGCCCCGCGTCGACCCGCCCAGCACCGTCCTCGCGGTGGCCGGGCTCGGCGCGCTGGTCTTCGGCATCATCGAGGGGCCGCGCCGGGGATGGGGCGACCCGCTGGTGCTGCTGACGCTGTCCTCGTCCGTCGCGCTGCTGACCGGGCTGGTGCTCCGCGGACGCCGGCTGGAGCGGCCCATGCTCGACCTCGGTCTGCTGCGGCAGCGGGGCTTCCTGTGGAACGCGGTCGCCGCGACGCTGGTGACCTTCATCCTCACCGGTCTGCTCTTCGTCCTGCCGCAGTACCTGCAGGCCGTGCTCGGCAACGACGCCCTCGGCACCGGCCTACGGCTGCTGCCGATGATGGGTGGCCTGCTCGTCGCCGCCCGGGGCAGCGCTCCGCTGGTCGCGCGGTTCGGGCCGCGGCCGGTCGTCACGGCGGGGCTGCTCCTGCTCACCGCGGCCGCGGCGCTCGGCAGCCGCACGGACGTCCACGACGGCTACGGGGCGACCGCGCTGTGGCTGTCCGTCACCGGTTTCGCCTTCGGCTTCGCGATGATCCCCGCCATGGACGCGGCACTGGGCGCGCTGCCCGGCGACCGCGCGGGCAGCGGCTCAGGACTCCTGATGACCCTGCGGCAGACCGGCGGCGCCATCGGTGTCGCCCTCCTGGGCAGCCTGCTGGCGGGCGCCTACACCGACCGTCTCGCCACCACGGGCCTGCCCGCGGCGGCGGCCGACGCCGCCTCGGGTTCCGTGGGGGCCGCGCACGCGGTCGCGGCCGCCCTCGGCGACCCGGCGCTCGCCGCCTCGGCGGACGCGGCGTACGTGCACGGGATGGACCTCGCCCTGCTGGCCTGCGCCGCCGCCTCGCTCGTGGCGGCCGTGCTGACCGCGCTCCTCCTCCCCGACGTCCGCACCGGCCAGGAGGTGCCCGGCACCGCGCGGATGGCCCCGCCCGCCGTCGATGCACGACAATGACGAACGTGACCGTACCGACCAGACCGAGCCTGCGCGAACGCAAGAAGATCCGGACCCGGCGGGCCATCCGCCGCGCGGCCTACCGGCTCTTCGAGGCGCAGGGGTACGACGGCACCACCGTCGAGCAGATCGCGGCCACGGCCGAGGTCTCGGCCAGCACGGTCTTCCGGTACTTCCCCTCCAAGGAGGACATCGTCCTCTCCGACGAGTACGACCCCGTCATGGTGGCCGAACTGCGCGCCCGCCCGGCGCATGAGCCCATCGTCGCCTCGCTGCGGCACGCCCTGCTGGGGCCGCTGCGCGAGATGCTCGCCGACGAGGGCGAGTTCGAGGAGATGCGGCAGCGGCTGCGGCTGGTGCGCTCGGTGCCCGCCATCCGCGCCCGCATGGGCGAGAACATCCAGGAGTCCAGCCGCCTGCTGGCCTCCGTCACCGCCGAGCGCCTCGGGCGCCCCGCGGACGACTTCGAGATCCGGGTCGTCGTCGCGGCGCTGATCGGGGCCTGGTCCGAGGCCGTCTTCCACTGGCTCGACTCGGACGGCACCGCCGACCTCGCCGCCGTCCTCGACCGCTCGCTGGACCTCCTCGCGGCCAACCTCTGCCGCTGACGATCGGGATGCCCCTCAACGTCGGTCCGCACAAGGCCGGTTCACCGACCGGCCCTGCGCGCGAGGGAGGTGCCGGCGGACGCCGCGCGGCCGCACGACGCGGAGCGCCTCAGCGGGCGCCCAGTTGCTCCGCCAGGGCCTGCGGGTCCGCGGTCGGCGCCGCGCACACGAAGTGCCGGCAGACGTAGGCCGCGGGGCGGCCGTCGAGCAGCGGGCGGTCGGCCAGGAGGGCGTACTCGTCCGTGGCGGGCTCCCCCACCGCGACCACCGCGCCCGGGGCGGTGCCCAGCAGCGCGGTGCGGTGCAGCGCCGCCGTGCCGGCGTCGCCCGCGGGGCCGACCACGGCGACCTCGCGCGGGCCGTCGAGCGCCGCCTCGGCGACCGCCAGCCCCCAGCCGATGAACCGCGGCACCCGTCCGGCGAGGGCGCCCACGACGCCCAGCGCCCGTTCGGCGGCCTCGCGGTGGCGGGACGAGCCGGTGTACGCGGCGTACGACAGCAGCGCGCCGGCCGCGGCCGTCCAGCCCGAGGGGGCGGCGTTGTCGGTCGGGTCCTGCGGGCGGCGGATCAGCGTCTCGGCGTCGTCGGCGGTGTCGTAGAGCGTGCCGTCCTCCCCGGTGAAGTGCCGCAGCACGGAGTCGAGCAGGAGCCCGGCGAGGTCCAGCCACACGCCCTCGCCGGTCACCGCGGCGAGCGCGAGGAAGCCCTCCGCGACGTCGGCGTAGTCCTCCAGCACGCCGGCGTTGCCGCCCACCGTGCCGTCCCGCGAGGTCCGGGCGAGCCGGCCGCGGGCGTCCATGTGGACCCGCACCAGCAGGTCCGCGGCCTCGACGGCGGCCGCGACCAGGTCCGGGCGCTCGAAGTACGCGCCGGTCTCGGCGAGCGCGGCGACCGCCAGCCCGTTCCAGGCGGCGACGACCTTGTCGTCGCGGCCTGGGCGGGGCCGTCCCTCCCGCGCGGTGAACAGCCGCCGGCGCACCGATGCGATCCGCCCGGCGTCCACGAAGCCGCCGTCGGCGGGGAGTTGGAGCACGGACGCGCCCTCCTCGAAGGTGCCGTCCTCCGTGACGCCGAAGTACTCGGCGGCCAGCGCCGCGTCCTCCTTGCCGAGGGCCTCCTCCAGCTCCGCCGGCGTCCAGACGTAGAACGCGCCCTCGCCGTGGCCGCCGCCCGGCTTGTCGCTGTCCGCGTCGAGCGCGGAGGCGAACCCGCCCTCGTGGGTGCGCAGCTCCCGGACGAGGAAGTCCGCGGTCTCCAGGGCGACCCGGCGGGCCAGGTCGGAGCCGGTGGCGCGCCACAGGTGGGCGTAGAGCCGGCAGAGCAGGGCGTTGTCGTAGAGCATCTTCTCGAAGTGCGGCACGACCCACTTGCGGTCCACGGAGTAGCGCGCGAAGCCGCCGCCGAGCTGGTCGTAGATGCCGCCGCGGGCCATCGCCTCACAGGTGTCCCGCGCCATCTGCAGGGCGCCCTCGGAGCCGGTGCGGGCGTGGTGCCGCAGCAGGAACTCCAGGGCCATCGACGGCGGGAACTTCGGCGCGCCGCCGAACCCGCCGTACGAGGGGTCGTAGTCCCGGGTGAGCCCCAGCAGTGCCGCCGCGAGCTGCTCCTCCCCAGGGGCGGCCGTCCCGCCGAGGGTGAGCGAACGTCCGCCCAGGTCCTTCACGATGCTCGCCGCGACCGCCCCGACCTCCTCGCGCCGCTCGCGCCAGGCGGCCTCCACGCCCTCCAGCACCTGCCGGAACGAGGGCATGCCGTGCCGCGGGGCGGGCGGGAAGTAGGTGCCGAAGTAGAACGGCTCGCCCCCGGGCGTCAGGAAGACCGTCATCGGCCAGCCGCCCTGCCCGGTCGCCGCCTGCACGGCCTCCATGTAGACGGCGTCAACGTCGGGGCGTTCCTCGCGGTCGACCTTCACCGGCACGAAGTGCTCGTTGAGGTACGCGGCGGTCGCCTCGTCCTCGAACGACTCCCTGGCCATGACGTGGCACCAGTGGCAGCTGCTGTACCCCACGCTGAGCAGCACCGGCACCCCGCGGTCCCGGGCCTCCGCGAAGGCCCCCTCGCCCCACGGCCACCAGTGCACCGGGTTGTCGGCGTGCTGCAGCAGGTACGGGGACGTGGAACCGCTCAGTCGATTGACCATGCCCCCAGCCTCACACATCGCGCCGCCCGGCGTCCCGTCCCCGCGCGGCGAGCCCGGTTGCCCGCGGCAACGGACGTTGTCCGCAGCCGTTCGTGCTGATGGAATCGACCGGCGGACGGTGCTGCGAGAGGGGCCGACATGCTGGAGACGGTGGGTCTCACGGCCGCCGAGGCCGAGGTGTACCGGCTGCTGCTCGTCACCGAGTCGGCGTCCGCAGAGGAGATCTGCGGACGTACCGACCTCGGCCCCCCGGCGGTCGTACGGCTGCTGCTCGCGCTGGAGGCCAAGGGACTGGCGTACGCGCTGGAGGAGAGCCCCGGCGCGTACGCGGTCATCCCGCCGGAGGTCGCCCTGGTACCCCGGCTGCAGCGCCACGCGGAGGCACTGGAGCAGGACCGGGCGGTGGTGCTCGGGCTGGTGGAGACCTACCGCCGCAGCGCGCGCTCCTGGGGAGCGGGGGAGGCGATCGAGGTCATCAGCGGCGCGGCGGCGCTGCGGCAGCGTCTGCGGCAGCTCCAGGACGGCGTCCGCCACGAGATGCTGTGGTTCTGCAAGGCCCGCCACGTGGCGATGCCCGCGGGGAGCAACCGCGAGGAGTACGACGCGCTGGGCCGGGGCGTGCTGTACCGGGTCCTGTACGAGCAGGCCTACTTCGACGACCCCGGTGCGGTGGACAACGTCGTCAAGGGGGTGCGCGCCGGCGAGGTCGCCCGGGCGGTGCCCAGGCTGCCCCTGCGAATGGCGGTGGCCGACCGGTCGCTGGCCGTCCTGCCGCTGTCCTCCGCCGGTACGCCGGCCGGTCCGCGGGAGCTCAAGACGGCGCTGGTGCGCGAGAGCAGCCTGCTGGAGGCGCTGATCGACCTGTTCCAGCACTACTGGGAGGTCGGCGCACCGCTGCGGGTGACCGAGGAGGGGCAGATCGGCGGTGCGGGCCCGGAGGATCCGGCGGCGCCGGTCGCGGAGGACCGGCACCTGCTCTCCCTGATGGTCGCCGGCATGACCGACGAGGCGATCGCCGGGCAGTTGCGCGTGAGCAAGCGCACCGTCCAGCGGCGCATCCAGGGGCTGATGAGCCTCGCGGGCGTCGCCACCCGCATGCAACTGGGCTGGCACGCGGCCCGCCGCAACTGGCTCTGAGCCGACGGCGGTACGGGGCCCGCCGGACGGATCCGGCGGGCCCTGCCGTGCCGTTCGGCGGCTACTTGAGCAGGTAGGCCTTGATCACGGTCTGCTTGAAGGAGTTGCCCGCCGCGTCCTTGACGTAGGTGCGGAGGCTGACCGAACCGCCCGAGGAGCGGCGCGGGTGGTCCACGGTCACGGTGCGCTTCGTCCCGGAGCCCTTGACCTTGGCGGTGTGCCAGGTCCTGCCCTCGTCGTAGGAGACCTCGACGGTGAAGGTGCGGACGGGCGACTCGGCGGCACCGACCGGACGCTGGACCAGGGCCGGGATGTCGAAGCGGCGTCCGGCCTCGGCCCGGTTCCACTCGTCCAGCCGGGGCGACATGAGCACGGCCATCATCGGCAGTGCCTGCCGGGTCGCCGTCGTCTGCGACCGGAACCGCCACTCGGACTTCAGGCGCGTGGAGATGGTGCTGGGGACGAGGTCGCGCTCCTGCGCGAACGTCGCGACGTAGTCGGCGGGGGTGACGTCGGCCGGCACCGTGGCGAACCCGCGGTTGGTCGAGACGACTTCACCGTTGCGTCGCAGCTCCCACTCGGGCCGGCTGCTGGACGTCGTCCCGGCCACCACGTCGAGGTTCCCGTTGGCGGCGTCCTGGATCGCGAACGTCATGGCGTCGCCCTCACGGGAGGTGATCATCACCTCGGGCGAGAAGCCCGAGCCCTGGACGCCCTGGTTCCAGCGCTCCTCGAAGCTTCCGGCCTTGTAGCTGTGCAGGCGGCTGAGGAAGCTCTGCCCGTGGGCGTCCGGCCTGGTGAAGAAGTTCTGCTCGAAGACGCTCTGCCAGCGCAGGTCCTCGGACGGCGAGAAGTAGTCCACCCGCCGGTTCGGGAGCGGGAGTCCGTCCATCCCGTGGACCCAGCGGAGCTTGCCGAGGGTCAGCCACACACTGCGGTACGCGGTGGTGTCCGGCGCGGTGGCGGCGAGGGTGCTGTTCACCGTGGCCAGCTGCGACGCACGGGGGCGGTAGCCGGGATCGGCCGGGATCGCCCCGCGCACCGGCCGGGTGAGGTAGTAGACCGAGGAGGGGTTCCCGTCGGCGCCCGCGGGATCGACCCAGATGGTGCTGACCAGGTAGGTGAACGCCGAGTCCTCGGACGTCGCCGTCGGGACGGCGTACACGTTCGTGATGCGGTCGCCGCCGATCGCGTCGTTCACGGGGACGGAGAACAGGTTGCCGTCCAGGGCGATGGTGCCGACCTCGGCGTACGTGATGCGGGCCGAGCGGCTCGGGGCCGAGACCGTGACGGGCTTGGCCCTCCGGGCGTCGATGGCGACGTCCCGGTCGGCGCTCATCACGACCTCCGGCGCGCCCACCACGGTGGCCTCGGTGTACTCCGCGTCGAAGAGGAAGCCGTTCACGGAGTAGGTCCTGCCGTCGCGCGGCACCCTCAGCTCGGTGCCGGACGTGCCGTGCAGCTCCACCTCGCGGACCTCGCCGTCGGCCGCGGTGACGAGCAGGTAGGCGTGGGCGGGGGCCTTGCCCGCGCGGTCCTTCACGGTGAGGCGGAGGCTGTGCGAGGGCTGCTCGACGTCCATGCCGACCGGGACGCGCACCGAGACGGCCCGGTCGGCGGTGGCCGCGATGACCGCGCCGCTGTACGCCGCGTACGTCGTGGCGGTCTCCGGGGTCGCGGTGACGGTGACGTCGGCGGTGCCGTGGGCGGGCACGGTGACCTGGTCGGCGCCGAGCCGGAACAGGCCCTGCGGCGCGGGCGTGCCCGCGCCGTGGGAGACGTTGAGCGACAGGCCGAGGGTGACCGGCGCGCTGCCCGGGTTGCGGTAGGTGATCGTCTTCTTCACCGGCGGCCGCGGGCCGTCGGTCCAGCGGATCTGCCCGAAGTCCACTGCGGTGGTCCCGGCGGTGACCTGCTGGCCGACCGCGCGGGCGACGTCGACCCGGCCCGCGCCCTGGAAGTAGGCGCCGCGCTCCTTGCCGGCCGCCGTCGACTGCATCAGCTGGCGCTTGACCTGCTCGGGCGTCCAGTCGGGGTGCTGCTGGAAGAGGATGGCGGCGGCACCGGCGACGTGCGGGGTCGCCATCGAGGTGCCGTCCATCGCGGTGTAGCCGTCCTCGGCGGTCGTTCCGCCCGCGCGGGCGGCGACGACGCCGACGCCGGGGGCGACGAGGTCGGGCTTGAGGCCGAAGTCGCCCACCCGCGGGCCGATCGAGCTGAAGTGGGCGAGCTCGTCGTCGAGGTCGGTGGCGCCGACGGCGAGCGCGCGGTCGGCGGAGGCGGGGGAACCGACCTTGCCGGGACCGCTGTTGCCGGCCGCGGCCACGACCAGGACGCCGTGGTCACGGGTGACGCTCTCGACCATGGCCTCGAGGGCGTCGGTCTCCGGGGTGTCGGTGTCGCCCAGGCTGAGGCTGATCACCTTGGCGCCGCGCTCGGCGGCCCAGGCCATGCCTTCGAGGACGTCGGAGTCGTCGCAGGAGCCGCCCGCGTTGCAGACCTTGCCCGACAGGATCCGCGCACCGGGCGCGACACCCTTGAACCGGCCGCCGGAGGCCGCGCCGGAACCGGCGACGGTCGAGGTGACGTGGGTGCCGTGGCCGTTCAGGTCGTCGGTGCCGGCCTCGGTGGTGAAGTTGGCGGACTCCTCGATGAGGCCCCCCAGGTCCGGGTGGTTCGGGTCGTACCCGGTGTCGAGCACCGCGACCTTGACGCCGTCGCCCCGGTAACCCTTCGCCCAGGCCTGGGGTGCCCCGATGTGCGGCACCGTCCGGTCGAGCTGGACCTTGGAGCGGCCGTCGAGCCAGACCCGGCGGATGCCCGCGCCGAAGGACGTGGCGCCCGCCTCGGCGGGGGCGATGTCCTTCCAGAACTCCGCGGCACCCGCACGGTCCTGGCCGAGGGTCGCGAAGGAGGTCCCGGCGATGGTGCGGACCCCGTCGGCACCGGCCGCGGTGAGGCGGCGTCCGGCGGTGCCCGCGTCACCCGCGTACTCGACGATGAGCGGCAGCCTCGACCGCTCGGCGTACTTCCCCCTGGCCAGGGCCGAGACGTTGAACAGCGCCTTGTCGAGGCGGTCAGCCGCGAGCAGGGGCAGCGCGTCGGCGGGTATGACCGACCAGTCGCCGCCGTTCTGGCGCTTGACGAAGGTGATGTGCTCCCGGCCCGCGGCCGGTTGGACCGAGACGCTCTGCCCGCCCGACGGGGCCGTCTCCAGCGTGACGCGGTCGCCGGTGATCAGGGTGACCTGGTGGCGGGAGGATCCGGTGGACCCGGCCGCCTCGCCCTGCACGGCCGCGTCGGCCCGCTCGGTGCCCTGGGCGGCGCCGGGGGTGGCGGTCAGACCCGCCAGCAGCGCGGCGAGGGCAGCGGCCGCCACATACTGCGGCCGAGGGGTTCCGGCCCTCGGTCGCCACCTGTAGTTCATCTGTCTCATGGGGCGACAGCGTGGCCCCGCCACCGGCGGCGGTCAGCACTTTCACCTGTCGGTCAGAGGACAAGTCACGTTTGCGCCATGACGCATGAGCGGCAAAGACGCCCAAAAGGCGTTCCTGCCGCCGCCCGGGGCGGGACGTCCGGGCGCGTCCGGGCGTGTCCGCCCGCGCACGCGGTGTCGCGATGTGACGTGTTCGGCAGGACACTTGGGGACGGGCGGCTACCGAGGGGGCCATGGGTGACGAAGCAGACGCCGCGACGGCAGACGCAACTGAGCACGTCCGACCGGGCCGAGGTGTTACGGCTGCTGGAACGCGCCGTCGCCGGTGAGCCGCAGGGCGGGCGCTCCGGCGAGGCGGAGGAGGCGCTGCGGCAGGCCCGGGCGGCGGTCGACGAGATAGCGGCCGCGGCGGCGGACGAGTACGGGGTGTACACCGCCGCGCTGGCGGCGGAACGCTCGGGCCGCCGGTCGTCGCTGGTCACCCCCGCGCTGGTGACCGCGGTCGCCGCCGTCGCGGCATGCGTGGCGGACCTCGGCTGGGGCACGCCGACCTCCACCGCGCTGGGCGTCGGCGGCGTGGTGGCGGTCACCGGCGCTGCGGTGACGGCCGCGCTGGCGACGGGCGGTGGCGGCACCCGGCCGCAGGACCTGCGGCAGGTCTGGCTGGAGGCCGTGGAACAGCGCGGTGTACGGCCGTTCCTGGAACGCCGGCGCGCCGCGCCGGCCCCCGCGAAGGTGCCGGCGCAGCGCCGCACCGACCGCAGCGCCGCCGCGCGGGGGCGCAGCGTCCTGGAGCAGTCCTTCGCCCAGCTTCCCGCCACCGAGGGGCCGTTCGCCGGCCGCCGGGACCCGCTGCGGCAGATCGCCCAGTGGGTGCACCAGGCGCGGGTCTCCCCGGCCTCGGAGCCCGTCGTGGTCGTCCTGCACGGCCAGGCCGGTTCCGGGCGCACCACGCTCGCCGTGCGCGCCGCCCAGCAGCTCAAGGACCAGTTCCGCGGCGCCTGCGTCGTCGACCTGCGCGGCGCCGCGCCCGGGGAGCGCCCGCTGCCCGTACGGGACGCGCTGCTGCACCTGCTCAACCGGCTCGGGGCGCCCCGCGAGCAACTCCTGTTCCGCGAGCGCACCTCCCAGGAACAGCATCTGCGGCGCCTGGCCGACCAGTACCAGAAGCACCTCACCGACGTGCCGGTCGTCATCGTCCTCGACGACGCCGCCGGACCCGAGCAGATCCGCGCCCTGGTCCCGGAGCGCTCCGACAGCCTCGTCCTGGTCACGTCGGCCGAACCGCTCTCCCTCGACGTACCGGCGGCCCGCGTCTACGCCCTGCCGGTCGACCCGCTCGGGGCTGAGGCGTCACGGGAGCTGCTGGCCGGCCTGTCGTCCGGCGCCCTCACGACGGCGGACGGCGCCGGTGCCGCCGACGCCGTACGGCGGCTGTGCGGCGGGCTGCCGCTGGCGCTGCGCATCGCGGGCAGTTCGCTGCCCGACCGGGGCGCGGAGCGGCTGGCCGCCGACCTGGCGGCGTACGGCCCGGTGGGCCCGGTCGACCGGGCGCTGGCGCTGCGTTACCACGACCAGCCCGAGCCGGCCCGCCGGCTGCTGCGGCGGCTGGCGCTCGCCGGGCGGACGAGCCTCGGCGCGGCGGCCGCCGCGGCCCTGCTGGGGGCGGAGGAGCAGGAGGCGGCCCGGCGGCTGGGCGAACTGGCCTCGGCCGGTCTCATCGAGCACGTGCGCGGCAGCCGCTACCGGCTGCACGACCTCGTACGGCGCTTCGCGCACGCGCGCCTGCTGGACGAGGAGGACCCGGCCGAGCGGGCGGCCGCCCAGGAGCGCCTGATCCGCAGCTACGCCGAGCTGGCGGACGCGGTCATCCGGCTCGTCGACGGCCGGACCTCGACCCGCGCCGACCGTTTCGGGCCGCAGGGCTTCCCCTCCCTGGACCAGGCGCTGCGCTGGCTGGACGAGGAGTCGAGCTTCATCACCGCGGCGCTGCGGCACTCCGACGGAGTCGACCAGCGGGTGGTGCAGCACCTGCTCGGCGCGCTGTGCGACTACTGCCTGCTCCGCGGCGACCTGTACCGGCTGGGCGAGATCAGCGAACTGGCCCAGGCGCACCAGCGGGAGGCCGACCAGTCGGTGCTGGTCCGCTCGGTGCAGTGGCGCACCGGCATCGCCGCGCGGCAGCTCGGCGAGCTGGACAAGGCCCGCTCCACGCTGTCGTCGGTGGTCGACCTGTACTTCGAGGCGCAACACCCGGCGGGCGCCGCCCGCGCCCTGTGCAGCCTGGGCATCACGCTGCACCAGCAGGGCGGCCTGCGCGAGGCGGAGGCCAAGTTGCGGGAGGCCCTGGAACTGCAGGCCGGCGACGAGCTGCGGGCCGACCGGGCCTGGACGCAGCACGCGCTGGCCGCGGTGCTGCGCGACGCCGGCCGGCTGGCGGAGGCGCACGGACTGCTGGCCGAGTCGCTGGCGCTGCACCGGGAGAGCGAGAGCGTGCACGGCGAGGCCTGGGCCCACCTGCAGCTGGGGCAGCTGCTGCTGCGGCTCGGCGACGCCGGGCGCGGCGAGACCGAGCTGCGTACCGCGGGCGAGTGCTACGCCGCGACCCGCGACCCCCGCGGTGAGGCCTGGACCGTCACCCAGCTCGGCCGTGCCCGCCTGCTGCGCGGGGACGCAGGCGCCGCCCAGCACCTGCTGGGCGACGCCCTGGCCCGCCACCGCGCGAACGAGGACGCCCGCGGCGAGGCGTGGTCGCTGTACTACCTCGGCCAGGCGCTGGAGGAGGGCGGCGAACTGGACGCGGCCCTGCGGGCCCTGGAGCGCTCCCGCACCATGTTCAGCCGGATGCGGGACGTCTACGGGCTGGCCTGCGCCCGCCACCACTCCGGCCGGGTCACTCGTGACCAGCGGGCGGCGCTCACCGGCAACCTGCGCAACAGTGGTTTCGCCCGCCAGCTCCTGCAGGACGCCCGCGCCGACTTCCACCGCGTGGGGGTGCCGCACGGCGAGGGCTGGTCCTGTGTGGAGCTCGCCGTCGTCGACGCCGGCAACGGGCGGGTCCCTGCGGCCCTGGAGCTGGTGCGGGAGGCGGAGCGGCTCTTCGCCGGCCTGGACGACAGGCGCGGCCTGGCGTGGGCGCGCTTCCTGCAGTGCACGCTGCTGCCGCTGCTCTCGCGCGAGGGCGCCGCCGAGGCCCGCGGGCGGCTCGCCCGGCTGACGGACGACCCGTACGAGGGCCGCGACCTGGACCTGCAGGAGTACGCGGAGGCCTACGCCCTGCTGCTGGAGCGCGGCGTGGAGCCGGGCACGCCGTGGGAGGCCTGGCGGCTGGGCATGGTGCCGTCGCGGGGCGCCCGCATGGTGATGGCCGTGCCGGTGGACCGGGCGGTGGAGGGCTGAGGGCCCGGCCCAGCGTGTCACCCGCTCCGGGACGTCCCACGGGCGACAATCGCGACGGGGACCGACCGCGAGAGGACGAACCATGGACCGGCTGCCCGCTGCGCTCCAGCCCATCCGCGACCGGGAGCAGGCGCTGCCGCGCGAGGCCAGCATCTACCACGAGAGTCCGGTGCGGCACACGATCACCTTCGCCTGGCAGGCGCCGGAGGGCGTCGACGACGGCCTCGCCGTGATCATCTCCAGCGGGGCGCTCCCCGTACCGGCCGTCGGCGGGCACGTCGCCGTGCACGACCACGACGTGCGGGTGGTCGCGGTGCGGACCTCGTACACCCGCTCCGACGACGAGGGCGTCCCGCTGCTCTTCACACGGGTCACCGTCGCCGCGCCGGAGTGAGCGAGCCGCGACACCCCCTCCCGTGCCGGGAGGGGGTGTCCGGCGTGCCTCAGCCCTTGCTGCCGGGGCCCTCGGCGCCGGAGGCGGCGGAGGCGGCCGAGGCCTTGGCCGGCTCCGCGGGCTGCCCGGCCTGCTCCGGCTGCTCCTCGAAGTCGATCTTCTTGAACTGCTTGTTCATGTTCTTCATCAGCCACCACAGGGAGAGGCCGATGAGGGCGAAGATGACGAAGCCGAGGAGGCCGGGCGTCACCTTGTTCTCGTCCAGGTCCTTGACGGCGAGGGGGACGAGCTGGGCTGCGGCCGTGCCGAATGTCGCGTTCACGCGCTCAATTCTCCCGGATGCCCGCGAAGAGGTCGTCCTCGGGGAGGGAGGTGTCCACCCGGGACTTCGCGAGCTCGTAGTCCTCGGTGGGCCAGATCTCCTTCTGGAGCTCCATCGGGACGTGGAACCAGGCGCCGTCGGGGTCGATCTGGGTGGCGTGGGCGAGCAGCGCCTTGTCACGGATCTCGAAGAAGTCCGCGCACGGCACGTGCGTGGTGATGTTGCGTTCCGGCCGGTCGGCGGTCTGCCAGCGCTCCAGCCACTCCCCGTACGGGGACTCCAGGCCGCGGGCGAGCAGGGCCTCGTGCAGGGCGACGGTGCGCTGCCGGTTGAAGCCCTGGTTGTAGTAGAGCTTCAGCGGCGTCCACGGCTCGCCGGCCTCGGGGTAGCGCTCGGGGTCGCCCGCGGCGTCGAAGGCGACCATCGAGATCTTGTGGGTCATGATGTGGTCGGGGTGCGGGTAGCCGCCGTTCTCGTCGTACGTGGTGATCACGTGCGGGCGGAACTCGCGGATAAGCTTCACCAGGGTGCCCGCGGCCTCGTCCACGTCCTGGAGGGCGAAGCAGCCCTCGGGCAGCGGGGGCAGCGGATCGCCCTCGGGGAGCCCGGAGTCGACGTAGCCGAGCCAGGACTGCTGGACGCCGAGGATCTCGCGCGCCTCGTCCATCTCCTTGGCGCGGACCTCGTGGATGTGCTCCTCGATGTACGTGTCGCCCTGCAGTTTGGGGTTGAGCACGGAACCGCGCTCGCCACCGGTGCAGGTGGCGACCAGGACGTCGACGCCCTCGGAGACGTACCTGGCCATGGTGGCCGCGCCCTTGCTGGACTCGTCGTCGGGGTGTGCGTGCACGGCCATCAGTCGCAGCTGCTCGGTCAAGGTCGGATCCTCAGTCATGGGTCGTAAGTAGCGGCTTCTATAGTGACCGAAGCGAGGGGCTGTTTGATTCCAAGGCGGGATTCCCCGGGCCCCGGGAGGACTGAACGATGAGCGCGGTGCGCGACGGACTGCCCCAGGGACGGTACGGGCGGGAGGCCGAGGCCGACGCGCGTGCGGACCGCAGGCTGCGGCTCGTCGGCTCGGTGCTCGGTGTGGTGCTGCTGCTGTTCGTCGGCTGGATCGGCTGGGACAAGCTCACCGGCACCGAGGTCAGCGCCGAACTGATCAAGTTCCAGGTCGTCTCCGACCAGGAGGTCCAGGTCCACATCGAGGTGCGCAAGGACACAGGGGTCACGGCGGTGTGCACCCTGCGTTCGCTCGCCGAGGACCACGGCGAAGTCGGCCGCAAGGACGTTCGCCTCAATCAGCACACCGGTCGCATCGACACCGTCGTCACCATTCGCACCACCAGTCGCGGCACTACCGCGGAACTGGTCGGCTGCGAGCCCGCCCGATGATCCGACCTGCCCGGTCATTCGCCCCCTGACCTGCGTTTATCGCTTCTTGATGATTTCCCTCTCGCCGATTGTCGGGGGGAATTGTTACGCTCATGGTTTCGCCCTCCCGCGAAGACGCATCTTTTTGGGTAGGGCGTTCATTTGTAAGCAAGCGAGTTCGAGTACGACGAGGAGCACCTGTGACCCAGACCAGCGAGAACGTCACCTGGCTGACCCAGGAGGCGTACGACCAGCTCAAGGCAGAGCTGGAGCACCTGTCGGGTCCCGCACGCACCGAGATCGTCGCCAAGATCGAGGAAGCCCGTCAGGAAGGCGATCTCAAGGAGAACGCCGGTTACCACGCGGCGCGTGAGGACCAGGGCAAGCTGGAGCTCCGGATCCGCCAGCTGACGCAGCTCCTGCAGCACGCCAAGGTGGGCGAGGCACCGGCGGACAACGGCGTGGTCGCGCCCGGCATGGTCGTGACGATCGCCTTCGACGGCGACCCCGACGACACCCTGACGTTCCTGCTCGGCTCGCGTGAGTACGTCTCCTCCGACCTGGAGACCTACTCGCCGCAGTCGCCGCTCGGCTCGGGCGTGAACGGCAAGAAGATCGGCGAGGACGCGACGTACGAGCTCCCGAACGGCAAGAAGGCCTCGGTGAGGATCATCGAGGCCAAGCCGCACAGCGGCTGACGCCGCCCCCCATACGCGGACGAGCCCCCGGCCGGAAGGCCGGGGGCTCGTCGTGTGCCGCGGGCGTGCGCCCGCGGGCCGGGGTCAGGCGGTCGCCGAGCGGTACTTGCGCACCGCGAGGGTGCGGAAGACCAGGATGATGACGATCGACCACAGCACCGAGGCGAGCACCGGGTGCTGCATCGGCCAGACGTCCGGGGTCTGGTAGTTCGGCGGCAGGTTGCCGAACAGCTCCCGGCAGGCGAGCACGGTGGCGCTGAACGGGTTCCACTCGGCGATGTGCCGCAGCCAGGGGGTCATCTGGTTGGAGTCCACGAAGGCGTTCGAGATGAACGTCAGCGGGAACAGCCAGATCAGACCGCCGGAGGTGGCCGCCTCCGGGGTACGGACGGACAGGCCGATCAGGGCGCCGATCCAGGAGAAGGCGTAACCGAGCAGGAGCAGCAGGCCGAACGCCGCGAGCGCCTTGGGCAGGCCCTCGTGGACGCGCCAGCCGACGAGCACGGCCACGATGGCGAGCACCACGACGGTCAGGGCGGTCTGCACCAGGTCCGCCAGGGTGCGGCCGGTGAGCACCGCACCGCGGGCCATGGGCAGCGACCGGAAGCGGTCGATGAGGCCCTTGTGCATGTCGTCCGCGATGCCCGCGCCGGCGCCCGCGGTGGCGAAGGTCACGGTCTGGGCGAAGATGCCGGCCATCAGGAACTCGCGGTAGAGCGCGGGGCTGGTGGAGCCGCCGACGTTCATGGAGCCGCCGAAGACGTAGCTGAACAGCACCACGAACATGATCGGCTGCACGAGACCGAAGATCACGACCTCGGGGATGCGCAGCATGCGGATCAGGTTGCGCCGGGCGACCACCAGCGAGTCGCGGACGGACTGCACGATCGGGTTGGAGGTGCGCGGCGCGCTGGTGGGGACCGCGTCGGTCACCGTGGTCACTGGGACTCCTCTTCCTTCTCCTCGGCGGCGTGGCCGGTGAGGGACATGAACACGTCGTCGAGCGTGGGCCGGCGCAGACCGATGTCGTCGATCTCGATGCCGCGGGTGTCGAGCTCACGGATGACCTCGGCGAGCAGCTTGGCGCCGCCCGTGACCGGCACGGTGATCCGCCGGGTGTGGTTGTCCACGGCGGTCTCGCCCTTGCCGAAGCCGTTCAGCACCTCGGTGGCGGTCACCAGGTGCTCGCGGTCGTGGACGACGACCTCGACGCGCTCGCCGCCGGTCCGCGCCTTGAGCTCGTCGGAGGTGCCGCGGGCGATGACCTTGCCGTGGTCGATCACGCAGATGTCGTGGGCGAGGTGATCGGCCTCCTCCAGGTACTGCGTGGTGAGCAGCAGGGTGGTGCCGCCGGCGACCAGGTCCTGGATGACCTCCCACAGCGCGAGGCGGTTGCGGGGGTCGAGGCCGGTGGTCGGCTCGTCCATGAACATCACCGGCGGCCTGACGACCAGCGCGGCCGCCAGGTCGAGCCGGCGCCGCATGCCGCCGGAGTAGGTCTTGGCCGTACGGTCGGCCGCCTCGGCGAGGTTGAAGCGCTCGAGCAGCTCCGCCGCACGGGCCTTCGCGTCCCGGGCGCTCATCTGGTAGAGCTGGCCGACCATCTGCAGGTTCTCGCGGCCGGTGAGGTACTCGTCGACCGCCGCGAACTGACCGGACAGGCCGATCTGCCGGCGCACCTCGTTGGGGTGCTTCAGCACGTCTATGCCGGCCACGACGGCCTTGCCGCTGTCGGGCTGCAGCAGGGTGGTCAGGACGCGTACGGCGGTCGTCTTCCCGGCCCCGTTGGGGCCGAGGAGGCCCAGGACGGTCCCCTCAGGGACGTCGAGGTCCACTCCGTCCAGTGCCCGTACGTCACCGAAGGTCTTCACCAGACCTTCGGCATGGATGGCGCCTGGCATGCGATGTCTCCGATTCGGGGCTTGGGGTGCATGGGGACTGTGCGGGCACGCGGCCGTACGGCAGCGCACCACGATGTGTCGCGAGCATCCCAGACGCGATATATCGCGTCAAGCGGATTTATCCGTGCTCCGCCCGCACGCGCCGTCCCGCGCCCACGACACCTTGACTCCACCATGCCGTACACCACTGACAATCCAGAGCGAACGGCCTCAGAGCAGCACGTACCCGGCCGTCCGCAGGGCCGCCGCCACGGCGGCCCGGTGCTCGGGGCCGCGGGTCTCCAGCTGCAGCTCGACCTCCGCCTCGGTCAGCCCCAACCGAGGATCCGTGCGCACGTGCGCGATGTCCAGCACGTTTGCGTCACTCGCCGAAAGGATCTCCAGCAGCGCCGCCAGCGCTCCCGGCCGGTCCGTGAGCCGCAGCCGGAAGGACATGTAGCGCCCGGCGGCCGCCATGCCGTGCCGCAGGGTGCGCTCCATCAGCAGCGGGTCGACGTTGCCGCCGGACAGTACGGCGACGACCGGCCCGTCGAAGGCCTCCGGCCGCGACAGCAGGGCCGCCACCGGACTCGCCCCGGCCGGCTCGACCACCAGCTTCGCCCGCTCCAGGCACAGCAGCAGCGCGCTGGACAGCTCGTCCTCGGTGACCGTGCACACCTCGTCCACCAGGTCCCGGACGATGGCGAACGGCACCTCCCCCGGGCAGCCCACCTTGATTCCGTCCGCCATGGTCGCCACCGCGTCCAGCGCCACCGGCCGCCCCGCCGCCAGCGACGGCGGATAGGCGGCCGCGCCCGCCGCCTGCACGCCGACGACCCGCACCTCGGGACGCACCGCCTTCACCGCCACGGCCACGCCGGCCGCGAGCCCGCCGCCGCCCATCCCCACGACGATCGTGCGCACCTCCGGGCACTGGTCGAGGATCTCCAGGCCCACCGTGCCCTGCCCGGCGACGATGTCCGCGTGGTCGAAGGGATGGATGAAGACCGCGCCCGTCTCCTGCGCGTACTCCTGGGCGGCGCGCAGCGTCTCGTCCACCACGAGCCCGTGCAACCGCACCTCCGCCCCGTAGTCGCGGGTCGCCGCGACCTTCGGCAGCGGGGCGCCGGACGGCATGAAGACGGTGGAGCGCACCCCGAGCAGCGACGCGGCCAGTGCCACGCCCTGCGCGTGGTTGCCGGCGCTCGCCGCGACCACGCCCGCCGCGCGCTCCTCCGGCCGCAGACCCGCGATCCTCACGTAGGCGCCGCGCACCTTGAAGGAGCCCGTGCGCTGCAGGTTCTCGCACTTCAGGTGCACCGGGGCGGCCACCAGACGGGACAGGTACCGGCTGCCCTCCATGGGGGTCACGCGGGCCACACCCGACAGCATCTTGTGCGCGCCGCGCACATCGTCGATGGTGACCGGAGACGGCCGTGCGGCCACCACCGCGCGACTGGTGCGACGTGCCGGACGTGCGGGGCTTTCCATGGTCCCCAGTCTTGCAGCAGCGGCCACCGCCCGGACGGATGGAGCAGTTTTCCGCGGCGGGGTCCCGGGGTGACGCTCTCCGCGTACTCTTCTCCCAACCTTCGCAGGACCGACAGAACGCGAGCTTCCGGCCATGCCCATTCCCCCCTCGGAGATCACGACCGACCTCCTGGAGCGCCTGCAGCACGAGGTGGCGCTCTTCGCCCGCCGCGCGGAACAGACGCGCCTCGGTGGCGTCGGCAAGGCCCGCAACTCCATGGACCGGGCCGCGTACCTGCTGCTCCACCGCCTCGACAACGAAGGCCCGATGGGCGTGAAGGCGCTCGCGGAGGGCATGGGCATCGACTCCTCCACCGTCACGCGCCAGGTCGCCCCGCTCGTGGACAGCGGACTGGTCAAGCGCACCTCCCACCCCGAGGACGGGCGGGCGGTCGTGCTCGCCCTCTCCCCCCGCGGACGTTCCCGCCTGGAGGAGGTCCGCAGCTCGCGGCAGCAGCTCATGGCGGTCGTGACGGAGGACTGGACGCCGCAGGAGCGCGAGTCCTTCACCGACCTCCTCGGCCGGTTCAACGGCGCGCTCGCGCAGTACCACTCCTCCGTCACGCAAGGAGACGAGCAGAACTCTTGACCTGAGGACGCCGTCTGCCGTCCCATGTCGCTGTGGGAGAGCGCCGGGAGGCAGCGGAGCGCCTGCGCGAGGCCGAGTTCGAGGCGTTCGCGGCGGGCGCGGCAGGGCGGTTGCTGCACGTCGCCGTCCTGCTCACGGGGGACCGGGCGGAAGGGACCGAACTGCTGTGCGCCGCCCTGTCGCGCAGCTACGCCGACTGGTTCCGGATGCGCGGCGAGGACCCGTACGCCTGCACCCGCGCCGAGATCGTCCGCCGCTTCGCCCACCGGCCCTGGTGGCGCCGCCCGCGCGGCGGGGTGCTCGGGCCGCTCGACGTGCGGGAGCGGCTGGTGATCGTGCTGCGGCTGTACGAGGGCATCGCCGAGGAACAGGCCGCCGCGCAGCTCGGCATGCCGTCGGAACGGGTGCGGGCGATCACCCTGCGGGCCACCGCGGCCCTGCGCAGCCGACCCGCCCGCGGTGGGGCGGCGCCCCGGGTGCGGGAGGTCGCGTCGTGAGCCCGTACGACCGCAAGCAGGACGAGGTCCGCCGGCTGCTCGACGGGCCTCACCCCGCGGTGCCGGTGGACCTCGCCCCGCGCGCCGCCGAGCGCGGCCGCCGCGTCCTGGCCCGCCGCCGCGTGCTGCACGCCGTCCTGTGGACGCTGCTCGTCGTGGCGGTCGTCGTCGCGCTCGTCCTCGCGGTGCTGTGGTGGCCGGCGGCGGAGCCGCTCGACACGACGCCCGGCAACTGGTGACCGGCTCCGCCGGATGGCCGGGGGTGCCCCTCGCGGCCGGTTGTTGTGTGCGGGTTGTTTGCGCCTGCGGCGGGCATCCCCCAACCGCAACCACAACGGCGCCGCACCCGGCAACGGGGCGCTACGCGCCCAACGCCTGGCGGAGGTCTTCGAGGAGGTCGTCGACGGACTCGATGCCCACCGAGAGCCGCACCAGGTCCGCCGGGACCTCCAGCGCGGAGCCCGCGACCGAGGCGTGCGTCATCCGGCCCGGGTGCTCGATGAGGGACTCGACGCCGCCCAGGGACTCGCCCAGCGTGAACAGCCGCGCCCGGTTGCACACCTCGACGGCCGCCTCCTCGCCGCCCGCGACGCGGAAGGACACCATCCCGCCGAACCGCTTCATCTGCTTGGCCGCGACGTCGTGCCCCGCGTGCTCGGGCAGCCCGGGGTAGAAGACCTGGGTGACCTTCGGGTGCAGCGAGAGCAGTTCCGCGACCCGGGCCGCGTTCTCGCTGTGCCGGTCCATGCGCACCGCGAGCGTCTTGATGCCCCGCATCACCAGCCACGCGTCGAAGGGGCCGGCCACGGCGCCCATCGCGTTCTGGTGGTAGGCCAGTTCCTCGCCGAGCCCGGCGTCGGCCGCGACCAGGGCGCCGCCGACCACGTCCGAGTGCCCGCCCATGTACTTGGTGGTGGAGTGCACGACCACGTCGGCGCCGAGCGCCAGCGGCTGCTGCAGGTAGGGGCTGGCGAAGGTGTTGTCGACGACGAGCCGGGCGTCCGCGCCGCGCGCGATGTCCGCCAGCGCCGCGATGTCGGTGATCCCTAGCAGCGGGTTGCTGGGCGTCTCCACCCAGATCACCTTGGTCTCGGGCCGGAGCGCGGCCCGGACCGCCGCCGGGTCGGAGGTGTCGGCGACCGACCACTGCACGCCCCAGCGCTCGACGACCTTGGCGAAGAGCCGGAAGGTGCCGCCGTACGCGTCGTTGGGGATGACCACGTGGTCGCCGGGCTTCAGGACCGTGCGCAGCAGGCAGTCCTCGGCGGCCAGGCCGGACGCGAACGCCAGGCCGCGGCGGCCGCCTTCGAGCGCCGCGAGGTTCTCCTCCAGCGCGGTGCGCGTGGGGTTGGCGGACCGGCTGTACTCGTAGCCGCCGCGCAGGCCCCCGACCCCGTCCTGCTTGTACGTGGAGACCTGGTAGATCGGCGTGACCACGGCCCCGGTCTGGGCGTCGGCCGGCTGACCCGCGTGGATCGCGAGGGTCTCGAAGTTCTGGTGCTGCTGCTCGCTCATACCGCCGAGCGTAGTGCGAGCCGCGGGCCGGGACGTGCCGGCCGGGCCCGCGTAGGCTTGCTCATCATGGAATTCCTGTGGGTGCTGTACGGCGTTCTGCTGATCTCGGCGATCGTGCTGGTGCCCCGCATGCTGCGCGGCCGCGGCGTGCGGGCCGTGGCCGCGGTCGATCCCGCCCGGTACGGCTTCGTGCCCCGGGAGGAGATCGACATCCGGCTGCCGGGTCCGGACGACGAGCTGACGCAGGCACTGACCGTGACCCAGCGCACCCAGGACTGGCGCGCGGTCGCCGCCCTCCTCAAGGGCACCCCGGCCGCGGGCGAGCTGCGCTGGCAGCGGGTCCAGACCCTGGCCGGCGCCGCGGCGGTCGAGCTGACGCAGACCCCCGGCACGGGCGCGGCGTGGCTGCGCACCTGGCGGGTCGAGGACCCGAAGGACGCCGGCGGGGCGGCCGTCCACGCGGCGTTCCTGGTGCAGCGGGCCCGGCGTGAGCCGGCCGGGTCCCCGGACGTGCCGATGATCCTGGAGGAGGCCCGCACGGTCGCCGACGAGGCCGCGCTGCTCGCGCCGGGGGACCCCGTCCCGTACGTCGTCGCGCTCGCCGCGGACGCGGACTTCGCCACGGTCTGGGAGAAGGTCGCCTCCCGCGCCCCGCACCACATGGGCGCCCACCTGGCCGCCCTCGCCCGCCTCCCGGAGGACGCCGCACGCGACTTCGCCGAGCGGGCCGCCTCCTCCGCGCCCGAGGGCAGCCTGCTGCCGGCCCTGCCGCTCTTCGAGGTCTTCGCGCACCTGCCGGACGTCATCCTCGTCCGCAGCTTCTACGAGAGCGACGTCGTCTCCCGTGCCATCGGCGGCGCGCTCTACGCCACCGAGCACGCCTCCCCCTCCGACCCGGTGCTGCCCGTGGTGCGGCACCTGCTGGCGGCCTTCCTGCTGCGCGCGGAGCGCTTCCACGAGGCGGTCGAGCAGTTCCGCGCCGTCGACGGCTACGCGGGCGCGGCCCCCTGGGCCTACGAGGCCGACCCGGCCGCGGCGTACGCCGCCGGCCGGGCGCAGGCGCTCGCGGGGCTGGAGTGGAACTCCGAGCGCGGGCGCACCCGTTGACGCCGCGCCTGCCCTCCCGTGAGGAGGCGATACCGGGCCGCCCCGCCCCGCTCCACACGGTGCCCGACCGCCACACCGTGCTCGGCAGGCCCCTCACCGGCCCCTACCCGGCCGACCTGGAGGTCGCCGACTTCGCGCTGGGCTGCTTCTGGGGCGCCGAGCGCGTCTTCTGGCGGACGCCCGGCGTGTGGACGACGCTCGTCGGCTATGCGGGCGGGTACACGGAGAACCCGACGTACGAGGAGGTCTGCAGCGGCCTCACCGGCCACGCCGAGGTCGTGCGGGTCGTCTTCGACCCGGCGCTGATCTCGTACGGGGAGCTGCTGAAGGTGTTCTGGGAGGCTCACGACCCCACCCAGGGCCACCGCCAGGGCAACGACGTCGGCACCCAGTACCGCTCCGCGGTGTACACCCACTCCCCCGGGCAGCTCGCGACGGCCCTCGCCTCCCGCGAGGCCTACCAGTCCGCCCTGCGCGCCAAGGGGCACGGCACCATCACCACGGCGGTCGTCCCCGCGGGCCCCTTCCACGCCGCCGAGCCGTACCACCAGCAGTACCTGGACAAGAACCCCGGCGGCTACTGCGGCATCGAGGGGACGGGGGTCTCCTGCCCGGTCGGCATCGCGAAGGCCGGTGGCTGAGCCCCTCCCGCCGGTCCCGGCCGGGAAATTCGATTGCCTGCGCCCTGCCGGTACGCGCTAATACGGCGCATGGCCGATATCCAGGGCACGTACGACGACCTGTTCACCGCGGTGCCGGGCGCGCTGGCCGGATTGCTGGACGACGGGGACGCGGGGGGCTCCGTCGCGGTCTTCGTGGACGGCGAGCCGGTGGTGGACGTCTGGGGCGGGTTCGCCGACGCGGACGGCACGGTCCCGTGGCAGCGGGACACGATCACCAACGTCTGGTCCGTCACCAAGACGATGACGGCACTGTGCGCGCTGGTCCTGGCCGACCGCGGCGCGCTCGATCCGGACGCGCCGGTCGCCCGGTACTGGCCGGAGTTCGCCGCGGCGGGCAAGGAGAAGGTGCTGGTCCGGCACCTGCTCGCGCACACCGCGGGCCTGCCCGACTGGGACGGGCCGATCGACGGGCTCTACGACTGGCCGTCCGCCACCGCGCGTCTGGCGGCGCTGGCCCCGCAGTGGGAACCGGGCAGCGCGGCCGGGTACCACTCGCTCACCCAGGGGTACCTCGTGGGCGAGGTCGTACGCCGGGTCACCGGCCGGAGCGTGGGCGGTTTCTTCGCGCAGGAGGTGGCCGGACCGCTGGGCGCCGACTTCCACATCGGACTGCCCGCCGAGCACGACCCCCGAGTGGCGCCCGCCGTCCCGCCGCCGTCCCGGGACGAGGACTACGCCGCGAGCGCGCCCGGCGGCGGCGCGTCGCCCGGCTCCGGCACCGCCGTGCGGCTCCGTGACGGGAACGGCGTGGCGTGGCGTCGCGCGCAGATCCCGGCGGCGAGCGGCTTCGGCAACGCCCGCTCGGTCGCCCTCGTGCAGTCGGTGCTGGCCTGCGGCGGAACGGTGCGCGGGGTGCGGCTGCTGTCGCCGGCGGGCTGCGACCGTGCGCGGGAGGAGCAGTTCAGCGGAGAGGACCGCCGCCTGGGCATGCCGGTCCGCTGGGGGCTGGGCTACGGGCTGTTCGGCAACAGCTTCGGGTGGGGCGGTTGGGGCGGCTCGCTCGTGATGATCGACCCCGAGGCCCGTATGACGGTGGCGTACGTGCCCAACCAGATGCGCGAACCCGCGGACGACACCCGTGGCATGGAACTCGTCATGGCCGCCTACGACGGGGTCCAGGGGCTGCGGGCCTGAGCGCCCGCCCCGCCGTCGTCAGGCGGACGGCGCCGGGCCGCTGCTCGCACGCACGGTGAGTTCGGGGCCGAGGAGGCGGACCTCCTCCGTCGGGCTGCCGCCCAGCTTGGCGATGACGAGTTCGACCGCGTGCCGGCCCATCTGCTGCGCGGGGATGGCGACCGAGGTGAGCTGGGGGGCGGCCTGCGTGGCCACCTGGTCGGGGCAGACGGCGACGACGGAGACGTCCTCGGGCACGGCGCGGCCCTGCTGGCGCAGGAGCGCGAGGAGGGGGGCGATGGCGGACTCGTTCTGGACGACGAGCGCGGTGGTGTCCGGCCGTTCCTCGAAGATGCGGGAGAGGGTGCCCGCGGTGGACTCGTAACTGCCCTCGCAGGGACGGTGGATGAGCCGGAGCCCGCGTGCGGCGGCGCGGGAGCGCAGGCCCTGCAGGGTGCGCTCGGCAAAGCCCGTGTGGCGCCGGTAGACCGCCGCGGCCTCGCCGACGACGGCGACGGAGCGGTGGCCGAGGTCGGCGAGGTGGTCGGCGCAGAGCGCGCCGGTGGCGGCGAAGTCGAGGTCGACGCAGGTGAGTCCGGCGGTGTCGGCGGGCAGGCCGATGAGCACGCCGGGCCGGTTCCCGGCGCGCAGCAGCGGGATGCGCTCGTCCTCCAGCTCGACGTCCATGAGGATCATCGCGTCCGCGAGTCCGCTGGCCGCGACCCGCCGGACCGCGGTGGGGCCCTCCTCGCCGGTGAGCAGGAGTACGTCGTGGCCGTGCTGACGGGCCGTCGTGGCGACGGCTATCGCGATCTCCATCATGACGGGGACGTACATGTCCGTACGGAGCGGCACCATCAGGGCGATGATGTTCGAGCGGCTGCTGGCCAGCGCCCGCGCGCCCGCGTGCGGGTGGTAGCCGAGTTCCTGGATGCTCCGCTCGACCCGCCGGCGCGTGCCCTCGGAGATCGACCGCTTGCCGCTCAGGACGTACGAGACGGTGCTGGCGGAGACCCCGGCGTGGCGGGCTACCTCAGCGAGTGTGGCCATGTCGTTCTCCGTCCCCCCGGGAAGTGTCGAAACCTTTCGAAGCGCTTCGACTCAGACGCTACCGGTGACCTCACATCCCTGTCCAGACAGGTGTCGAAGCGCTTCGACACCATCGGTGGCCGGATCCGGCAATCCGTTCACGAAGTGACTCTTGAGATGTCCGCGACAGACGGTACATACTGCGTCGGCAAGGCGGGGGCTTCGCCGGGGGGAACGCCGTGGGGGAACATCGCGTGCGCGCGCCCGGGGACGAGCGCTCCCGCGTGTCATGACGCAGACACAAGGGGATACGTTGCACCGACGATGGAAGAAGGCGCGCGCGGCAGCGCTCGCCACGGGGGTCGCGGCGGCACTGACCGCCGGCGCCGTCGCACCGGCCTCGGCGGCCGGGCCGGCGGCCACGGGGCCGGCCGGCTCCGCGTCCGCCACGGCGGTCAAGGACCGCGTGTGGATCACGCTGATCACCGGCGACCGGGTCGCCGTGGACTCGCAGGGCAGGCCCGTCGCCCTGAAACGCGCCAAGGGGCGCGAGGACGTACCTGTGCAGATACGCCGGCAGCACGGGCACGTCTACGTCGTCCCGCAGGACGCGGTGCAGCTGATCGCGAAGGGCCGGGTCGACCGCCGGCTCTTCGACGTGACCACGCTGAGCCGGGCCGAGTACCGCAGGGCGGCCCAGCGCCGCGGCCTCGGACTGATCGTCACCTACCGGGGCAGCCGCCCCGAGGCGCGGGCCGAACTGCACCGGGCCGAGGGCGCCGAGGTGACCCACACCTTCGCGGCGCTCGGCGGCGAGTCCGTCACCGCGCCCGAGGACGCCGCGGCCGGCGTCTGGACGGCGCTGACCGACGACGCGCCGGGCTCCCCGTACGCCACCGCCGAGTCCGGCCTGCGCACGGTCTGGCTGAACGCGATCCAGAAGGCCGCGGCCGAACCGAGCTGGAACACCCGGCAGATCCACGCGCCGGAGGCCTGGGACGCGGGATACGACGGAACCGGCGTCACGATCGCGGTGCTGGACACCGGCGTCGACAAGAGCCACCCGGACCTGACCAGCCGGGTCGTCGCCGAGAAGAACTTCTCCACCGCCGACAACCTGCTCGACCACTTCGGCCACGGCACCCACGTCGCCTCCATCGCCGCCGGCACCGGCGAGAAGTCGGCCGGTGCCTACAAGGGCGTGGCGTCGGGCGCGCGGATCATCAGCGGCAAGGTGCTGGACGACGACGGCTTCGGGGACGACGCCGGGATCATCGCGGGCCTGGAGTGGGCCGCCGACTCCGGGGCCAAGGTGGCCAACCTGAGCCTCGGCGGGGGCGACACCCCGGGGGTCGACCCGATCGAGGAGACGGTCAACCGCCTGTCCGCGGACACCGGCACGCTGTTCGTCATCGCCGCGGGCAACGAGGGCGACGGCGCCTCGACCGTCGGCTCCCCCGGCAGCGCGGACGCCGCGCTGACCGTCGGCGCGGTCGACGAGGACTCCAAGCTCGCCGGCTTCTCCTCGCGCGGCCCGCGCGTGGGCGACGGCGCGGTCAAGCCCGACGTCACCGCCCCCGGCGTGGACATCACCGCGGCCGCGGCCAAGGGCAGCGTCATCGACACCGACCCCGAGGTCCCGCACACCGCGGACGGGAACTACCTGACCATCTCCGGTACTTCGATGGCCACCCCGCACGTGGCGGGCGCCGCGGCGATCCTCGCCCAGGAGCACCCGGACTGGACGGGCCGGCAGATCAAGGCCGCGCTCACCGGCTCCACGACGGACGGCGGCTACACCGCCTTCCAGCAGGGTTCCGGCCAGATCGACCTGGCCCGGGCGATCCACCAGGAGGTGGTCGCCGACCCGGTCTCGCTGGGCTTCGGCGTCGCCCGGTGGCCGCACACCGACGACGTGAAGCAGTCCAGGACGATCACCTACCGCAACTCCGGTGACTTTGACGTCACCTTGGACCTGTCGGTCACCGGCAAGGACCCCGACGGCACCGCGGCGCCGGCCGGGTTCTTCACCCTCGACAAGCAGCAGGTGACCGTGCCGGCCGACGGTACCGCGGAGGCGACGCTGACCGCCGACACCACCCTCGGCACCGCCGACGGCGCCTACAGCGCGGCCGTGGTCGCGCGCGACGGCACGCGGTCGGTGCGCACCGCCGCGGGCGTGGTGCGCGAGGCCGAGTCGTACGACCTGCGGATCACCAACCTGGACCGCGACGGACGGCCGGCGGCGGCCTACGACACGCTCGTCGTCGGACTGGACGGCGACGCGTTCGAGGAGGTCACCAACGACAGCGGCAGCACGGCGCTGCGCCTGCCCAAGGGCAGCTACGCCGTGGACAGCCTCATCGTGAAGCTCGCGGCCGACGGCCGGACGTTCAAGAGCGCGAACTGGGTGAGCCGCCCGCTGGTCGAGCTCAGCAGGGACACCGAGGTGACGCTCGACGCGAGCAAGGCCAAGCCGTTCGCGTTCACGCTGCCGGACCGGGCCGCACGGCAGTCGGACCTGATGGTCGGCTACAACCTGAACCACGGCGCCGCCGGCACCGGCCTCAGCTTCAACACCGGCACGCTGCGGGACTTCCGCACCGCGCACTCCGGTCCCGCGCTGACCGCCGCCGAGTACCAGGCGACCGTCGCCGGCCTGTTCGAGCACGGCTCGAAGGTCTACACGGTGGCGTACGGCCGCACGAAGTCGTTCTACACGGGCTACACCAAGGCCGTGCGGAGCACCGACCTGGCGAAGATCACCACCACCGGCGGCTCCTCGCTGAAGCGCAAGCTCGGCGCGGTCTTCACCACCCCGTTCGTGAACGCGGCCATGGTGACGCCGAGCGGCTTCCTCACCGGGCTGCCGTTCACCAGGACCGTGTACGTCAACGGCTCCGGCGTCACCTGGGCCCAGGACTTCCTGCAGACCGACTCCTCCGGCGAGGTCCCCGAGGGCTACTACGAGGCCCCGGCCCGGTCCTTCACCAAGGGCAGGAGCTACAGCCGCAGCTTCAACGTCGGCGTCTTCGGTCCGAAGCTGGACAAGTACTCCGGCATCGCGCGCTCCGGTGACGAGATCTGGGGCACCGTCGGCCTGTTCACCGACGGCCAGGGCCACAGCGGCTTCGCGTCGTACGACAAGGCCACCACGACCCTCTACCGCAACGGGACGAAGGTCGGGAGCCACGACGGCGCGCTCGACGACGGCGCCTCCTTCACCGTCGACGGCGGCAAGGCCCGCTACCGGCTGACCACCTCGGTGACCCGCGCCACGACCGCGGCGGTCAGCACCCGCGTCACCGCGTCCTGGACGTTCTCCTCCCAGCACGTCGGCGGCGACGTCCCGGCCACGCTGCCGGTCTCCGTGGTGCGCTTCACCCCGTCCCTGTCCGCCACGAGCACCTCCAAGGCGAAGGCCACGGTCAAAATGCCGGTGACGGTCCAGGGTGCGGCCGCGGGCCGCACCCTGAAGTCGCTGAAGGTGTACGTCTCCACCGACGGCGGGGCGCACTGGTCGAAGCTGACGGTCAAGGGCGGCAAGGTGACGCTGAAGAACCCCAAGGCGGGCAAGGGCGTTTCCTTCAAGGCCCTGGTCAGCGACAAGAAGGGCAACACCCTGTCCCAGGTGATCTACAACGCGTACCTCGCGAAGTAGCACGGACAGACGGGTATCGGGGCGGCCCGCCCGGAACGAGGTCTCCGTTCCGGGCGGGCCGCCCGCCTGCGCACGCTGCCGGCCGCCGCTCGGTGCGACCGACCGGCTCCCCACGCCCCGGACGGGCGGGATAGGAAGCGGACCATGAATGCCACGCTCGGTGCGATGATCACCGCCGTCGTCGGAGTGCTCGGCACCCTGTTCGCGCCCGTGCTCGCCCAGCGGGGCACCGACCGGCGCCGCCTGGCGGAGGCCGCCGAGGCGGAACGGCTGCGCCGGTTCGAGGAACGGCGGGCGGCGTACACGGCGGTGAACCGGGCCTCGCGGCAGTTCCACACGCTGCTGAAGGACGCCCTGCACCGGATCAGGGACGGCGTCTACTCCGCCGAGGAGCGGGACCGGGTCGAGGAGTCCCGCCGGGAGTACCGGGACCGGTACGCCGAGGCGCAGATGATCGTCCCGGAGCGCGTCCTGGAGGCTTCGCGGGACGTCAACCGCGTCCTGGCGGCGGCGGACGCCGCGGCCAAGCGGCTCGACCGCGGCCTCGCCCGGGACGGCGAGAGCCCGCAGGGCGCGCTGGAGGACCTGAAGGAGGCCGAACCGCTGCTGCGGACGCTGCAGCGGTTGATGCGCGAGGACCTGGGCGTCACGGACTGAAACACCGCTCGGCCCCCGGCGACGCGCCGGGGGCCGGGGGTGGGGACCGGGGTGGGTACGGGGGGCCGGGGTGCGGCGGTCTCAGGCCGCCGGGGTCCGCTCGGTGACGGTGACCCGGCCCTTCTTGATGGTGGCGACCCGGGTGGCACGCCGGGCGATGGCGGAGTCGTGGGTGACCATGACGAAGGTCAGCCCGTACTCCTTCCACAGCCCCTCCAGCAGGGCGAGGATCTCGTCGCGGGTGTCCTCGTCGAGGGCTCCGGTCGGCTCGTCCGCGAGCAGCACCTTGGGGCGCTTCACCAGCGCCCGGGCGATCGCCACACGCTGCTGCTGACCACCCGACAACTCGCCCGGCAGATGGTGCAGACGGTCGCCGAGGCCGACGGAGGCGAGGGCCTCGGCGGCGCGGGCACGGCGTTCGGAGGCCTTGACGCCCAGCGGGACGAGGGCGGTCTCGACGTTCTCCTGGGCGGTCAGGGTCGGGATCAGGTTGAAGCTCTGGAAGATGATGCCGATGTTCTGCGACCTGACCTTGGTCAGCCGGGCCTCGCTCAGCCGGGCCAGGTCGGTGCCGTCCAGCTCCACCGAGCCCTCCGTCGGGCGGTCGAGGCCCCCGAGCATCTGCAGCAGCGTCGACTTGCCGCCGCCGGTCGGGCCCTGGATGACGAGCTGGTCGCCGTCATCGATCACGAGGTCGACGCCGCGCAGCGCGTGCACGGTGTCCTTGCCGCGCGAGTAGCGCTTGGTCACGCCGCTCAGCTTGTACATGAGGTGACTCCTGAAGTCCTGAAGGGGAAGGGCGGGGGCCGCGCCACGCCGGGGGGAACGTGCGGTACGCGGCCCCCGGTCTCGTGGGGCGGGTGCGGCTACTCGACGCGGCGCAGGGCGTCGGCCGGGCGCAGCCGCGAGGCCCGCCAGCCACCGAAGGTCCCGGCGATCAGACCGCCCGCGACCGCCAGGACCACCGCGAGGACGATGGTGTTGACGCTGACCGGTGCCTGGAGGGCGATCTCGACGGCGTCACCGGCCGCGCGCCGGGCGGGACCGCCGAAGCCACCGGGACCGCCCGCTCCGCCGCCACCGACGGTGGCGTCCAGCGTGGGGCTGATCGTGGTGATGAGGTAGGCGCAGCCGAGGCCCAGGGCGATGCCGAGGGCGCCGCCGATGAGGCCGTTGACGATCGCCTCGCCCATGACCTGGCGGGTCACCCGGCCGCTCTTCCAGCCCAGCGCCTTGAGCGTGCCGAACTCGCGCACCCGGCGGGAGACCGCGGAGGAGGTCAGCAGCCCCGCGACGAGGAAGGCGGCGATCAGGACGGCGACGGAGAGCCACGTGCCGACGTTGGACGCCAGGTTCGAGGCCGTGGACAGCGAACCGGAAACGGTCGAGGCCAGGTCGGCGGAGGTGGTGACCGTCGTGCCGGAGACGTTCTTCTGGATCGCGGACTTGACGGAGCCGATCTTCTGGGAGTCGGCGGCCTGGACGTAGATCGTGGTGACCTTGTCCTTGGCGTCCGCGAGCGTCTGCGCCTGCTTGAGCGGGATGTAGACGTTGGCGGAGGAGGAGCCGCTGTCGGCGGTAGCGATGCCGATGATCTCGAACTTGGTGCCGGAGATCGTGACCGTCTTGCCGACGGTCAGCTTCTTCTGCTTCGCGTACGCGCTGTCGAGCACGGCGACCTTGGCGTCGTCCTGCGCGCTGGTGAAGGTCCTCCCCGAGGTGATCTTCGACGAGGTCAGCGGCCCGAGGGCGGGGTGCGCGACGTCCGTGCCGAAGACGGTGAAGTTGTTGATGTCGAAGTTGGCTCCGCCGCCGCGCACCGTGCCCTGCGGCTGGCCGCTGCCGCCGCCCCGCTGCCGGTTGCCGCCGCCCGGGGCCTGCTGGAACTCACCGCGCTGGAACTGGCCGTTGACCTTGATGACGACCAGGCTGAGCCCGCCGACCGCGTCCTTGACCCCGCTCTGCTCGGAGACCTGGTCGACGACCGAGGACTTCAGCGACTGGAAGCCCTGCACCATGACGCGGTCGCTGCTCTGCTCCTTGTCGTCGCCGCGCGCGTCGAACTGGAAGCGCGGTCGCTGCGCGGAGGCCGAGTCGGGGTCGGCGGCCTTGGTGACGGTCATGTCGGTGCCCAGGCCGTACAACGACTCCAGCACCTTGCCCTGGGCCTGCGTCATGCCGGCCGACACCGAGTTGACGGTGATCACCAGGGCGATGCCCAGTGCGAGGCCCATCGCGATGACGAGCGCCGCCTTTCTGCGGCGTCGGAGTTCGCGCCGGAGGTACGTGAAGAACATGCCATTCCTCGCCGAGTCAGGAAAACGGGAAGCGGGAGGGAGGCGGTGCCTGTCTCTCCACTGCGACGACGGTAGGAACCAGCGGTGATGAGAGCCTGAGCGGTGGATGAGAGCCGTATGAGAAACCCTCGCGCCGGAGCGGTGCGGCCACTGCAGTACCTTGCCCTGGACCCCCGCGCGCCCGCCGGGCCGGGCCGGTGGCGGATTCGCGGAAGGCCGGGGCGGGGGCGCGGGCCGGATGAGAAGGTCGGCGCCCGGCGAGGAACGTCCCGGCGGGGAGACCGGCGGGGGCACGAGTGACCGCACGACGTGGGGAGACGCGGATATGACGGACGGAACACCGTGGGGCGGCGGCGGTTGGGGCCCCGGTCACGGGACCGGCGGCGGCACGGGAGGCGGCGGCTTCGGACCGCCGCCCCCGCCGGCGCCGCCGTACCCGCCGCAACCGCAGGCCCACCACGGAGCGCCCTGGTACCCGCCGCACAACGGCTACCCCGCACCGCCGCCCCGGCGGCGCGGCCCGCTGCTGGCCGTGGCGGGACTGGCCACCGCGGCCCTGGTCGCCGGCCTCCTCATATGGGCTCCCTGGAGCGGTTCCGGCGACGGCAAGGGCCCGGCGGCGACCGCGCGCAAGGACCCGGCGGCGGAGGCCGAGCGCATGCTGCGCGAGGCGGCGGACACCTTGGGCGAGGCCCAGGTCGTCTCCTACCGGGGCGACTTCGCCCTCGACAGCGGGACGAGCACCCCGTTCGACCTGCAGACCACGCCCGGCGGCTGGGGCCGTGGCTCGCTGCAGGACGAGGGCGCCACCGTGCGGCTGCTCACCACCGACGACCACCGCCTGACCAAGGCCGACAGGGCGTACTGGAAGGACCGCGGCTACGCGGGCGACCTCCTCGACCGGATCGACGACCGCTGGCTGGACTCCTCCGCCGACCTGCCCGAGATCGACGACCTGACGACCCCCCTGGACCCGGCCAACGTCTCGGCGCTGCTCCGTGACGCCGCCGACCGCGGCCGCCCGGACGCCATCTCCTCCTCCACGGTCGCCGGACGCCCCGTCAAGGTGCTGACCACGACCGGCGGCCGCTTCTGGATCACCGACTCCGCCCCCCGCACCCTGCTGCGCCTGGCCGCGGGCGACTCCCCCGCCGCCTCGGGGCCGCTGCCCCTGCCCGACGGCCTGGACACCACGGTGGCCGTGCTCACCGGCGCCGACCGCGAGACCTTCACGACCGCCTACGACCGGGACCTCGCCGCCCTGAAGTCGGCCGTCGACCCGGCGGTCAGCTTCAGCACCACGGGCAAGGCCCGCTTCTCCCCCTGCGGCAACACCAGTTGCACCGCCCGCTTCACCCTCCAGAACTCCCTGTACGACGCCCTGGACGACCCCGAGACCACCGACGACCCCGTGTACGCGGAGATCAGCATCGCCATCACCCTCGACGGCCGCAAGGTGAAGACCTGCGTCTTCCACAAGAAGATGAAGCCCTCCGGCACCGTGTCGCTCATCTGCACCGCCACCTACAGCGCCGCGACCACCAAGGACCACACCGTCCGCGGGCTTCCCGACGCCTGGGCGCGCGCGGTGCCGGACGACGAACTCTCCCGGCTGCGCGCGGACTTCGCCAAGGGCGTCGTGGACGGTCAGGCGGCCTGAGCCGCCCGGCGGGGCAGCGCCGCGCGGCCGCCGTCGAGGGTGACGTGCAGGCCCTCGGACGTGACGTCGACCGAGGTCGCCCGCAGGGCGAGGGGGTAGCGCGCCCGCGGGGCCCGGTCGGCCAGCCGCCGCTCGATCCGGTCGACGACCGCCGGCGCGGCGGCCCGGCCCAGGAGCTCCGCGCCGGTCACGGTGACCGCCACCCGGCCGTCACGGAGCATCGGACGGACCGTCACCCAGGCAAATCCGCCGCCGAGTTCGAACCGCAGCGTGCCCGCGACCGGTTCCGGCACGACGGCCGTGACCGGCAGGCCGCCGTCCGTACCGCCGCTCCCTGAGCGTGCGCGCAACGACCCGGCGGGAACGCGGACGTCGGCATGGGACGACGCCACGGTCGGTGCGCCGCCGAAGCGGAGGCCGTCCAGGCGTAGGCGCACCGAGGCGCCGTGCAGCCGCCCCACGGTGACGTCGTCGCCGGCGACCTCGACGCGGTCCAGGCGCCGGTGCGCGAGCGCGGCCAGCGCCGGCCCACCGCCGGTGTCGACCGCCACCCGGTCCGGGGCGACGCCGAGGGCGCGGCCCGCCGCGGCCGCGACGCGGTGGTGGACGACGCCCCGCGCGACCAGCTCACCGGCCCCGCCGGTCAGGGCCGTCAGCGCGACGGACACCACCAGCACGGTCCTGACCCGGCGCCACCGGACGGCCGTCACCGCGTCTTCCCGGCGGCCTCGGCGCCGGCGGGCGCGGGAACGTCCTGCGCGGCACGGCCGCCGCCCTCCGGGTCCAGGCGCGGCAGCAGCCGGTCCAGCCAGGACGGGATCCACCAGTTGGCCCGGCCGAACAGGTACATCGTCGCGGGGACGAGGAGCAGCCGGACGATCGTGGCGTCGACGACGACGCTCACCCCGAGCCCCAGCGCCAGCATCTTGACGACCACGTTCGCCGACAGGAGGAAGGCGAGGAAGACGCTGGTCATGACGATCGCGGCGCAGGAGATGACCCGGGCGGTGGCGGCCAGCCCGTGCGCCACGCTCCCGTGGTCGTCGCCGGTGGCCAGCCAGGACTCGCGGATCCGGGAGAGCAGGAAGACCTCGTAGTCCATGGACAGCCCGAAGACGATGGCGAACATCATCATCGGGACGTAGGACTCCACCGGCACGCTCTCGCCCACGCCGAGCCACGGACCGCCCCAGCCCCACTGGAAGACGGCCACGACCACGCCGTACGCGGCGCCGATCGACAGCAGGTTGAGCACCGCGGCCTTGGCGGCGACCAGCGGGCTGCGGAAGACGGCGAGCAGCAGCAGGAAGGCCGCGCCGACGACCACCGCGACGATCACCGGCAGCCGGTCCACCACGACGTCCCGGAAGGCGAGTTGGGCCGCCGTGGCCCCCGTGACGTGGCCCTGGGCACCGGTGCCCCGCAGGGCGGCGGGCAGCACGCCGTCCTGCAGGCGGTGGACGAGGTCGGAGGTGGAGCGCTCCTCGGGCCCGCCGCCCGGGGTGACGGTCGCGACGAGCAGGGCGCCGTCGGGGGTCTCGGACGGGGTGGTCGCGGCGGCCACGTCGCCGGCGCCGGTGAGGGCGTCGTGCAGTGACGCCGCGAGACGTTCCCGGTCGGCCGTGGTCCGGATGCGGTCGGGGTCCAGGGCGACGACCACGGTGAGCGGGCCGTTGGTGCCGGGGCCGAAGCCCTCGGAGAGCAGGTCGTACGCGCGGCGGTCGGTGTTGCCGGCCGGGCCCGCCCCGGCGTCGACGTGCCCCAGCCGCATCGAGGCCAGCGGCACGGTGAGCACCCCGAGCGCCAGCACGCCCGCGGTGAGGAAGAGCCAGGGGCGCCGCCCGACGGCGCGGGCCCAGCGGTGCCAGACGTCGGCGCCGCCCGGGGCGGGTTCGTCCACCGGCGTGCGCACCGACCAGCGGTCGATCCGGCGGCCGAGCAGCCCCAGCAGCGCGGGGGTGAAGGTCAGTGAGGCCACGGCCGCGACCGCGACGGTGACGCCCGCGGCGGCACCGAGGGTGCCGATGAAGACGACCCCCGAGGCGTACAGGCCCGCCAGGGCCATCGCCACCGTCACGGCCGCCACGATCACGGCCCGGCCGCTGGTGGCGAGGGTGCGTCCGGCGGCCTCCGCGGGGTCGTCGACGGTGTGCAGCAGCCCACGGTGGCGCGTGGTCAGGAAGAGCGCGTAGTCCAGGCCCACGCCGAGGCCCATCATCGTGGCCAGCGTGGGGGCGGCGGCGCCGAAGGACCAGGCCGCCGCGAGCAGCCCCAGCAGGGCCGTCCCGGCGCCCAGCCCGAGGACCGCGGTGAGCAGCGGCAGTCCCGCCGCCGCGAGGCTGCCGAAGCCCAGCAGCAGCACGGCGACCGCGGTTGCCAGGCCGATCGCCTCCGAGGCCCGGTCCGCCGCCTTGGGCCGCGCCAACTGGCCCAGCGGACCGCCGTACTCCACGGTGACGCCGTCGGCGCGCAGCGCCGAGACCGCCGCGTCGACCTCGGCGACGTAGGAACCGTCGAGGGTCGCGGGGTTGGTGTCGAAGCGGACCCCGACGTAGCCGATGGCGCCGTCGGAGGAGACCGCGCCCGGGGTGGTCAGCGGGCCGGCCGCGGACAGGACGTGCGGCAGGTCCGCCACGCGGGCGACCGCCGAGGCCACGGCGTCCCGGTGGTCCGCCAGCCCGCCGTGCCGTGCCCGCAGCACGATCTGCGAGGCGGTGCCCCGGGTGCCGGGCGCGCCATGGGCGTCGAGGAGGTCCGCGCCGGTCTGGGCGGAGGTGCCGGGCAGCGCGAAGTCGTCCTGGTACGCACCGCCCCAGGCCCGGTCGGCGGCGACCGCGGCCAGCAGCACGAGCAGCCATGCGGCGATCACCCGCCACGGGTGCCGGGCGCAGCCGCGTCCGGCCCGGTGCAGCAGACCGGGTCCGGCGGTGCGGGGCGGGCGGGTCCTGCGCAGCAGCAAGGCGACGGCGACGAGCGCGACGACGCCCGCCGCCAGGGTGGCGCCGAGCAGTGCGGGCTCCGCGCCGGCGTGTGGGAATGCCACGACCTGTTCCTCCCTCCGCCCGGCCGGTCCGCCGGGCACCGCCCGCATCGTGGCGGACGGACGCAAGGACGGCGTTGGCGGAATGTTCGGGGAGTGTCAGGATCCCCGCCGCCCGCGGGGCCGCGGGGATCCGGGTGGCTAGCATCGGGGCCATGGCGGAAGAACGAGGCCTCGTCCTGGTCGTCGAGGACGAACGGCACATCGCCGACCTGCAGCGGCTGTACCTGACCCGGGAGGGCTTCGGCGTCCACGTGGAGACCGACGGGCCCTCCGGGCTCGCCGCGGCACGCCGGCTGCGGCCCGTGGCGATCGTGCTCGACATCGGACTGCCCGGGCTCGACGGCACGGCGTTCTGCCGTGCGCTGCGCGACGAGGGGGACTGGACGCCGGTCCTCCTGGTCACGGCACGCGACGAGGAGGCCGACCGGATCCTGGGCCTGGAACTGGGCGCGGACGACTACGTCACCAAGCCCTTCTCGCCCCGCGAACTCGTCGCCCGCGTCAAGACCGTCCTGCGCCGGGTGGACGGCCCGCCCCGCGGCGGACGCCCGCGCACCCTGGGCCCGGTGGCACTGGACCCGGTGCGCCGGACCGTCCACAACGACGGTGAGCCGCTCACCCTGACCACGACGGAGTTCAACCTCCTGGCGTGCCTGATGGGCCACCCCGGCCAGGTCTTCACCCGTGACCAGCTGCTCGCCCACGTCTGGGGCGCCCCGGACTACCGCGAGGGCCGTGTGGTCGACGTCTACGTCTCCCAGCTGCGCTCCAAACTCGGCGACCCCTCCCTGATCCGTACGATCCGCGGCGTCGGCTACAGCGCCGCCCCACCCCGCCCGGCCCCGGCATGACCCCTCGCGGTTCGCTCGCCGGGAACCTCGTGCTGCTCACCACCGCCGTGGCGGCCGTCGCGATGCTGCTGGCCGGGCTGGCGTCGTGGCACACGATCCGCACGACCGCCGAGGCGCAGGAGCGCGACCGGCTCGCACGGCAGGCCGACGTGCTCAGCCGTACCCCGGCGCTGTCGTCCCTGCTGCTCGAACGCGAGCAACGGCTGGCCGGGTCGAACGGCGTCGAGCTCGCGGTGGTCGCGCCGGACGGTACGACGGCAGGGCCGGCGGCGCCCGCCGTCACCACGGCCGTGCTCGCGGCGCTGCGCGGCGGGGACTCCGCCTCGGCGACGGCCGCCCTCGGCGGGCGTGCCGTGCTGGTGGAGGGCCATCCGTCCGCGGGCGGCGGCGCGGTGGTGCTCACCAAGCCCTTCACCGCGGTCGACGACGCCGCCGCCCGCATCCGCGTCGCCCTCGCGCTGCCCCTGGCCGCCGGTCTGGCGGGCGCGGGCGCAGCCGGTGCGCTGCTGGCCCGGCGCCTGGCCCGTCCCCTGACCGCGGCGGCCCGCACCGCCCACCGCCTCGCCGCCGGCGAGCGCGGGCTCGCCCTGCCGGACGACGGCCCGGCCGAGGTCGCCGAACTGTCCGCCGCGCTCACCGCCCTTGACACCGCCCTCGCCCGCAGCGAGAACCGGCAGCGCGCGTTCCTGCTCTCGGTGTCGCACGAGATCCGCACCCCGCTGACCGCCGTACGCGGTTACGCCGAGGCCCTCGCCGACGGGGTGATCGGCCCCGACGGCCTCCCCGCCACCGGCCGCACCCTGCTCGCCGAGACGGGCCGTCTCGACCGCTTCGTCCACGACCTGCTGGACCTCGCCCGCCTGGAGGCCGACGACTTCCGGCTCGACGCCGCGCCGACCGACCTCGACGCCCTCGTCGAGGACGCCGGCGCCGTCTGGGCCGACCGCTGCGCCCGCCACGACGTGCGTTTCCGCCTCGAACGCCCGGGCCGCCCGCTGCTCGCCGACACCGATCCCTTCCGGGTCCGCCAACTCCTCGACGGCCTGGCCGAGAACGCGCTGCGCGTCACCCCGGCCGGCCGCCCGCTCGTGCTGGCGCTGCGCGCCGAGGGCGGCGGCGAGGGCAGCGAGGCCGTGTTCGAGGTCCGCGACGGCGGCCCGGGACTGACCGAGGACGACCTCACCGTCGTCTTCCAGCGCGCCGCCCTCGCCACCCGCTACCGCGGCGTCCGCCCCGTCGGCACCGGCCTCGGGCTCGCCATCGCCCACCGCCTCACCACGGTGCTGGGCGGCACCATCTCCGCCGCGTGCACCTCCCCCGAGGGCGGTGCCTGCTTCACGGTGCGGTTGCCGACGCGCACGTGAGCACGTGGGTGCGGCGCCGTCGTGGTTGCGGTGCGTTGTCGTGTGCGGGTTGCTTGCGCCTGCGGCGGGCGGTTTCCCCGCCGCCCGCCCTCCCCCGGCCGAAGGCTGGGGGAGACGAGCGGGGAACCCGGCGCCGAATGATGTGGTCGTAAACCGCGAGCGCTGTGGGGGTCCCCCCGGCCGAAGGCTGGGGGAGTGCGCCGGCGCGGCCCCGACCCAGGCACACGGAGCGCAGGCCCGCACTGACCACGCCGGGCAATCGGGAGGGAGGGCGGGGCAGCCCGCCGCAGGCGCAACGCACCCGCACACAAACACCGGCCGCAACCACAACCCCCCGCCCCGGGCACCGCACTTGCCGGGAGTCCACTCGAAGAGGTTCGCTGGTACTCCATGAGGTACACACAGCTCGGCCGCACCGGCCTCAAGGTCAGCCGCATCGTCCTGGGGACGATGAACTTCGGCGGGCAGACGGACGAGGCCACCAGTTACACGATCATGGACGCCGCGCTGGACGCGGGGGTCAACTTCTTCGACACGGCGGACATCTACGGCACCGCCGAGGACAAGGGCCTGACGGAGAAGGTCATCGGCTCGTGGTTCGCGCGGGGCGGGGGCCGCCGCGACAAGGTGGTGCTGGCCACGAAGGTCTACGGGAACATGTCGGCGGACGGGAAGGCGTGGCACGAGGAGTCGTGGCCGAACCACGACCGGCTCAGCGCCCTCAACATCCGCAGGGCGGTCGAGGCCAGCCTGCGGCGGCTCGGCACGGACCACATCGACGTCTACCAGTTCCACCACGTCGACCGGCGCACCCCGTTCGAGGAGATCTGGCAGGCGGTGGACGTGCTGGTCCGCCAGGGCAAGATCCTCCACGCGGGGTCGTCGAACTTCCCCGGTTACAAGATCGCGCGGGCCAACGAGGCGGCCGCGAACCGCGGTTCGATGGGCCTGGTCAGCGAGCAGTGCCTGTACAACCTGGCGGAGCGCCGCGCCGAGCTGGACGTGATCCCGGCGGCGCAGGAGTACGGGCTCGGTGTGATCCCGTGGTCGCCGCTGCACCAGGGGCTGCTGGGCGGCGCGCTGCGCAAGGAGCGGGAGGACGGCGGGGCCCGCACCAAGGTGGGCCGGTCGGCGGCGGGGCTGGCCGACCCGGTGGTCCGGGCGCGGGTGCAGGCGTACGAGGACCTGCTCGGCAAGCACGGACTGGAGCCCGGCGAGGTCGCGCTGGCCTGGCTGCTGACCCGGCCCGGGATCACCGGGCCGATCGTGGGGCCGCGCACGCCGGAGCAGTTCTCCTCGGCGTTGCGCGCGGTGGACCTGGAGCTGGACGAGGAGCTGCTGGCGGGTCTCGACGAGATCTTCCCCGGACCGGGCCCCGCCCCGGAGGCCTTCGCCTGGTGACCGGGTCCGGTGGCGCCGGCCCGATCAGGCCCGCGCCACCGCGAGCCGCTTCGTCAGCACGCGCTCGGGGCGCCCGTCCGGCATGACCCCGCCGGGGCCCCCGTCGTCCGCGAAGCCGTTGCGCACGTAGAGCGCCGTCGCCGCCGTGTTGCCCTCCGCGACCGCGAGGTGGAGCAGGGCGACGCCCGCGGTGCCCGCCGCCCACTCCTCGACGGCCCGGATCAGCAGGTCGGCGACGCCGCGGCCGCGGGCCTCGCCCGCCACCCACATCGAGATCAGCTCGGCGCTGTCCGGCAACTCGCCGGGCACGCCGCTGGCCATGCCGCGGGGCCGGCCGTCCACGAGGGCGACCAGGTTGTACGAGCCGGGCAGGGCGAGCCGGTCGCGCCAGCGTTCCTCGCGGTCGCCGTCGCCCTGCCAGTCGGCGAGCCGGGCGCCGAAGGCGTGCGGCGCGTCGGCGAGTGCGGTGAGCCGCAGCTCCCGCCAGAGCGGCCAGTCGTCGGGGGTGAGCACGCGCAGTTCGATCACCCCCGCAGGGTGCCGCCGGGCCGGGCCCGGCGGCAACCCGGTTTCCGCGGGGCTCAGCGGGTGCCGAGCAGGTGGTCCATCGCGAGCTGGTCGAGCTGCTCGAAGGCGGACCCGCGGGTCGCGACGGCGTCGGCGTCGAACTCCTCGTAGGCGCCCCGGTCGGCGAGCAGGTCGGCCAGGGACTCGCCCTCGCCGAGGGTCGGCTGCGCCAGCTGGTCCAGGCGGGCGGCCTTCAGCGCGTCCTGCACGGCCGGGTCGGCGCGGAACGCGGCGGCACGGTCCTTGAGGATGAGGTAGTTGCGCATGCCGCCGGCGGCGGACGCCCACACACCGTCCATGTCCTCGGTCCGCGGGGGCTTGAAGTCGAAGTGGCGCGGGCCCTCGTAGCCGGCCGACTCCAGCAGGTCGACCAGCCAGAACGCCGAGCGCAGGTCGCCGGCGCCGAAGCGCAGGTCCTGGTCGTACTTGATGCCGGTCTGGCCGTTGAGGTCGATGTGGAAGAGCTTGCCGTGCCACAGCGCCTGGGCGATGCCGTGCGGGAAGTTCAGCCCGGCCATCTGCTCGTGACCGACCTCGGGGTTGAGGCCGACGAGCTCGGGGTGGGCCAGCTCGTTGATGAACGCCAGCGCGTGGCCGATGGTCGGCAGCAGGATGTCGCCGCGCGGCTCGTTCGGCTTGGGCTCGATCGCGAAGCGCAGGTCGTAGCCCTGCTCCAGGACGTACTCGCCGAGGAGGTCGAAGGCCTCCTTGAAGCGGTCGAGGGCGACCCGCACGTCCTTGGCGGCACCGGACTCGGCGCCCTCGCGGCCGCCCCAGGCGACGTAGACCTTGGCGCCCAGCTCGGCGGCGAGGTCGATGTTGCGGATGGTCTTGCGGAGCGCGAAGCGCCGGACCTCGCGGTCGTTGGCGGTGAAGCCGCCGTCCTTGAAGACCGGGTGCGTGAAGAGGTTGGTGGTGGCCATCGGCACCTTCAGGCCGGTGGCGTCCAGGGCCTGGCGGAACCGCTTGATGTGGCCCTCGCGGGCGGTGTCGTCCGAGCCGAAGGGGATCAGGTCGTCGTCGTGGAAGGTGACGCCGTACGCGCCGAGCTCGGCCAGCCGGTTGACGCTCTCGACGGGGTCGAGGGCGGGCCGGGTGGCGTCGCCGAAGGGATCGCGGCCCTGCCAGCCGACGGTCCAGAGACCGAAGGTGAACTTGTCCTCGGGGGTGGGGGTGAAACTCATCGCGGCGGCTCCTATTCGTAAGACCACTGAACAAATTAATATGCCATCGCCGCTTTGTGAAGGGAGCCGCAGGATGGGTAACGGACCGATCGCGCTGGGTGTGGACAGCTCCACCCAGTCGACCAAGGTGCTCGCAGTCGACGTGGAGACGGGCGAGGTGCTGGCCAGGGGACAGGCCCGGCACACGGTGAGTGAGGGCGCGGGCCGCGAAACCGACCCCGAGGTGTGGTGGCGTGCGCTCGGCGCCGCGCTCGCCCAGATCGGGCCGTACGCGGAGCGCGCCGACGCCATCTCGGTCGGCGGCCAGCAGCACGGCCTGGTCGTCCTCGACCCGGTCGGCCGGCCCCTGCGGCCCGCCCTGCTCTGGAACGACGTGCGGTCCGCCCCGCAGGCCGCCGCGCTGGTGGAGCGGCACGGCGCCGCGTACTGGGCGGAGCGCTTCGGCAGCGTGCCCGGCACGAGCTTCACCGTGACCAAGTGGGCCTGGCTCACCGAGCACGAGCCGGAGACCGCCAAGGCCGCCGCGGCCGTGCGCCTCCCGCACGACTTCCTCACCGAACGGCTCGGCGGCGCCGGCGTCACCGACCGGGGCGACGCCTCCGGCACCGGCTGGTGGGCCACCGACACCGAGACGTACGACGAGGCCCTGCTCGCCGAGATCGGCCTCGACCCGGCCCTGCTGCCCCGGGTCCTCGGCCCCGGCGAGGCTGCGGGGGTCACCCTGCCCGGGCTGCCGCTGCGCGAGGGCGTCCTGGTCGGCGCGGGCACCGGCGACAACGCCGCCGCGGCCCTCGGCCTCGGGCTCCTCCCCGGTCAGCCCGCGCTGAGCCTCGGCACCTCCGGCACGGTCTACACCCCCGCCGCCACCCGGCCCACCGACCCCACCGGCATCGTCGCCGGCTTCGCGGGCGGGCACGGCGACTGGCTGCCGCTGGCCTGCACCCTCAACTGCACCCTCGCCGTCGACAAGATCGCGGGGCTGCTCTCCCTGGACCGGGAGGCGGTCGAGCCGGGCGGCGGCACGGTCCTGCTGCCCTTCCTCGACGGCGAGCGCACCCCCAACCTGCCGTACGCCTCCGGGCTGCTCACCGGGCTGCGGCACGACACCACCCCCGGGCAAATCCTCCAGGCCGCGTACGACGGCGCGGCGTACGCCCTGCTCACCGCACTCGACCAGGTGCTCGCGGTCGACGGCACCACCTCCGACGAGCCCCTGCTGCTCATCGGCGGCGGCGCCCGCGGCACGGCGTGGCGGGAGACCGTACGCCGTCTGTCGGGACGGGCCGTCCGGATCCCCGTCGCGGACGAGCTGGTCGCGCTGGGCGCGGCCGCGCAGGCCGCCGGCCTGCTCACCGGGGAGTCCCCGCAGGCCGTCGCCCGCCGCTGGGACACCACGGCCGGCCCCTCCTACGACCCCGTCCCGCGCGACGACGCCGCGCTCGACCGCCTCGCGGCGGCGCTGGCCGACTCCTTCGACGTGCGGTGAGCCCGTCGCCCCGCCCGGGGTCCGGCCGCCGGGCGGGGCGTGCGAGGGTGGGGGCAGGACGACGTTGACCAGGACGGATGACGGACGAGAGCGGAAGGGGACCGGGGCGTGGCGGAAGGGCCGGGGTCGCAGGCGGGGTTGCGACGGCGGAATCTGGCGCTGGTGATGCGAGCCGTGGCGGAGCACGGCGAGGTCTCGCGCGCGGCCGTCGCCGCCGAGGTCGGGCTGACCCGGGCCACCGTGTCGACCCTCGTCGACGAGCTGCTCGCGGCCGGCCTGCTGGTGGAGCTGGGCACCCAGCGCCCCGGCACGGTCGGCCGCCCCGGCACCGCCCTGGCGCTGAACGACACCGGTCCGGCGGGCCTCGGCGCCGAGGTCGGGGTGGACCACCTCGCCGCCGTCGCGGTCGACCTGCGCGGCACCGTGCGCGCCCGGGCCCGCGTCGAGGCGGACAACCGCGGCCGTCCGGCGCCGGAGGTGCTGCGCGAACTCGCGGCGCTCGTCGGCGAGGTGCGGCAGGAGGCGCGGGCCGCCGGACTGAGCGCGGCCGGACTGACGCTCGCCGTGCCGGGCCTGGTCGGCCGGGACCGGCAGGTCGTGATGCGGGCGCCGAACCTCGGCTGGGAGGACGTCGACGCCGCGGGCTGGTTCGACCGGGCAGGGGCCGACGGCCTGGCCGGAGCCCGCATCCCGGTCACCGTCGAGAACGAGGCCAACCTCGGCGCCCTCGCCGAGCTCTGGCTGGGCGGCCACGAGGGCGTCACCGACTTCGTGCACGTCTCGGCGGAGATCGGCATCGGCGCGGCGCTGGTCGTCGACGGCCGGCTGTTCCGCGGCGCGCGCGGCTTCGCCGGGGAGCTCGGCCACGTGCCCGTGCACCCGACGGGCCCGCGCTGCTCCTGCGGGGCCCGCGGCTGCCTGGAGCAGTACGCGGGCGAGGAGGCCGTGCTGCGGGCCGCGGGCATCGCCCCGGAGCGGCCGGACGCGCTCAAGGCCCTCCAGGCGGCCGCCGTGGAGGGGGACCCGGCGGCGTTGAAGGCGCTCGCGGCCGCCGGGCAGGCCTTCGGGATCGCGCTGAGCGGCGCGGTCAACCTGCTGGACCCGCAGGCCGTCGTGCTGGGCGGCACCCTGGCCTCGCTGGCGCCGTGGCTGCGCTCGGCCGTCGAACGCGAGCTGGGCCGCCGCGTGACGGACCGTCAATGGCGCACGGACGCCGTGCGGGTGTCCCGGCTGGGCCGCGAGGGCGTGCTGCTCGGGGCGGCGTACAGCGTGGTGCGCTCCGTCCTGGACGACCCCCAGGCGCTGCGGACGCGGTAGCCCGCCGGGGCGCCGCCCCGCCAGGGCCCGCGTCCGGACCCGGCGACAGCCTCGCAACGGCTCGTCACAGCTCGTCACACGAGGTACGGAACCGTCACCTCGGGCCGTTACGATGCGCTGCGCGGCGCGGCCGGGGGGCGGCGCCGGTCCGTGTTCCGGAGGGGGATCCCTGTGTTCGTGCTGTCCATCCTGCTGCTCACGGCGGCGGTCGTGCTGTTCTTCGTCGCCCGGGGCCAGAGCTCCGTCGGCTGGAAGCTGGGAGCGGCGCTCAGCGCCCTGGCGGGCGTGCTGGCCGGCGTCTTCGCGTGCGTCCACGTCGTGAGCGCCTACGAGGTCGGCGTCCCGGTGACCTTCGGCAAGGTCGGCTCCCCGCTGACCTCCGGCATCCACTTCAGGTCGCCGTTCACCGACGTCACGTCGTTCTCCACGCGCCCGGTCGACCTCGATCTGCATGACAAGGACGTGGTCGAGGTGCGCTCCTCGCAGGGCGGGGTGCTCTACGCCGACGTGACCATCAAGTGGGCCGTGGTGCCCGCCAAGGCCGTCGAGCTCTACCGGCTGGCGGGCAACGAGGAGGCCATCCAGTCGCGGCTGGTGATGCCGGACAGCCGCGAGATCATCCGCAACGTCTTCGCCAAGCACAGCAGCGAGGAGGGGTACGCCTCCGCCCGCGAGCGGATCGGGTCGGAGATCGACGCCCTGATCAAGCAGCGCCTCGCCCCGCGCGGCATCGACGTCACCGCGGTGAACCTGCGCAACGTGCGGCCCTCCGACCAGTTGCAGGAGCAGATCGACAAGAAGATCCAGCAGCAGCAGGCCACCGAGCGGGCCGTCGAGGCGTCCAGGACGGCCAAGGCCGAGGCGGAGCGCAAGCGGATCGAGGCGGAGGGCATCGCGAGCGCCAACCGGATCATCGCGCGGTCGCTGAGCGACAAGGTGCTGTACAACCAGTGCCTGGACGCCTACCGCGAGGCCGCGAAGTCCAATCCCGTGTACGCGGTTCCCTGCGGCACGGGCGCGAACGGCTCCCCGGTCATCGTGGACGGCACGAAGGACTGACGGCCCGCGCGAGGAGGGCGCGAAGGACGCCACAGGGGCCCGGAACCTCATGGTTCCGGGCCCCTGTCGCCGTCCGGGGCGGGAGCGGTCTCAGACCGCGCTGCCGGCCTTCCAGGCGCTCCAGTTCATGTTCCAGCCGTTGAGGCCGTTCGCCGGGTCGACGGTCTTGTCCTTGGAGTTCTTCACGATCACGACGTCGCCGACGATCGAGTTCGTGTAGAACCAGTAGGCGTCGGTGGAGGTGTCCTTGGCGCCCTTGGTGTCGTTCAGGCCCACGCAGCCGTGGCTGGTGTTGACGGCGCCGAACACCGAGTCGGCGCCCCAGTAGTTGCCGTGGATGAAGGTGCCGGACGTGGTCAGGCGGATGGCGTGCGGCACGTCCTTGATGTCGTACTCGCCCTTGCCGTCGTCGTCGGTGAAACCGACCGTGGCGCCGTTCATCCGGGTCTCGGTGAACTTCTCCGACATCACCATCTGGCCGTTGTAGGTGGTGTTCTCGTCCGAGCCGGCGGAGATCGGGATGTTGCGGATGACCTTGCCGTCGCGCACGACCTTCATCCGGTGGGTCGAGGCGTCGACCGTCGAGACCTGGCTGCGGCCGATCTTGAAGCTGACGGTCTTGTCCTGGACGCCGTAGATGCCGGAGGAGCCCTCGACGCCGTCGAGGTTCAGCTTGAGCGTGACGGTGGAGCCGGCCTGCCAGTAGGACTCGGGGCGGAAGTCGAGCCGGGTGGAGTTGAACCAGTGGCCGACGACCTCCTGGCCGCTGCTGGAGGTCACCGCGATCGCCGACTGGACGGCCTTCTTGTCCTCGATCGCCTTGGTGAAGTTGATCGAGACCGGCATGCCCACGCCGACGGTCTGGCCGTTCTCGGGCGTGTAGTAGCCGATGAAGCTGTGCGCGGAGGTGACCGTGGTGAAGGTGGAGTTCTCGGCGGCCTTGCGGCCCTTGCCGTCCTCCGCCTTGGCGGCGATCTTGTACTGGGTCTCCCGCTTCAGCGGGCCGTCGGGCGCCCAGCTCGAGCCGTCCGCGGAGATCGTGCCCTTGACGGCGGAGCCGTCGGCGACCGAGGTCATGGTGACGCTGGTGAGCTCACCGTCGGTCACCTGCACCTTGGCGCCCGTGTTGATGCTGACGTCGCTGGCGCCGGTCTTCGGGGTGATCGATATTCGGGCGTCCGAGGAGTCCTTGGCCGCCTGCTCGTCGACCGAGGCCTGCGACTTGGCGTTGTTGTCGGAACCGGCCGTGCCCGCCTTGTCCCCCCCGCAGGCGGTCAGCGAGATCGCCCCGACGGCGAGCAGCGCCAGAGCTGCCAGCCCGGCTCGCCGCTTGCGCGAGGGACTCGTGTCGGTGGCTGTGCCGGTCTCGGCGCGCTTCACACAGATCTCCAATGTCTTCCGGTACGCGTTTCCCCCGGCCCGCGTGCGTCGCGGGCCACGGCCCTCGATCGAGCCTCACTCGTACGTCCAGGAACTGCCAGGGTCTTTGGTCCGTTCCCCCACCCCGGGAAGTGTGGGGAAGAACACGTGCGTGACGCACGTGACATGGGCGCGGTCACGCGGCCCGTGCGAAACCCCGGACCCGTGAGGGGCCCGGGGCGGGTGAGTCACGCACTGCCGAAGACGCGTTCAGCGTCCCTGCGGTTCCTCCTCCTCGATGTCGGCTTCGTCCGCCTCGTCGTCCACCTCGTCGTCCACCTCGTCGTCGTAGAGGTCCCACTCGTCGGAGTCGGGGTCGTACTCGGTGTGGGCACAGGACCAGGACGCTTGCACCAGTTCGATCCCCGGCACGCTGGTGACCAGGTCGAACGGATCGACCAGGTAGGCCAGCGCCTCCGACTCGTCCTGCCGCACCGACGCCTCGGCGTGCTGCCGCTCGTCGTCCGGCATGTACTCGTCGCCGCCGATCTGGTCCAGCGCGGCGTCGGTCAGCTCGCCGGACCCGGTGATCTCCAGGACCAGCTCCACCTGGAGCCGCACGTAGCGCGGCCCGCTCTCCCCGGTGGGGATGTCAGTAGTGCTCATGTGACGGAGCGTATGCGGGGGAACGGCCCCCGTTGCGCAGGCAGTCCGCTTCCGCGCGGAAGGATACCCGCGGCGGCCCTCCGCGAACCCGCGGAAGCTCCGGTTCCGGGGTCGAACTTCCCTCAGCGGCGGTTGTCTCACTACCATCGGCCTTCACGGTCAAGTCGCCGCAACCGCTGGGGGATCCGTTGACCTCGCACCGTCCACCCGCCTTCGTCGCCGTCACGGCTGCCGCCGTCCTCGGCGCCCTGTACTTCGTGCCCAACGCGTCCGCCAGTGCCGAGCACACGGCGAACACGAGCGCGCAATCGTCCGTTTCCACCGCCACCACCGGGTCGGGCACCGACCCGGGACAGCACCTGGCGGACACCGGCAGCGTCGACACCACGCCGTACCTGGTCGGCGGGACCGCCTTCCTCGGCCTGGGCGCGGCGCTCGTGATCAACGCGAGCCGCCGCGCCCGCGAGATGTACTAGGCACTGCCGCCCCGGAACCCGCCCGCCCCGGCCGGAGGCCGGGGCGGTGTCGGTGTCGGGGTGGGGGTCAGGCGAGCGGGCCGGTGACCGACTCGGCCGCCGCCACCAGACCGCCGCCGCGCACGAAGTCGTACGCCGCCTCCAGGTCCGGGGACAGGAAGCGGTCCGGACCGGGGCCGCCCACTCCGGCCTCGCGCGCCGCCTTCAGCACGGCCTGGGTCGCCGGGGCGGCCACCAGTACCTCGCTGCCCTGCACGCGCAGCTCGACGGCGCGCGACGCGGCCATCAGCTCGACCGCCACGATCCGGGCCAGGTTGTCCACCGCCTGCCGCAGCTTGCGCGCGGCCGACCAGCCCATCGACACGTGGTCCTCCTGCATCGCCGAGGACGGGATGGAGTCCACCGAGGCCGGGACCGCGAGCCGCTTGTTCTCGCTGACCAGCGCGGCCTGCGTGTACTGGGCGATCATCAGGCCGGAGTCCACGCCCGGGTCGTCGGCCAGGAAGGCGGGCAGGCCGTGCGAACGGCTCTTGTCCAGCAGCCGGTCGGTGCGCCGCTCCGCTATCGACCCGAGGTCGGCCGCCGCGATGGCCAGGAAGTCCAGCACGTAGGCGACGGGGGCGCCGTGGAAGTTGCCGTTGGACTCCACCCTCCCTCCCCCAGAGCCTTCGGCCTGGGAGGTACCCCCAGCGAAGACGACCGGGTTGTCGACGGCGGAGACCAGCTCGCGGTCGGCGACCGTCATGGCGTGCGTCACGGTGTCCCGGCCGGCGCCGGCCACCTGCGGGGCGCAGCGGATCGAGTACGCGTCCTGGACCCGCGGTGCGTCGTCCTGGTGGTGCCCGGTGAGCCCGGAGCCGGCGAGCACACGGCGCATGTTCTCGGCGCTGGCCGCCTGGCCGGGGTGCGGGCGGATCGCGTGCAGCTCGGGGGCGAGCACCTTGTCGGTGCCCAGCAGCGCCTCCATCGACAGCGCGGCGGTGACGTCGGCGGCGGTGAACAGCCGGCGCAGGTCGTCGATGGCCATCACGAGCATGCCGAGCATGCCGTCGGTGCCGTTGATGAGGGCCAGGCCCTCCTTCTCGCGCAGCTCGACGGGCTCGATGCCGTGCTCGGCCAGCAGCTCCGCGGCGGGGCGCACGACGCCGTCGGGGCCCTCCGCCTCGCCCTCGCCCATCAGGACCAGCGCGCAGTGCGACAGCGGTGCCAGGTCGCCGGAGCAGCCCAGGGAGCCGTACTCGTGGACGACGGGGGTGATGCCGGCGTTGAGCAGCGCGGCCATCGTCTCGGCGACGACCGGACGGACACCGGTACGGCCGGAGGCCAGCGTCTTCAGCCGCAGGAACATCAGCGCGCGCACCACCTCGCGCTCCACGTGCGGGCCCATGCCGGCGGCGTGCGAGCGCACCAGGCTGCGCTGCAGCTGCACGCGCAGCTCGGGGCTGATGTGCCGCACCGCGAGCGCGCCGAAGCCCGTCGAGACGCCGTAGACCGGCTCCGGTTTCGCCGCCAGGGCCTCCACGACCTCGCGCGCCGCGGCGATCCCGGCCAGCGCCTCCGCCGACAGCTCGACCCGCGCACCACCGCGGGCCACCGCCAGCACGTCCTCCGCCGCGGCCCCGTGGGCCCCGATCACCACGTTATGCATACTCATATTCACGAACCCTACGGACTGAATCGCAACCTGTCACGTGCCCGACGGGCCTCTTCCGCGCGGCCCCCGCCGCACCCGCCGGCCCGTCCCATGGTGCGCTCCCCGGGCCCCGGGCCGGCTTCAGTCCCGCCCCCGGAAGCGGCGCCGCTCCACGTCATGGCCCGCGGGCTGGTCGGCGAGCCGGACCACCGGGTCCTCGGGCGCCCCGCGCCCGGCGACCACCGGCTCCACCGAGTGCAGGGCCTTCGCCCGGTACTGGGCCGCGTCCGCCAGCCGGAACAGCCGGCGCCCCGAGGTCACCACGCCGATCTCGGCGTCCGTGGACGCCACCCCGACCGCCACCCCGTCGCCCAGCCCCAGCCACTTGGTCCGCACGCACAGCTCCTCGGCGACCGCCACGACCTGCTCCGCGCGGTGCCCGACCGACAGCAGGCAGAACTCGTCGCCGCCCAGCCGCGCGACCAGGCTGCCCTCCAGTGCCGCCCCGCACAGCGACAGCACGGAGCCGAAGCCGACCAGCAGCCGGTCGCCGACCGCGTGCCCGAGCTGGTCGTTGACCCGTTTGAGCCCGTTGAGGTCGCAGACCATCAGGCTCACCGGGGTCCCGTCGGCCCGGTGCCGTTCCACCGCCTCCTCCAGCCGCTGGTCGACCGCCCGCCGGTTGGCCAGCCCGGTCAGCGGGTCGGTGAAGGCCAGCCGGCGCACCTCCGCCAGCCGCTCGGTCTGGGCGATCCCGGCCGCGGTGAGCGCCGCGAGCACGGTCGCGAACTCGGCGTCGTCCCGGTCGAAGACCGGCCGCCCGGCGCCCCGGGCCACGTACAGCTCGCCCCAGGCGAGCCCGTGCAGCATGATCGGCGCGACGACGCAGGAGGTGCGGCCGCGCCGCCGCAGCGTGGCCACCCGCTGGTGGCAGTAGGCGCCAGTACGGCCCGCCGCCGGGCCCTCGGCCGTCTCGATCCAGGCGTGCGGCTCGCCGCCCTCGGTCCACTTGGCGTGCAGGAACTCCACGATCTCCGGGAAGTCCGCGACCGAGTACACCTCCTCGACGGGCTGCGGCTCCTCGCCGGGCGCCAGGTCCCCGTCGTTGACCAGCACCCGCAGCCGTCCCCGGTCGCGCTCCCAGCGGGAGATCGCCGCCATGGAACCGCCGAGGGCGATCCGCGCCGAGGACGCGGCGGCGACGGCCGCCTCCATGGGCGACTTCGCCGCCGCCACCGCCCGCGCGAGTTCGGCGACGGCGCGCAGTCGAGCGTCCCCGCCGGTGCCGTTCATGCGCCCGTCTCCTGTCGCCCGCAGACTTTTTACCAGTTTGCGACGTTCGCACGGCCCCGCACGTTACGCGCCCGTCGGCGCGGTCGTTTTCCGCCTCAATCACTCACCCGGCCACACCGGGTCGCGCTTCTCGTTGAAGGCCGCGACACCCTCGGTGCGGTCCCCGGAGAAGGCGACCGTGCGCCACGCGGCGTCCTCGACGTCCAGCCCGGTCCGCAGGTCGGTGCCCTGGCCCAGCCGCAGCGCCCGCTTGGCCGCACGCAGGCCCACCGGCGAGTTCCCGGCGATCCGCGAGGCCAGGCCGAGCGCCTCCACGCGGTCCTGCCCCTGCTCCGCGAGCACGTCCACCAGACCCAGCGCCAGCGCCTCCGCCGCGGGCACCCGGCGCCCGGTGAAGATCAGCTGCGCCGCCCGGGCCGCGCCCACCCGGCGCGGCAGCAACTGCGTGCCGCCGCCACCGGGGATCACGCCCACCGTGACCTCCGGCAGCCCCACGACGGCCGTCGGGTCGGCGACGATCACGTCGCACGCCAGCGCCAGCTCGTACCCGCCGCCGAGGGCGAAGCCGTGCACCGAGGCCACGGACGGCATCGGCAGTTCCAGCACGGCCGTGTAGGCGGCCCGCGTGTACGGGCGCTGCCGCGCGAGGTCGGCGTCGGTGAAGGAGTTGCGCTCCTTCAGGTCGGCGCCCACGCAGAACGCCCGCTCGTGGGTCGAGGTGAGCACGGCACAGCTGACCGACCGGTCGGCGGACAGCGCCGCGCACGCCTCGGTGACCGCCCGGGCCATGTCCGTCGAGATGGCGTTCATCGCCTTGGGCCGGTCCAGCACCAGTTCCGCCACCCGCCCGGCGTCACCGTGCCTGCGTACCGCCACCCACTCGCCAAACCGCTGCTCGGCCATCGCGCCGCCACCTCCGGGTCGCTGTTAACGATCGTGAACCGTCGACCGCCAGCGTAGTGGGCGTGCCCGCTCAGCCGCCGCGGCGGTTCAGCAGCCAGGGCTCGACCACGCCGAGACCGCGCACCGGCCGCCGCCACATGGGCTGCAGCCCGAAGCGGTACTTCTCCTCCGACCCGGGCTCGAGCTCCGCCTCCGACTCGGGTGCCTCGCCCGCCGCGACGAGCGCCTGCGCCAGCTCGCCGTCGACGAGCACCGCGTCCCGTGGCGCTATCGAGGTCAGCCGGCTCGCCAGGTTCACCGTGGTGCCGAAAACGTCGCCCATGCGGGTCGTGACGGTGCCGAAGGCCATGCCGACGCGCAGCGCCGGCATCGTCTCGTCGCCGTTCATCGTCTCGATCAGCCGCATGCCGATCTCGGCGGCCGTGCCGGCGTCGTCCGCGACGAACAGCACTTCGTCACCGAGGGTCTTGATGAGCCGTCCGCCGTGCGCGGCCACCTGGTCGGCGGCCGTGGTCTCGAAGGCCTCGACCAGCTCGCCGAGTTCCTCCTCCTCCAGCCGCCGGGTGAGCCGGGTGAAGCCGACGAGGTCGGCGAAGCCGACCGCCAGCCGGCGGTCGACGGCCTCCTCGTCGTCCGAGCGGACGACCCGGCTGGTGGCGGCGGCCAGCTGGCGCCGCCACACGTAGGTGAGGAACTCCTCCAGCTCCGGCAGCAGCAGCTCGACCAGCGGATACGCCACCTCGCCCCGGGTCATGCCGGGTTCGGGCGGCTCGGTGAGCTCCTCCAGGAAGGAGTCGGTCTGCCACTCGGCCAGCCGGGCCGTGGTCTGGCCGGTGGAGCGGGCGACCTGGATCGCCGTGCTCTCGCTGATCAGCCCGGCCTCGACCAGACCCGCCAGGCGGCGCAGCGCCAGGACGTCGGCCTCGGTCAACGCGCGTGCCTGGCCGATGTCGGCGAAGCCCATCGCGCGCCAGAACCGGGCGGCGAGGTCCATCGAGACGCCGGCGCTGCGGGCCGCCTGAAAAGGTGTGTAGTGCCGTCCGGAGCCCAGGATCAGGTGCTCCAGGCGCAGTGCGATCGGGTCCTCTTCGATGGCGTGGGACCGGGTGGATCCGCCCCGTTCCTCGGGCTCCTCGCGCTCGTCGCGCTCCTCGTGTTCCGCCTGTTCGCGACGAGGCCCCCCCGGCTCCTCGTGCGGCGGGAGGTCGCTCGCGTCGTCCACGGTCACCGCCCGCCCCCTCCTGGGTCCCTGCGCACCGGCCCTTCCGATCACCGCGTCGGAGGCTGCCGCCTCAACAATACGGCAGGTGTGGCCTGGCTCACTGTCCCGCCGGCCGCACGTGGACGACGTCGCCCGCGGCGACCGCCCGCTCGCCCTCGCCGGTCGCGACGACCAGCCGCCCGTCGTCGTCGACGGCCACCGCCCGCCCGCCGACCTCGCCCCCGCCGGGGAGTTCGGCGCGCACGGTGCGGCCGAGCGTCACGCAGCCGGCGGCGTACGCCTGCTGCAGCCGGGAGCCGGCCGGATCGCCGTCGGCGCGCAGCCACTCGCCGTACCAGTCGGCCAGGGAACGCAGCACCGCGCGCAGCAGCGGGTCGCGGTCGGTGACCTTGGCCCCGGCGAGCATGAGCGAGCCCGCGGCCGGGACCGGCAGCTCCTCCTCGCGGAGGGTGACGTTGAGGCCGATGCCGATCACCACGGCGTCGTCGCCGACGCGCTCGGCGAGGATGCCGCCGGTCTTCCGTTCCTCGCCGTCGACGGTGACGAGCACGTCGTTGGGCCACTTCAGCCCGGTGTCCACGCCCGCCGTCCGTGCCACGGCGGTGGCCGTCGCCACACCGGCCAGCAGGGGCAGCCAGCCCCAGCGCCGGGGCGGGACGGAGGCCGGCCGCAACAGCACGGAGAAGAACAGCCCGGAGCGGGCGGGGGCCCGCCACTGGCGGTCCAGGCGGCCGCGCCCCGCGGACTGCTCCTCGGCGACCAGCACCGCGCCCTCGGCGGCGCCCTCCCGGGCCCGGGCGCCCAGGTCGCTGTTGGTGGAGCCGGTGGAGCCGACCACGTCCAGGTCGGTCCACAGGCTGTCGGGGGTGACGATCGCGCGGCGCAGGGCGGCCGCGTTGAGCGGCGGCCGCTCGAGGTCGGACCAGCGGTTCGAGGTCATACCTCCCAGCGTAGGGTCTGCCCTCCGGATCGCCGTGGACGCGCCCGCCAGGGCCCGGGACGACGCGGCGGCCGGGAAGGCGGACCCTGGGAGTGGAGTGTGGCCAACGCCGCACTGACCGGGCAGCATCCGCGCGGTTACGCTACGAAAACAGCATTACTCGCCAGTCACGTCACACCCTCAGAACGACCCGACGAGAGCAGGAGAGCCGCCTCCCATGGCCGAGCCGGAGATCGACATCCACACCACCGCGGGGAAGCTCGCGGACCTGCGCCGCCGCGTTGACGAGGCGACCCACGCCGGCTCGGCGCGCGCGGTGGAGAAGCAGCACGCCAAGGGCAAGCTGACCGCGCGTGAGCGCATCGAACTGCTGCTGGACGACGGCTCCTTCGTCGAACTGGACGAGCTGGCCCGGCACCGCTCGACCAACTTCGGCCTGGAGAAGAACCGCCCCTACGGGGACGGCGTCGTCACCGGCTACGGCACGGTGGACGGCCGCCCGGTGGCGGTCTTCTCGCAGGACTTCACCGTGTTCGGCGGCGCGCTCGGCGAGGTCTACGGCGAGAAGATCGTCAAGGTCATGGACTGGGCGCTGAAGACCGGCTGCCCGGTCATCGGCATCAACGACTCCGGCGGCGCGCGCATCCAGGAGGGCGTCACCTCGCTCGGCCTGTACGGCGAGATCTTCCGCCGCAACACCCACGCGTCCGGCGTCATCCCGCAGATCTCGCTCATCCTGGGCCCCTGCGCGGGCGGCGCGGTCTACTCCCCCGCCATCACCGACTTCGTGGTGATGGTCGACCAGACCTCGCACATGTTCATCACCGGCCCGGACGTCATCAAGACCGTCACCGGTGAGGACGTCGGCTTCGAGGAACTGGGCGGCGCCCGTTCGCACAACACCGTCTCCGGCAACGCGCACCACATGGCCGGCGACGAGAAGGACGCCATCGAGTACGTCAAGGCGCTGCTGTCCTACCTGCCGTCCAACAACCTCCAGGAGGCCCCGGCCTTCCCGCAGGAGGCGGAGCCGGAGGTGTCGGCGGAGGACCTCGAGCTCGACACCCTGATCCCGGACTCGGCGAACCAGCCGTACGACATGCACCAGGTCATCGAGCACGTCCTGGACGACGGCGAGTTCCTGGAGACCCAGGCGCTGTTCGCGCCCAACATCGTGACCGGCTTCGGCCGGATCGAGGGCCACCCGGTCGGCGTCGTCGCCAACCAGCCGATGCAGTTCGCCGGGTGCCTGGACATCAACGCCAGCGAGAAGGCGGCGCGTTTCGTCCGCACCTGCGACAGCTTCAACGTCCCGGTCGTCACCTTCGTCGACGTGCCCGGCTTCCTGCCCGGCACCGACCAGGAGTGGAACGGCATCATCCGGCGCGGCGCCAAGCTGATCTACGCGTACGCCGAGGCGACCGTCCCGCTGATCACCGTCATCACGCGCAAGGCGTTCGGCGGCGCCTACGACGTCATGGGCTCCAAGCACCTCGGCGCCGACCTCAACCTGGCCTGGCCGACCGCCCAGATCGCCGTCATGGGCGCCCAGGGCGCCGTCAACATCCTGCACCGCCGCACCCTGGCCGAGGCGGGCTCCCCGGAGGAGGCGGAGGCGCTGCGCGCCCAGCTGATGCAGGAGTACGAGGACACCCTGCTCAACCCCTACGTCGCCGCGGAGCGCGGCTACGTCGACGGCGTGATCCTGCCCTCGGAGACCCGCACGCACCTGGTGAAGGCGCTGCGGACGCTGCGCAACAAGCGCGAGAGCCTGCCCCCCAAGAAGCACGGCAACATCCCCCTGTAAGGAGCGCGCCCAGCCATGGTGATCAAGGTCGAACGGGGCAACCCGACCCCCGAGGAGCTGGCGGCCGTCGTGGCCCTCGTCCAGGCCCGGGCCGCGGCGGCCGCGGGGCCCGCCGACGGCCCGCGGGCGTCCGACGAGTGGGCCTCCCCCGCGCGCAACGTCCCCGGGCGGATGCTGCGCCCGGCGCCGGCGGCCTGGCGCGCCACCTACTGGCCGCACTGAGCACGGAGCGGACGGAAATGGTCCGCATGCCCGCCCGCGCCTGAGTATCCGTACTCAGGCGCGGGCGTCCGCCACGGCGCAACCTGGACGGCATGCTGTGGTCAGACCCGTCCGACGAACCGCCCGAGGAGATGCGGCAGGCGCAGGCGATGCTGCGCCGCGCGATGATCGTGATCGCCGTCGCCGTCCCCCTGATCACGGCCCTGGTGGCCTGGCGCGGCTGACTACGATGACGGGCATGACCGACAGCAGCCGCAGCCCCCGCCCGCTCGTCCTCGCCTCCGCCTCCCCCGCGCGCCTGGGACTGCTGAAGCAGGCCGGGCTCGACCCGCGGGTCGTCGTCAGCGGCGTCGACGAGGACGCGATCAGCGCGGACACCCCCGCCGAGCTGGCCCGGGTGCTGGCCGAGGCCAAGGCCTCGGTGGTCGCCGCCCAGCTCTCCGACGGCGAGGTGGTCGTCGGCTGCGACTCCGTCCTGGACCTGGACGGCCAGGCGCTGGGCAAGCCGGTCGACGCCGAGGACGCCACGGCCCGCTGGAAGTCCATGCGCGGCCGCTCCGGTGTGCTGCGGACCGGCCACTGCGTCATCGACCTCGCCACCGGCCGCCGGGTCTCGGCCACCGCCTCCACCACGGTGCGGTTCGGCACCCCGGACGACGACGAGATCGCCGCCTACGTCGCCTCGGGCGAGCCGCTGCACGTGGCCGGCGCCTTCACCCTCGACGGCCGTTCCGCGCCGTTCGTCGAAGGCATCGAGGGCGACCACGGCAACGTCATCGGCATCTCGCTCCCGCTGCTGCGCCGTCTGCTCGCCGAGCTGGACCTGCGCATCACCGACTTCTGGGTCTGACCGGACCGGCCGGCCGGCCCGGCCGGCCCGCTCAGACGGCGGCGGGGGCCACCGGCGGCGGGGGCGTGCTCCCGCCGGGCTCGTCGCCCGAACCGGAGGCCGGACCCGGGGCCGGACCGGAGGCCGGGGCCTCCTCCCCCGCGTAGAGCACCAGGGCGAGCACCACGAACCCCAGGATCACCATCATCCCCACGAACGCGGCCCAGCCGACCGGGGCCGCCAGGCCCGCGCCCAGGACCGCGTGGGTCACCGCGCACACGATGAGCACGATCCGGCCGAAGCGGCCCGGCGCCCGGTCGCGCTGCGCCATGCGGACGAGGACGACGGCGCAGCCGATGAGGAAGAGCGCCATCAGCACACCGGCCGCCCACGCGCCCACCGCCATGGCGTCCGGATCGAGCCCGGCCAGGGACATCTGCTGGTGGCGCACGGCTATGCCCATGATCCAGTTGACGAAGGCGAAGCCGAACGCCTCCAGGACCAACAACACAGCCGCCGTCACGGCGACACTTCTGCGCACTCCGCGCCCCCTGTCCCAGGACCCCATTACCGGCGGTATTTCGTGGGCCGAACGCTACTAACGGGTAGGAGTTGCGGCAAGAGTCCGCGCGGCGCCACCCGTATGGGGCGCCGGTCCGGCAAAGATTTCCCCGGGCCTTCGTGGAGTTCCCACAAAAAAAGCGCCACGTCGGTCACGGTGGAGGACGGTGACCCGGCCCACACCCCAGGGCCTCAAGCACCGGGATAAATGGGGCTTTACCGTAGGAAGCCAAGGCATCCGGGTCTCGATTGGGGGCCCGTATCACCCTCCGTGTGGGCAAGCTCACCCCCAGGGGTGCCTCGGCACGAAGTGTCGCCAGTACCTAAACTCTGCTTGTTTCAAGGAGGGAGCCATCGTGCGCAAGGTGCTCATCGCCAACCGCGGTGAAATCGCAGTCCGCGTCGCCCGTGCCTGCCGGGATGCCGGGATCGCCAGCGTGGCCGTCTACGCGGAGCCGGACCGGGACGCGCTGCATGTGCGCGTGGCCGACGAGGCGTACGCGCTGGGCGGTGACACCCCGGCCACCAGTTACCTGGACATCTCCAAGGTGCTGGCGGCCGCAGCCGAGTCCGGGGCCGACGCCGTCCACCCCGGCTACGGCTTCCTGTCGGAGAACGCCGACTTCGCCCAGGCCGTCCTGGACGCCGGGCTCACCTGGATTGGTCCCCCGCCGCAGGCCATCCGTGACCTCGGCGACAAGGTCGCCGCCCGCCACATCGCCCAGCGCGCCGGAGCGCCCCTGGTCGCCGGCACCCCCGACCCCGTGTCGGGCGCCGACGAGGTCGTGGCGTTCGCGCGCGAGCACGGCCTGCCGATCGCGATCAAGGCCGCCTTCGGCGGCGGCGGCCGCGGACTGAAGGTCGCCCGAACCCTGGACGAGGTCCCCGAGCTGTACGAGTCGGCCGTCCGCGAGGCCGTCGCCGCCTTCGGCCGCGGCGAGTGCTTCGTCGAGCGTTACCTCGACAAGCCCCGGCACGTGGAGACCCAGTGCCTGGCCGACAGCCACGGCAACGTCGTGGTCGTCTCCACCCGGGACTGCTCCCTGCAGCGCCGCCACCAGAAGCTGGTGGAGGAGGCCCCCGCGCCCTTCCTGACCCCGGAGCAGAACGCCCAGCTGTACGCGGCGTCCAAGGCCATCCTCAAGGAGGCCGGCTACGTCGGTGCCGGCACCTGCGAGTTCCTGGTCGGCACGGACGGCACCATCTCCTTCCTGGAGGTGAACACCCGTCTGCAGGTCGAGCACCCGGTCACCGAGGAGGTCACCGGCATCGACCTGGTCCGCGAGATGTTCCGCGTCGCCGACGGCGAGGAGCTCGGCTACGACGACCCGCCGCTGCGTGGTCACTCGTTCGAGTTCCGCATCAACGGCGAGGACCCCGGCCGGGGCTTCCTCCCCGCCCCCGGCACCGTCACCCGTTTCGACGCGCCCACCGGCCCCGGTGTGCGTCTGGACGCGGGTGTCGAGGCCGGCAGCGTGATCGGCCCCGCCTGGGACTCCCTGCTGGCCAAGCTGGTCGTCACCGGCGCCACCCGGCAGCAGGCCCTGCAGCGCGCCGCGCGCGCCCTGGCCGAGTTCCAGGTCGAGGGCATGGCCACCGCCATCCCGTTCCACCGCGCGGTGGTCGCCGACCCCGCCTTCGCGCCCGAGGTCCACGGCAAGCCCGGTCCTTTCACCGTCCACACCCGGTGGATCGAGACCGAGTTCGTCAACGACATCAAGCCCTTCGCCGCCCCGGCCGACGCCGAGGAGGACGCCGAGCCCGGCCGCGAGACCGTGGTGGTCGAGGTCGGCGGCAAGCGGCTGGAGGTCTCCCTGCCCGCCTCGCTGGGCATGACCCTGGCCCGCACCGCCGCCGCCGGCGGTGCCCGCCCCAAGCGCCGCGCCACCAAGAAGGCCGGCTCCGCCGCCTCCGGTGACTCCCTGACCTCCCCGATGCAGGGCACGATCGTCAAGATCGCCGTCGAGGAGGGCCAGCACGTCAACGAGGGCGACCTCGTCGTGGTGCTGGAGGCGATGAAGATGGAGCAGCCCATCAACGCCCACCGCGCCGGCACCATCAAGGGCCTCACCGCGGACGTCGGCTCCTCCGTCTCCTCGGGTGCCCTCCTCTGCGAGATCAAGGACTGACATCCCGTCCGCGGACGGCAGCACGAACGCCGCGGGGCCAGGTCGGCGATCCGGGCGGCCTGCTGCTCCCCGGCCAGTTGGGCGGTGCGCAGCGGGGACATGCCCGACACGCTGCCACCCGACTG